>SIBE01000041.1 GCA_009695265.1 Pedosphaera sp. | reverse complement strand
GTCAGCACGGCACCGATGGGGAAGGCCCGAGCACAGCGGGAGCGGGGGTCAGGCACTTTCTGAAAGGCCTCGAAGAGCGAACTGAGTTGAGGGGCTTTGAGGGCCGAGCGTTCCGCGACATGGGCGGCCAGACCTGCCCGATAGGCCTCAGACAGCGGGTTCGAACAGAGCAGGGCCTTGGCCTGGGGATGCAGGATTTTGATCCAAAGTTTCTTGGGCCCGAGCGGTTCGGGGAGTCTCTCGGCGTAATGGCGTCCGTCCCGTCCACTGAATCCGAGGGCCTCCCAACCACTGGCCTTGTAGCAGGTACCGGCGTGGCTTTCCGGATCGGTGAAGCTCTCCGCCAACAAGGGTCGGTAGCCGAAATATTCCTCCCATTGGGCCGGCAAATCGCGAGAACTGGCGGCTAGACACGCCGAGGCGAGGTTGGGTTCGCGGGCCATTTCGGGAACCAGGAAGCGGGCCTGGTGGACGATGAGTTGGAGACGTTCGGAGCGGATCAGCGGATCCCATCCCAGATGGAGGTCGCGGGCTTTGAAGTGCCAGATGGCACCGGTCCAGAGCACCAGTCCGACCCACTCCTCGCCGCGACAGACGACCTTGTAGAGCGAGCGGCCCTTGGGATGGCGTGAGCTCAGTATCTGCAAGACCTTCGCCACAGGGTAAACCGATTCGCTGATACCTCCCCAAAGACGCCAGCTACGTCCTCACCAGATGAGAACGGCGTCCTTTGTGTCGGGGCCAAGCTGATTCTGACAGTCTCGTCTCTCGACGAGGGTGAGTCGGAGTTACGCGAGGATGCGCTTTCGGTCAGGATCGTAAGGAGCGCGCAAGTAAGCCTTGGCTGGATAGCGCCGGCCGGAAATATCGATCTCGTAAGTTCCAGCTTTGATGAATTCCGCATTCAGGCCACCGTTGTCGCTGATGTAGCCCATCCCGATCGCCCCGCCCAAAGTGTGGCCGTACGAGCCAGAGGTTGTGTAGCCGACGGCTCGGCCGTTACGGTAAATCGGTTCGCTGCCCCACAGAACCGGCTCTGGATCTTCGACAACAAAAATTACCAACAGTCGTTGCAGCTTGGCTTGCCTTTGTCTCAACAGCGCCTCGCGTCCGATGAAAGGACTGGACTTGTTCCAAGCGATGGCGAAGGAGAGCCCAGCCTCGAGCGCCATGTCATCGGGCGAAACATCGGCTCCCCAAGCGCGGTAGCCCTTCTCCAACCGAAGGGAGTTGATGGCGTAATGCCCGGCGTTGGAGACGCCCATGGATCTGCCCGCGTGACTCAACGTCTCATACACCAAGGCAGCCTGACTCATGGGCACGTGCAATTCCCAACCCAGTTCGCCAACGTAGGTCAGGCGCACAGCCCGCACAGTTGCCGGCCCAAGGCCGATCAGTTGCGATGTGCCGAAGGGAAATGCTTGGTTCGAGAGCTCTGTGTCGGTGACCAGACTGAGCAATGTTCGCGAGTTTGGCCCCATGACACCAAGGACGCTAAACGACTCAGTGACGTCCGCCAGTTCGGCATGCTCATCGGGGCGGATGTGGCGACTGATCCAGTCAAAATCACGCACCACCTGGGCGGTGCCACTCACAATGTAAAACTCCTCCGCAGCCAGTCGGATGATTGTCAGATCGCTTTCGAACCCACCTCGCTCGTTGAACATGCCGGTATAGACCGCTTTGCCGACGGGCACATCCACATCATTGCCACACAACCGTTGCAGGACCGAACATGCGTCGAGGCCTTGAAAAATAAATTTCGAGAAGCCTGTTTGATCCGAGATGGCGACATTTTGCCGGATCGCTCGATGTTCAGCAGCGTGGCACTCGAACCAATTTTGACGCCCGAACGAATAATGCATTTCGGGATTGATTCCGTCGCGGGCAAACCAGCACGGCCTCTCCCAGCCGTTCTTGTTCCCGAAGCAAGCGCCCTGGGCAGCGAGCCGATCATGCAAAGGGCTCTTGCGCAGTCCTCGGCCGGTTTCAAATTCTCGGTTCGGCCAGGCGAGCTGATAGTGCAAGCCGAGCACCTCGGTGACGCGTTCCTGAAGGAACCGCCGATTATTTGCGAGCGGGCCGAACCTTCGAATGTCCACCGACCAGAGGTCCATCGTTGGCTGACCTTCGATGATCCATTCCGCCAGATATTTGCCCGCGCCTCCGGCACTCGCGATCCCGACGGAGTTAAAGCCTGCAGCGACGTATAAGTGACGCAGCTCCGGCGCTTCGCCCATGATGAAATTGTTGTCGGGAGTGAAGCTCTCGGGGCCGTTGACGAACTTGGCATAGCCCGCTTTTTCCAAAGCCGGAATGCGCCACTTGCCGGCTTTGAGTGGCTCGGAGAACTTTTCCCAGTCGGGATCGAGCAACTGAAACGAAAAGTTGCCGGGGATCGGATTGGCCAGCCAGGGCTTTGTGTATCTCTGAAAGGCTCCGAGCATCACGGCGTTGCCTTCGCCACGAAAGTAGATGCAGAGATCGGGGTCACGCCCTACCGGCAATTCATCAAAAGCTCCCTCGATCGCTTCGCTCACGACGTAGTGATGCTCCACCGGAAAAAGCGGAATGGTGACGCCGCAGCGCAACCCCAAGTCGCGCGTCCACATCCCTCCAGTCAAGACAACATACTCTGCTTTGATTGTGCCGCTCGAAGTCTTAACTCCTGTGACTCGGCCATGCTGGTGTAGGACATCAAGAATGGCAACGTTCTCGACCACAGTCGCGCCGTGCGTGCGAGCTCCTGAAGCGAGCGCGAGGGCGACTTCTTTCGGAATGACTTTTCCATCGTGAGGAAGCCAGGCTGCACCGAGCAGGTCATCGGTCCGGAGCAGCGGCCACTTCTCTCGCGCTGCATCGGCGCTGATCAGATGCGCTTCGACGCCGAAAAGCTCGGCCATTGCCGTGGTGCGACGGAGTTGGATCATGCGATCCTCAGAGCGCCCCAAGATGAGGCTGCCGACCTGTTTCCAGCCGATGGCATGCCCTGTTTCTTTTTCCAGCGACGCGTAAAGCTCGGCGCTGTACTTATTAATCTTGGTCATGCTGTTGCTGGTGCGCAACCGACCGACAAGACCGGCGGCGTGCCATGTAGTGCCTCCGCCAAGCTGATTTTGCTCTAGCAGCACAACGTCTTTCCAGCCCAACCGAGTCAGATGATAAGCGAGGCTGCAGCCGACAATGCCGCCGCCGACAATGATCACTTTGGTTTCAATGGGTAGAGAATGGTTGGCAGGAGGGTTAATCATGATTGAATTGATTTCTCTACGGAAAACCCCAACCATTGTAAAATGATTTTAAATCATCGCTCGCACCTGTCTGGGAAAGAGATTCCTGTTGAACCGTGCCTGAGCCAACCCGTGGTCGCCAATTCTAAAGCGCGTTTTCTCGTCCATCGCATGACGACGTCCGTGGTGGTCGGTCTTTTCCTGTATCACCAAGCCGTCGCCGCTCACGCTGCCATACAAGGAGCGGAGCACGTCGTGATCATTGGAGTCGATGGCCTAAGCCCGAATGGCATCAGGAAGGCGGCGACTCCGAGTCTTGATAAACTGGTGAAAACCGGCGCCCACACGTTTCACGCGCGAGGCGTCATGCCCACTTCGAGCAGTTCGAACTGGGCTTCGATGATCATGGGTGCGGGACCTGAACAACACGGCGTCACTTCCAACGACTGGCAGACTAACAAATTTGAGATCGCGCCTGTCGCGGTCGGATCGGGCGGCATTTTCCCCACGATCTTCGGAGTGATGAGAGAGCAACGCCGAGATAGCATCATCGCTTGCTTCCATGATTGGGACGGCTTCGGCCGCCTACTTGAGCGTAACGCGCCAAATGTGATCGAACACGTGAAGGACGCTATTGAGACCACTGCGAAAGCAACCCGCTATTTCAAAGAAAAGAAACCGACCTTTCTCTTTATCCATTTTGATGGCGTGGACCACGCCGGACACGGTTTTGGTTGGGATAGCGCGCAATACTATAAATCGGTCGAATTGACTGACTCCCTCATTGGCGCTGTGCTCGAGGCGATTGCCGGAGCGGGTGTGGCGGAAAAGACGGTGGTTCTGGTGACAGCCGATCACGGTGGAAAAGGTAAAGGCCATGGCGGCGCAACAATGGAAGAGATTGAAATTCCGTGGATCATCAGCGGTCCCGGCGTGGATCAGGGCAAAGAGATTAAAACACCTGTGAACACCTACGACACTGCTTTGACCGTGGCTTACATTTTTGGGCTCGCGCCGCCCACCTGCTGGATTGGCAAGCCAGTGCTCGAAGCCTTCAAAGCCTCCGCAAGATCCAATTGAACTCCGACTAGGGGAAACGCAAGAATTCTCATGCAAATTAATCCCCATGTGCCCACCGCCAGAGACAAGACGCTGTTTACTCCAGGGCCTCTGACGACCAGTCTCTCTGTGAAGCAGGCCATGCTTCGGGATGCGGGGTCCTGGCATTTTGAGTTCAACGAAATCGTGGGTGCCATTCGAGAAAAACTCTTAGAAATCGCAGGCCTCTCACGCGCGGGCGGCTTCGAGAGCATTTTAATGCAGGGAAGTGGAACCTTCGGTGTGGAAGCGGTCGTGGCATCAACTGTGCCTCGAGACGGCAAGTTGCTGGTGTTGGCCAACGGCGCTTACGGCGAGCGTATTCTCCAAATGGCGTCACACCTTGGCATAGCCACCACGGCGCTTCGAAGCCCGGAAAATCAAACGCCTGATCTTGATTCCCTGCGCCGCGCCTTGGCAGACGATTCGACTATTACGAATGTGATTGCCGTCCATTGCGAAACCACGACTGGCATTCTAAATCCGATCGCTGAAATTGGCGGGATCGTCCGGGAACACCAACGGGTTTACATCGTGGATGCGATGAGCAGTTTTGGGGCGATTCCGATCGATTTTGTTGCGTCAGGAATCGACTTTCTCATTTCTTCTCCCAACAAGTGTATCGAGGGAGTGCCAGGATTTTCGTTCATCATAGCTCGCCGTGCCGCTTTGTTTGCGACCGCGGGGTTTGCTCGGAGCTTAAGCCTCGATTTGCTAGGTCAATTGAATGCATTCGAGAAGAACGGACAGTTTCGTTTCACGCCACCGACTCATTCGATTTTGGCCTTTCAGCAAGCTCTGCGAGAGTTCGATATCGAAGGGGGCGTTGCGGGCCGAGCCGCCCGCTATCGAGCGAACCACGCGGCTTTGACCGAAGGCATGAAGCGGCTGGGATTCCATCCCTACCTCGATCCCACGGTGCAAAGTTATATCATCACTTCCTTCTACCGCCCGAGCACTCCTAACTTTGGATTCGCCGAGTTTTACAAGAGGCTCGCCGATAAAAACATGATCATTTATCCCGGCAAAATCAGCCAGGCTGACACGTTTCGCATCGGATCCATCGGGCGAATTTTTGAATCTGACGTTCATCAGTTGCTCTGGGCTGTGGAGGAGACAATCAGCGAAATGAGCCTGCACTTCGATAAAAAGAGGCAAGACGCCTCAAGCGAGCTATAAAAGATTCCAGATGATGCATAAAAGTATTTGCAATGATGCGTTTAGATGCTAAATATAGATCTATGAGAATCACAGTTGATATTGATGAGGGGGTATTAGATGAATTGGTTAAAATCACCGGAGAGACTAAGAAGAGCCCAGCGGTAAGCAAAGCTGTCGTTGAGTTTGTTCGGCGGAAGAAAGCACGGGAATTTGGCCGGATGCTGAGGGAAGGAGCCTTCGATTTTCCTGTCACAAATAACGATGTGGAAAAGGGGCAATAATGGTCCTCGTGGATTCTTCTGTCTGGATCGAGGCGGGTCGCCGCGACGGCAAGCTTGAGGTCAAGGTCGCGCTCGAAGGGCTCCTTGAGGAGTATGAAGCGTTGTGGTGCGGCCTCGTGAAACTCGAAGTCCTTGGATCCGCGCGTTCTGAAGAGCGGAAGCGGCTCGATGAATTCTTCGAGTGCATCCCCTACAAGCCGATGCCGGATGAGGGATGGGAATTCGCCAAGGAGTGCGCACGCCGACTTCGGGACAAGGGGTTGAATATTCCAGCCACCGATATTCTAATCGCGAGTCTTGTGGTCACGCTGCAATGCCGCGTGTATGCTGTTGATCAGCACTTCGACCTAATGGCTCCCGTCCTGGGATTCCAACTTTATCAACCCGGTTACGGCGGAAAGTTTAACCCCGGAACCGAAGCATGAGGGACCCGCCAGGCCGAACGAACTCCTCCAAATGCGATTACCCAGCACAAACCCTTTCAAAGTAAACCAGCGTTCGTACCGCCCGCCCGCCCGCCCAATCGTGGTCATTTGCCTTGACGGTTCAGCGGATGAATACTTGGATGCGGCACTGACTCGAGGAAAGATGCCGAACTTACAACGCGTGATCGTCCACGGTTATCGCGGATTGGCCAGAGGTGCGCTGCCCTCTTTCACGAATGTTAACAATGCTTCGATCGTGACCGGCGTACCACCATCGGTTCACGGCATCAGTGGCAATTTCTTTCTCGATCCAGGAACAGGCCAGGAAGTGATGATGAACTCCGCGAGCTATCTCCGGGCGGATACCATCCTTGCCGCAGCCGCCCAAACGGGCCGTCGCGTGGCGATGGTAACAGCCAAAGAGAAGCTTCGCGACATCTTGTCACATCGACTCGACGGCATTGCATTCTCCTCCGAGAAGGCGAATGAGGCACAAGAGCGGACGCATGGCATTTCGGGTGTCGAGAAGGTTGTTGGTCGAGCAACGCCGCAGATCTACAGTGCTGACGCCAGCCTCTACGTCCTTCAGGCTGGAGTAGCGCTCATCGAGCAGCAGCGCGCTGATTTTCTATATCTTTCGCTGACAGATTACATACAGCACCTTCACCCACCGGAAGCTGAGGAGGCCCTGGACTTTTACTCTGCAATCGATGACCAACTGGGGCGGCTCCTGGACCTCGGGGCGATCATTGGAGCGACTGCTGACCACGGAATGAATGCAAAGCAGACCATTGCAGGCGAGCCGAACGTGATTTACCTAGAAACTTTACTCACCAAGGAATTGGGCCCAGGTGTTCGAGTCATCCTGCCGATTACAGATCCGTATGTCGTTCATCACGGAGCCTTGGGATCGTTCGCTGTCATTCATCTTCCCGATCAGAGTGTGGCTGTCAAGGTGCGCGATTGGTTGATGGGCTTCGATGAGATTACCGAGGTTTATGATCGTCCCACAGCGGCACGCAAACTCGAGCTTCCGGCAGATCGGATTGGTGATCTGGTCGTCTTGTCGAAACGCGATGCGGTCATTGGCCGCACTCCGGAGCATCATGACTTAGGCGCTCTTCGCGCCGGGCTCCGGTCCCACGGCGGCCGCTACGAAGAAATGGTGCCGTTCATCATCTCCGAGCCGCTGAACCGGGAATACGCAGCCAAAGCTTCTGGCGACCCTCGGAATTTTGATGTGTTCGATTTCACCATGAATGGAGTGACTTCTCAATGCTGACGCTGCTCGCGTGAGCCCTTGAGCTGGCCAACTTTGTGGGGGTCACTCATCAGAACCAAAGCTCTCGCCTGCGACGACAATCGCTCTCCCAGAAATTCTTTCAATCCACCCGTTGAGCAGTTCTAAACAATAATGCTATGGACCTTTCCTGTTTCGTGGCCGGAAAACAAATCACCTCTGAGCGAACGCTCTCCGTCCTCAACCCGTATAACGGTCAACCAGCCGGCAGCGTTACCTTGGCCGGGCGCGATCACACTGAGACAGCAATCAAAGCGGCGCTGTCCGCCGACGAACCATTAACTCGCTTCGAGCGATCGACAATACTCGATCGTGCGCGCCAACTACTCGAAGAACGCCGGGAAGAGTTCGCACGGCTCATCACGTCTGAGTCCGGCCTTTGCATCCGCGAAACCCGTTACGAAGTTGGCCGAGCAAGCGACGTGTTGCGGTTCGCTGCGATCGAGGCGCTGCGGGATGATGGCCAAATTTTCTCCTGCGACATCTCGCCTCAAGGCAAGGCGCGGAAAATCTTTACTCTCCGCGAGCCCCTGTCATGCGCCGTGGCTATCACCCCATTCAATCATCCTCTCAATCAAGTCGCCCATAAGCTCGCCCCCGCCATCGCCGCAGGCACGCCAATCATCTTGAAGCCGTCCGAGAAGACACCACTCACGGCCCTCAAGTTCGCCGAACTGATCTACGAAGCTGGGCTGCCGGGACCAATGCTCAGCGTGTTGCTCGGCCCCACTGCTGAGGTGGCCGAGTTGCTGGTCCGTGATCCCCGTATCGAACTGGTGAGCTTTACGGGAAGCGTGGCGGTTGGCAAACGCATCGCCGAGACTGCCGGCTACAAAAAGCTCGTGCTCGAACTTGGCGGCAACGATCCTTTAATCGTCCTCGACGATGCCGACTTGGAAACCGCCGTCCATCTCGCGGCCGAAGGTTCTTTCCGCAACTCCGGCCAGCGCTGCACAGCCGTCAAACGCATCCTTGTCCATGAGAACATCGCGGCAGAATTCACACGCCGCCTTGTGGCAAAGACGGGGGATTACAACTGTGGTGATCCCCTCGACCCCGAAACCCGCGTTGGCACCGTCATTGATGAGGCAGCCGCCATCTATCTCGAGACTGTCGTGCAGGAAGCGGTCGGTTCGGGAGCCAAGGTGCTGATGGGTGGCAAGCGGCAAGGCGCTCAATTTCAACCGACGGTGATGGCAGATGTTCCCCGTGATTGCCGCATGATCCTGTGTGAATCCTTTGGTCCGCTCGCACCTATCGTTGTCGTCAAGGATTTGGATGACGCGATCACGGTGGCCAACTCGACGCCCTACGGCCTCAGTTCGGGAGTAGTCACGACGAACCTCAATAACGCGATCAAAGCGGTAAAGGGACTGCGCTGCGGCACTGTAAATATTAACGAAGTGCCCGGCTACCGCATTGAAAACTCGCCGTTCGGGGGCATCAAAGACAGCGGACTTGGCATTAAAGAGGGCGTCATTGAAGCTATCAAATGCATGACCACCGTGAAGACTTTCTCCCTGCCATGGTGACCTGGACACTTCGCCAAGGGTGTGTTCTCATCCACTGTAATGACAAATCGAAAGGGATTCACCGGCTCCAGAACACTGGCTGCTTGCTGCGCGCTCTTATCGAGTTCGCTGTTCGGATCTGCCGCAGACCAGCCTCAGTGGGGCCAGGCTTGGTCTCGCAACATGATTTCAGAGGATAAAAATCTGACTGAAGCGTTCGACCCGAAGACTGGTAAGAACATCAGATGGACCGCAAAAATTGGAACCGAAACACATTCGACGCCCGTAGTGGCAGGCGGACGAGTGTTCATAGGCACCAACAACGGAGAACCTCGCGATCCCAAGCACCAGGGTGATCGCGGTGTGTTGATGTGCTTCGACGAGAAGAAAGGCGATCTGCTATGGCAGCTAGTTGTCCCCAAGCGCGAGGAGGATCCTTACCACGATTGGCCGAAGAGTGGGATCTCATCGCCTGCCACTGTTGAGGGGGACCGCGTTTATGTCGTCAGCAACCGCGGTGAGGTGATGTGCCTCGACGTGCGCGGAATGGCGAATGGCAATGACGGCCCTTACCGCGACGAAGGTGTTCACATGACACCGCGCGGGACCAACGCTCCGCCTCAACCGCTTCAGGTCGGCCCCTTGGACGCGGATATCATTTGGATTTTTGACCTCACGTCCGGCGCTGGCATTTGGTCGCACGACGCCGCGCACAGCTCCATCCTCATTCAAGGACAACACCTCTATCTCAATAGCGGTACTGGCGTGGACAACACGCACAAGCGCATTCGCACGCCGGATGCGCCAAGTCTCGTCGTGCTCGACAAAGCCACCGGACTCCTCCTGGCGCGGGACGACGAGCACATTGCGCCGAACGTCTTCCATTGCACTTGGTCAGCACCGTCGTTGGGCGAAGTCAACGAACGCCCTTTGGTTTTCTTCGCAGGCGGCAACGGCGTAGTTTACTCGTTCGACCTCATTGACCAGAGCAGTCGGCGTGAAGCGGGCTTTCCCGGAAAATTTGAAACCCAAGACCTGAAACCCAGCGCTGAGAAAATATCTCCTCAATCAGCTCCCACGTCTGTCGGCAGCAACGTGCTAAAACTAAAGAAAATCTGGCAATTTGATTTCGATCCCACGGCACCAAAAGAAGACGTGCATCGCTACAACAGCAACCGCCGTGAAAGTCCAAGCAATATCTATGGCATGCCGGTCTTCTTTCGAAATCGCATTTATGTCGCAGGCGGCGGCGACCTTTTCTGGGGCAAGAATGAAGCTTGGCTAAAATGCATTGACGCGACGAAGACCGGCGACATCACGCGGTCTGGTGAAATCTGGTCCTATCCTCTCGATCGGCATGTCATGTCCACCCCCGCAGTTCACGACGGGCTCGTGTTCATCGCTGACTGTGGGCGCAAGGTTCATTGCGTGGACGCCCAAACAGGCAAGCCCTATTGGACGCACGAGATCAAAGGCGATGTCTGGGCCTCGCCGCTCGCAGCCGATGGTAAAGTTTACTTGGGGACGCGCAGCGGCGAATTCTGGGTTTTTGCCGCAAGCAAAGAGAAGCGCATTCTAAGTTTCATCGAACTCGGAAGTCCTATCAGTGCCACAGCAACTGCTGCCAACGGCGTGCTCTACGTCGCCACGATGACTCATCTCTACGCGATTCAACAATGATGCTCACGCCTCGATGAGCAAGGAGAAAGACCTGCTGCGCGTCTCCTGCTTTCAACGTTTGCTATCGAGCGAGCGCGCGATGACTTCCATCAGCCGGGATTCGCTGCCTGGCGCGACCCAGCACCAGTCACCAAGGTTGGTGTCGTTTTCCGCAACGTGCTTCTCCGTTGGAATGTAGCCAGTGGCACCGTCGCCATAACCTGCCACGCAAACGAAGGAGCCGGGCCGCATTCGCTGCGCCGCGAGCTGGTATTCGACGTAAGTTTCGCCCGGCAGCAAGAGCATTTGCGCGAAGCCAAAGTCGATCACCGGAACTTCTATGGCGCGCCCGCTTGCCACACGCAGCCGCCAACTCAATCCCATGGCCGCCAGACATTGTTGGAACGGTTTGGTCTCAGTCCGCAGCTTGCTTTCGAGATCAGCGACAGTGAAGCCGACGCCGTCGCGCGGCTCAAGGCGCAAAGGGGTGACGCGAAAATCAAAATCGCTGACCGCGTGCCGTGTGGTGTTGCGCCAAGCAGCGGCCGTCGCCTGATAGAGACGCTCGGCTAGCACAGGACGATTTTCACGCGCACCGTTATTGTATTTGCCTGCGGTCACATTGCCGCTGCAACCCGAGCAGTAGATTTGTTCTGTTCCAGGCGACTCGGACTGCCGCCGACGCCGGGCAATCCCTGGGAAATCGGCCGAGACTTCACCCCCGCCATAGTAGCTCATCGGATGAACGGCGTAGAAACTGATCGCGGCGAGCGCTTCCTCGCCGTTCCAGAAGCTGAGCGTTTTGAGCCAGGGATCAATCAATCCTTCGTCGGCTTCGATGGCAAACTCATTGCGTGAGTTGCTGGTGCGATCAAAATGCACGCGGCCATCGGATGTCAGATAGCGGCGGTTGGAAGCGAGCTTGTCCACCTTGGCCTCGCCTGTGCCAACGTGGGTCAGGCGCCTCGCGCGCGGCAAGCTTTTACGCAGGGCCTGCGCGACTGACTGAACTGCCCGCTCGTGAAAATCCAAATCGCAGACTGTTCCGACAAGCCCACGGCTGCGGAGGATACGTTCGGCTTCGAGATCGGCGACGGGCGCGTCGTGTTGGTGAACGGTGGAAATCATCACGCACTCGGGTCGTGTGCCAGCGGCTTCGGCGAGCACCTGCTGCCACCGAGCATAAGCGTCATTGCGGATCTCGCACCAGTCCACGGAGACGAACACGACCGGGGCGTGGTGGCTGAACAGCACAAACCCATGCGCCTCGAGCGGATCAGCGATGCTCTTCGACAGCCACGATCCGCCCATCATCCCATGCCTGAGCGGGACGGTCACATCGGCCCTAAAGATGGCGAGGCGGAGCGTCCCACCTCGTGGCGTCATGCACCCAGGAAACACAGCGGTACCGGCGACCAGCGAAGCCAGCCGGGTGAATGCAGCGCGACGTGAAATGACTGAAGTTTGGTTCATGGAAATATGGTTAAAGCTTCTCCGCGGTTAGAGAGGAAAAAGACGTTCAATCCACCGGACGAGCACCGCGTTGACGACGGTGAACCACCAGAGGACAATTGGTTTTCCAGCAAAAATCCATGTCGTTGCTGCCACCGCGATATAAGGTCCGTAAGGGAGTCGGCTCGACCAGGCTTGTTTCTTCAAAGCAACCAAAGCCAAACCTACGAAAGCCCCAAGGACCGCGCTGAGCATCAGAGAGAAAATCACGGCTTGCCAACCGAGAAACGCGCCGATAGCTGCCATGAACTTGACATCACCGAGCCCCATCGCTTCGCGCGGGATCACGATCTGATCCGTGACGACTTCCATGTGAAGAATCTCTTCCGGGTTGAAGGTGTCCTCACCAATCCTGAGCAAGCTGGGAGTGAGCCTAACCGAAACATTGGCGTAGCAACGGTCGATCAACTCGATGGTCTTGGCCTCAAAAATAATGACATCGCTCTTGCGGTAGAAGACATCTTCGTAAGCGATTTCCTCGCCCGGTAACCGGAACGTGGTTTCAGTAAAGACGACTTTGGTGTCCGGCTCCAAATTAAACTTTTGTCGGCCAAACATTAGTTTTCCAAGTCGAAGAATAGAATAGATCAGCCCACCGCCGACCGCTATTCCAAGGAAGCTTTGGCGGAGAGCCAACGCGGTCGAAGGCAGAACTCCGGTGAACAGATCCGCATGAAGCGCCGGAACCGCCGCGGAGCAGAAAAACCCCGCAGCGACTCCTCCGAGCGTAATTTGATCCGGGATGATGAAGTGCTCGAAGTCGATGAACGTCGCAACGATGAACCCAGAAAGCAGGAGGCAAAAAGCCAGCACGAGAGACGCCGACCGATCGCCATGGACAACCCAGGTGGACAGAAAAAGGACGCCGGTTAACAGCTCGACGAGGAAGTAACGAAATGAAATCGGCGCTCGGCAATTGGAGCATTTCCCGCGGAGAAGCAGCCAGGTAAAGAGCGGGATGTTACGATACCAGGGGATCGCGTAGTTGCAATGAGGACAGTGAGAAGGCGGCGAGACAATGCTTTCTCCACGAGGCATTCGGTGGATGCAGACATTCAAAAAGCTGCCAACGATACAGCCGAGGGCGAAGAAAACCACGGACCAGAAACTGAAAGGGACCGCAGCCCAGGTTTGCGGGTCAAACATACGAAAAAGCCGGGAGGCTAGAGGAGACAAGCGCGAGGCTATTGGCAATAATCGATGCGTTTAGCGCGGCGATTAGGATGCGCCGCACCGATCGCCCTCCGCCTGTTAACTCAGGCTTATTGTTTTCCATAAACATCCCTTTCTAGCGCTCGTCGCATGACATCGATGGGCGCTGGCTGGCCCGACCACAATTCAAGCGCGCGCGCCCCCTGATACAGCAGCATTCCCAATCCGTTGGCCGTGCGACAACCCGCACGTTTGGCCGCTCGAAGGAATTGGGTTTCCGCCGGGCGATAGACCATATCGTATGCAGCGGCAGCCTTGCCGAGTGGAAATCGGTCTTCATCGAGAGGCAAAGCGTCCTCGGCCTTGAGACCGAGCGATGTCGCGTTCAGCACCAAATCGACAGAGGTTTCCGGATAACCGGTGCGGACGTTAACTGCCGGAAAACGCTGTTGGATCTCCCTCTCGACCTCCTGCGCTTTCGCGACCGTCCGATTGACCAGGAATAGATTCTTCACACCTTCGGATGCCATCTTGAGAGCCGCAGTCCGCCCAGCACCGCCCGCTCCCAGAAGAACAACGGAAGCGCCTCGTAAAGCCAACGAAAGATCTTCCCGCAAAGATTGGATGATCGCGTCCGCGTCGGTATTAAAACCTTGGCTACGAATCCCTCGCACTTCTTCTGGAGGAAAGTTGCTGAGCGGCTGCCATTCATTGTTTTGGTTGAGCGCCTCAAAGCGGATCGTGTTCACGGCACCCCATGTTTTGGCGGACTCGTCGAGCTTGTCCACCATACCCACGGCGAGCAGTTTGTGGGGAAGCGTCAAGTTTAGGCCGATGAACTTCATCATCTTGGCTCCCTCGATGGCAGCTTTCAAATCATCCGGGTGAACATCACAAGCTAGGTAACACCAATTCAGGCCTAGTGTTGCAATGCCAGCGTTCTGCATCGCCGGGGAGGCTGAGTGCTTGATCGGATGGCCCAACACTGCGCAATAGCGAGTCGCGGCAGTGATTATTTGTGCGATGGCGCCAGACACGCGCGGGAGGATAGAGACGAAACCCGGAGGATCAAAGATCAAAGTTCCGATTCCGATTCGGACGAGCAGGAGACGACGCAGGCTGAACTGAGACTGGAACTATTCGAAGGCGAGTGGATTGCGCAAAGGAGGATTCTACCCAAGCCGCCCTCACCCCAGGATTTACTGTGTTTACTGTGTCGAAGTTTCTGTGAACTCAACTCCTCCGATGGATCAAGGTGGCCAAGGTGCGTCGTCCTTCATCGGAGCTGAGGTTCTGACCTGTATCCAGGGGACATCGCGAGGTCCTTTTGGACTGGACACAATCTTCCTCGAGAGCGTATCGGGGTCCTTCCATTTCCTAATTTCACCGTGACCGTCAGCAAAGGAAAAACCGCAAGCGCCGTTATGATAGTTGGCCGGCATGTTCCCCCAGGCACCCTTCACGTCCACCAACACAAGGAAGTAACCGTCATCGATGGCATCGGGGTGCTCATCTAGAAAGACAAACGCTTGTGACGGTGAAGGGTTCACGATGTCTGAATATTTCCGATAGGTATAGAACTTGGTTTTGATAAGGTCCGTGTACCAGCTATTGCCATTCATGTTCCCGTTCATCGAGATGCTGCGCACTCGCGGGTAAACCTTTGCACCGATCTTGACGGTGCTCTTGTCGGCGGGACATTTATAGATTTCCAGGGATTGATTATAATTCCACAACATTCCTCTTGGCGCTTTGATGAGGTTCACGTTGGTGGCGTCCTGAGCTGTCGGTAGCCACCCTTCGATCCACCCGATCTGCGCGCCTGTGCCATTGGGAACAAGCTTGTCGGTGTTTTCATCCGCGTACAAATACCAGGCGAGCTGGAGCTGCTTGAGATTATTCATGCAGGCAATGCCTTGAGCTTTGGTCTTGGACTTGGCAAGGGCTGGCAGAAGCATGCCGGCGAGAATTGCAATGATCGCAATGACCACGAGAAGTTCGATCAAAGTAAAGGCCCGCCGACCAAGTGGTTTGGCGGTGGGTACACCAAGATTGGAATCAAACGTTTTCATAATATTTCAGTTAGGGACCGAATGGTGCCCCCTGCCGCAAGCGTGTTAACTCAGAGGCGCCTCAGAGCTTCCCAATAATTTCAAGTCAAGGCCCGCCCTGCCCAACAAGACAGGCGGTCTCGTCCAACTTTCACGCAGGCCCGAAGGTGCCATGGTCGGACGAAAGGCGTTCCCGACAGACTGAGGGCAACCGAGCAGCGCGACGTCGAAATCTTGAGGTGCGTTCATGGGCTTCTCCTTGGGAAGCTACCACTTGAGATATCGTTTCCAAGGAAATTCTGGCTCAAGTTTAGAAGCGATTGCCTTGTCGAAAGTTCTCACTGACGAGGCGAGCCTCAAGTTGGCCTACATCGCCTGAACGATCGGTGTCGATCCGCTGATTCGACACGAGCTTGGGAAGGAAACCACGAAGAAAACGAAGCTAACCGAAGTATAACGCGGCTCGGACAGAGACGAATTCGGGGTCTGAGCACGTGGGAAAGCCATGAACGCGGCTTAGTTTCCAGAACAGTCCTGCCGAAGACAACCGCGCGTCGCCCACGCGGCGAACAGGCGATAGGCTGCGTTCGATTTCAACCCAAGCGCCAGACAATGCGCGCCTTGTTCAAATCGTACGGCGACATTTCCAGTTTCACGCGGTCCCCGGCCGTAAGGCGGACCCATCGCTTGCGCATCTTTCCGCAAATAGTGGCGAGCACCAGGTGTTTGTTGTTCAACTCGACCCGAAACATCGTCCCTGGAAGCACCGTATGGATGCGGCCTTCCACTTCAATTGGCTCTTCTTTCATGGGCTAATTTAATGCCGACAACCGGCCTGCAACCGAAGGCCACTATCCCATAAACCGGCTCATGGAACATAGCCAACAGACAAAGCGAGGCCCGGCACCCGCCGGGCCTCGATCAATCGACGCTGTAAAATCAATAGCGATTGCGTCCGCCGCTGAATTCGCGACGTGAACCGCCGCCACCGCCCGTGCGCTCTTCGCGCGGCTTGGCGATGTTGACCGTCAGGTTGCGGCCATCCACAGAAGCGCCGTTCAGGGCTTCGATAGCCTTTTGCGCTTCCTCGGCTGTGCTCATGGTGACGAAGCCGAAGCCCCGTGGGCGACCGCTCATACGATCCATCATCAGGTTAGCCTCTACGACGGTGCCGTGCGCGGCAAAGGCGTCCTGGAGGTCGTTCTCGGTTGTATTGAAGGAAAGATTTCCAACAAATAATTTCGTGTTCATATAATGTTTTATACTGTCTAGCTAACCTCTGCTTTCTCCAGACCGTTCCCGACCATCGGGTTTAAAATCATCACTGAACCGAGTTCACCTGAAGATTCACCATGCCTTGAAAATGACAAGCTACCTAACAGAAGTGGCTAAAATGCCCATTCCTGAACAAATAGCAACAGCAATTCTCAAAAATCTGAAATTCCTAAAGAGCCTGTCACGATAAAAATCTTGCCAGCCATGGACGGCGTTCTAGGGTGTCCAACAAAAACGGCATGCCTGCTGAAACACCAATCAACAAAGCAACTCTCGATGCATTGCGTGCTTTGAGCACCCCGACGGTGTCCAACGCCGTCGAGCTTTTCAACCTGCGCCCGCGCAACAAAGGTTTCATGTCGCCTGAGATTCGCTGCTTGTTTCCGGATCTCGGGGTAATGGTGGGTCACGCCATCACGGCCCGCTTTGCGGCAGATCAACCGCCCGAGCATCCAGGTTCGCGGTATGAGCTTTGGAAGCATATTCTGAAAATTCCCGAACCGCGTGTGATGGTCATGCAAGATATGGATCAACAGCCCGGAGTAGGAGCCTACTTTGGCGAAGTGCAATCAACCATCCATAAACGCCTTGGATGTATCGGAGCTGTCACGAACGGGCATGTCCGCGATTTCGACGAAGTTCATCCGATGGGCTTTCATTATTTTGCGGGAGGCGTCTGTGTCTCTCATGCCTATGTGCATCTGCTTGATTTCGGATCTCCGGTCAACGTGGGTGGCGTCATGGTGCATACGGGCGATCTGGTTCACGCGGACAAGCACGGAGTTCTCATCGTTCCAAAGGAAGTCGCTTCGGAAATCCCGGAAGCGGCGGCAAAAGTTGCCGACCGCGAACAGCGTATTATCTCCCACTGCAAATCGGCAGACTTCACCCTGGAAGAGCTGAAGAGACGTTACGAATCGTGAGTGTTTCAAAAACGACAGTTTCCTCGGACGCGCTCCTCAACTTTTGCGTCTCGTGCTTTCTGAAACTTGGGGTCGCGGCAGACCATGCCGTTATCACGGCGGAAAACCTCATCTTTGCCAATCTCCGTGGGGTCGATTCTCACGGCGTGATCCGGCTGAAGATTTATACCGAACGCTTGGAAGCCGGAGGTTTCAAAGCAGATGCGCGCCGGGAAATTGTTTCGGAAGGCGAAGGGTTTGCCCTGATGGACGCCGGTCACGGCATCGGCCAGGTAGCAGGCATGGAAGCCATGAAGCTGGCAATAGTCAAAGCAGACAAAGCGGGTCTCGCCATGGTGGGAGTCAAAAATAGCAACCACTTCGGCGCCGCAGGCTTCTACGCATTAAGAGCGGTCGAGCGCGGGATGATTGGCATGGCCGCCACCAATGCCGGGCCGACCATGGCGCCGACGGGCGGCCGCGAAGGGCGGCTCGGGAACAATCCCATATCCATCGCCATTCCGGCCGGCAAGTACCCGCCGATCGTTCTCGACATGGCAACCGGCGCGGTCGCGTGGGGCAAGATTTTTGTGGCACAGCAGGAGAAGAAAAAAATTCCAGCGACTTGGGCTTTGGATAGAAACGGATTACCGACCGATGATCCCGATGCAGCGGCAGGCGGCGGTTTGATCCAGCCGTTCGGAGGATACAAAGGCTACGGCCTGAGTTTGCTGATTGACATTCTGACTGGCGTGTTGACCGGCGGCGGGTTTTCCACGCATGTAAAGACGCTTTATCAGAATTTGCAGTCGCCGTCTCATGTAGCTCACACATTTGCCGCTCTCCGCATCGAAGGTTTCATGCCGCTGGGCGAGTTCCGCCGACGGATGGATGAAATGATCGAGCTGATGCAGCATTGCCCGGCGGCACCGGGGGTTGATCGTATTTATGTTCCTGGGGAAATCGAACATGAAACCGAGCAAAAGAGAAGAGCTGGAGGCATTCCAATCAATCCGACCTTGAAAGAGGAACTCAGCGCGCTCGGCGCAAAGCTGGGTGTGCAGCCTCTGTTTTAGAGTGCGGATCTTCACCGTGCGGAATTGATCCATCTGCGGGTATGACGACGGCCAACAAGATCACCATTCTCCGCATTTTGTCGGTGCCATTTTTTATCGCTCAAGTGCTTTATTACCTCGACACCGGCCTGGAGCAGCATCGCTGGATCGCTTTGGTTTCTTTTGCGCTCGCAGCAATCTGCGACGGCGTGGATGGTTACATCGCGCGGTGCTACAATCAGCGCAGCGAGCTGGGAGCTATTCTTGACCCGCTTGCCGATAAGCTGCTGCTCGTTTCGGGAGTTGTCCTGTTGAGCTTGCACGTCCAACCTTACCTGGAACGAATTCCTTTGTGGTTGACCGCAATTATCATCGGGCGCGACGTGATCGTCCTGATCGGTTTGGGCCTCGTTTATTACGTCTGCGGAAAGGTCACCATTCGCCCCCATTTCGTTGGGAAAATGGCAACAGTGTTTCAGATGGTCGTGATCCTATGGATCTTGCTGAGCTGGAATCGCCCCTGGCTGCGGGTTTGGATCTATAGCGCCGGGGCTTGCACCGCCATCTCGGGAATCATCTATATCTTCGCAGGCGTCAGCCAATTGAGCACCAGTCCCAGCAGCGCCCCGACTCCCGGCCAGAGCGTAGGGAGGGAGAAGCACAATTTCGAAAAGTAGAGATAAGCCTTCGACTCGGACATTTCACCCACGGTCGCAGGTTTCAAGATATTGAACCCAGGCCTGCGCGAGTCCAACATCGGATCGATCATCTCGATTTCTGACGGAGATGCTTTGATGGTGCTCTCGGTGTTTATTATCTCACGCGAAAGGGTTTTCAGTCGGATGAATCTTCGATGACTGAATTCATTTCAGCGAATCACTTGGGGCAACTCCGGCGTTTTGTCCGCCGTCATCACCTCGTATTCCTGGTCAAACCGTTCCTGCAAAGTCCGAGCTTTGGGCAATTCCAGAGTCTCGGTCGTACGCGGCACCACAGCCAAGGTCATGACGCGTCTTTCCAAAAACTTCTTGTAGTCAGGTCCGTAATCGGAGGCGACCACCCATTTCGCCCCGTGTTCCTTCACCGCGCGAATGTTACCTTCAGTCAACGGCGGAATTCCGACAAACGACACGATGGCGCTGGCTTTCGAGTGTTTCTTCGAAATCGCCTCGAATTGGTCGGCGGAGAAACAGAGTCCAACCTTGGTCATGCTCGGCGGATCGACCGTGGCCGGTTCGATGATGGCAATGGCGATCCGGCTCTCTTTTCCCAGCGCCTTTTTGAACGAATCGAGCTGCGCTTTGATCCTCGGATTCATGATCTTGTAATGAGTAAATCTGGGGTAGATCACAGCGATCTCGCCCTGGTTGTTCAAGAGCTTGGCGGTTGCCTCCGCCGTGCCCCACCCCCAGGCAGCATACGGTTCGAGGTCAGCCGTCGGTCCGTTCAAACTTGAATGAAGAGCGGCCACCGACACCAGGATGACAACAATCGCAACAGCCGAAATGATCTTTCTATTCACCTCTCCTTACGGCTCGCGCCACACATATTCAAAGGTACCGTCCGCCGGAGGATTGTATTCCCAGGGTCCAGCCCGGCGATCATAATAAATCTTAGTCATTTTGACATGACCATCCAAGAAGCATGTATTGCTTTCGGCTTTGTTTTCACGGAGCTGGTCCCGCCGTTTCTTCTTGTGCCAGTCCACCGGGCCATGGGCGGCATATTCAATGATCAAGACAGTCTTCACCGTGTTTTGAATCGACGAAAACCTGCTCCCGCCAATATTCGGCGCCCAGAAAACTCCATTGAAAATATAGCTGCTAAAATCCTGAGACGGATCTTTGTAAGCGGGATAGTCCAGGTTCAAGGCCGGGAATCCATAATCGCTCGGACAATGATAAACGAAATCGTTGGTCGAAGGATTGTTAGTGTTGCTTATTCCCAGATACGGCTTGGTCAATCGCTTAAACCCAATCCAAATCGCTGAATGATTGGGAATGGTAAATTGATCGGGTAATCTGTCTCGATTGTCATCCGCGTACATCCGCATGGCCAGGCCGATTTGCATCAGGCTATTGGTGCATTTGGTTTTCTTTGCCAGCATCTTGGCGCGCGACAACGCAGGCAGCAGCATTGAGGCAAGAACGGCGATGATGGCGATGACAACCAACAACTCGATCAGAGTGAACGCAAACTCGGGACCTCCTCGGCGGTTTTTCATTTGAAGCAAAAATTAGAATGGATTTCATACAATTCCAAGCTTTTAGACCTGCAACGATCTGTTCAGCGCATCCATGATTGTGATATTTGGCGGTTGCCACTGGCCATTTACGAGTAGGAATCAGGCTCAAAACCCTTAATTCAAAGGCAGTAATGACGCTGCGTGAGCGATCTGACCACTTCGTCAGCGGCGATGACTTGTCCAGGTTCGAGCGGCCGACGAAGGCAAACTCCGGCAACGACTCGTCCAGACAAGACGCCAGGTCCGGCGCGCTGCTGTGAAAGCTACTGGATGTAATGTTCACGGGGAGAAACGCATGTCGAAGTGTCGCAACAAATGTGTTTCGGTGATTCAACCAATTTCGAGAATGACCGAGTGACCACACGCGCGTAGCAGCGGTCTGTGACCGCCGAATCCCACGATAAGTCACCCAGTCAGGGCAATGTGTTTGAACACGGAGCCTGCAGGAAAGTAACCGGGGCAAACTTGAGTTTGACATCGGCTGATCGCAGTGCTTATGCACTTTTGATTTCTTTCGGAATGTCACTTGGGTTAGGTAGGAGTTTTTCTTGCCCGAAACCTTTTACAACGCCTATGTTAAGGCGTGCTTGCAAAAGTAGATTCCTTTTGGCCAAAGAGAAACAACACTTCACGAATTTCAATTAGTCGATCTGCGTCGAAGTAGAGCAACTTTCCAACAACAACAACGCTATGCTTAAAATCTTCGGCCCTCGTGATCGCAAGCGCCAGTTCTGCGACGGCATATCCCGGCGCAACTTCCTCAAGATCGGCGGACTCGGCGCAGCGGGTCTCTCGCTGCCGCATTTGCTCGCGCTCGAGGCTCAAGCTGGCATCCGGAACTCGCACAAGTCGGTCATCCTCATCTATCTCGTCGGCGGACCGCCGCATCAGGATATGTTCGACCTCAAGCCGGACGCGCCCAGTGAAGTCGCCGGGCCGCACCGGCCCATCGGCACGAACGTGCCCGGCATACAGATTTGCGAACTCTTCCCGCGGATGGCGAAGATGATGGACAAGTTCGCTCTTATCCGCTCGCTAGTCGGCGCGCAGAGCGACCACGACGCCTTCCAATGTTACACCGGCCACGATCGCACGGAGATCGCACCACCCGGCGGCTGGCCGCCGCTCGGCAGCGTCGTGGGGAAACTCCTAGGGCCCGTGAATCCCGCGACGCCGCCGTTCGTGAGCCTGTGCTATGAATGCACGCACGGCCCTTACAACGAACCGGGCCCCGGCATGGTGAACGTCGCGCACTCGTCGTTCCGCCCGGTCGGCCCGGGCCGCGGGGATATGAAGTTGCAGGGCATCACCTACGACCGTCTCGCCGATCGCGCGCGGCTGCTTGCCAGCGTGGATCAGTTCCGCCGCGACGTGGATTCAAGCGGACAGATGCAGGGCCTCGACGCCTTCACGCGACAAGCGATGGGAGTACTCACTTCGTCAAAGCTCGCGGAGGCACTCGACTTGTCGAAGGAAGACCCGCGCATTGTGGCGCGTTACGGCACCGGCGACGAAGTGAAGCGCATCGACGACAACGGGGCACCGCGCGTCCCGCAGAGCTTTCTCGCAGCCCGCCGCCTTGTCGAGGCCGGCGCGCGCGTCGTAACGGTGAACTACAGCAAGTGGGACTGGCACGGTGGGCCGAACAACGACATCTTCTCGCGCGAACGCGAGGACTTCCCCATCTTCGATCAAGCGATCAGCGCGCTCGTCGAGGACCTGCACCAGCGCGGGCTCGACAAGGACGTCACGGTCCTCGTGTGGGGCGAGTTCGGGCGCACGCCGCGCATCAGCGCGCAGGTCGGGCGCGACCACTGGCCGAACGTCTCGATGGCCCTGATGGCCTGTGGTGGAATGCGCCACGGCCAAGTGATCGGCTCGACCGACCGCCTCGGAGCCGAGGCAAACAGCAGGCCCGTAACCTTCCAGGAAGTCTTCGCGACGCTCTATCACAACCTCGGGATTGACGTGAGCACCGCGACGATCGCTGATGCTCAAGGCCGCCCGCGCTTCCTGGTCGAAGGCGGCGCGCAGCCAATCCTGGAGTTGGTTTGAGGTGGTGGCGCAGCGGCGGGCCGAGTGACAACAGCATGACGGGCTTGGCGTGATCCCGGCTCAAATTAAGGAGGGCCACCATGAAAGCGAGAGGTCAGCCCGTTAATTGAAGAATTGACCGACACTGATTCATCCATTTTCTCGATTCGATGCTTCGCGGACTTCGGTCTGGAGGTGTTTTGGCAAGAAAAATATTAGCCGCTGTGGTCCGCCGTCTGACTCGCCGCGGCTACGGTCGGAGGGCTGGAGAGGGCGATCCGCCGCCCGATCTCACGCAAATGAAGTCGCGCCCGGCGGGCTTGATTCAACAACCCGTTGACATCATCCTGGCCCGCCAACTCCAGAATGAACGCTCCGTGAAAACCTGTTTCCGCGAGCAGCGCGAGCAGCCGATTCCAGTCGATATTTCCCGTGCCAGGTGGGCTGTGATCGTCGTAAGTGCCACGATTATCATTTGCATGAATCATTTGAAGATGTCCGGACAGCTTGTGCATCACATTGTAGATGTCCCCTGATAGATAAGCATGCCCTGTGTCCAGGCACGTCCCGATGTTGATGGTCTTCATGGCCCCTAAAATCCAGAGGATGTCGCTCGTGCTGCCAAAAAGAAGGTGCGGCAGCTTGTTTTCCAGGACGCAGCCGATCCCGAGCTCGTGACAGCGATTGGCAATGATGTTCAGCACGGCTGCGGCGTTCTCCATTCGCTGGATATGTTCCTGGCAGGTTTGTTTGGGAAGGTGCTCGGGGCCGGGATGAATAACTAGAGCCTGTCCCAAAAGCTGAAATGCCCATGAAATGGCCTGTGTTTGCGGGTCGTTGGGGAATCAAGGCGGCGGATTTCCGTCTGGGGAGGCAAAATTCGTGTTTATAGCAGTCCCCGCCATTCATTTTTCGCTGGCACGACGC
>SIBE01000040.1 GCA_009695265.1 Pedosphaera sp. | reverse complement strand
GCAAGCCTGCTTCTGGAAAGCTTGGCCGCCTCCGGCGGTGAGTGGTGGTCACGCGCCATCGGCTGATTCACACTGGAATGCATAGACTTTACGCGGCTTTCATGCGTTTTGCGCCCGAAGGCACCCACAGATTCTGCTGAGGAAGCACAATTTCAAACACTCGAGCATCCCGATTCGGTGCGAGCAAATCCAAAATAAACGCTTCAGCTTCTTTCGGGGCAGATTTCGTCAACTCCTTGAGTTTGACGCACGTTTCGATGAACGCCTCAAACGCGGCTGACTTCGACTTAATGTATTCGTCAACGATCTCGATAATACTCAACGCAAGATCACAGTCCCTCTGCCCAGCTTTGACCCGAAGCAAGTTTGGGTTGATCCAGTAGCGATTGGATTGGACAACTATTGGTTTGAGGTCACTGTTCGGAAAATATTTTGAGAACTCTCCGTTAAGCCGGTTGTTGAAATGATGATTTTGAAGTTTGCTTCCAAATGGCAGCCCAGTTCATGAATGGGTAGGGAGCGGCATGCCGTAAAGACGCTCGAAGAGGCGGCGCTTGCGTTCGGTTTCCGGCAAGCCGGCGGGCAGCGAGGCCAGCACCATGCGCCGCGCGGCGTCGAACATCTGCACGCCCATGCGGAATCGTTCCGCGCCGGACAACGCCATCAGCCGGGCGCGCACCATCTCGGCGATTTCAGGGGAGGTATCGGTCATGGGTTGCATTCCAGCCACAGGTTAAGCAGACCCAGTTCGCGCGTCCAGCGTTCGATGTAGGCGGTGTCGCAGCCGGTGCGGGCGAGGTTTCTTACGTCGCGCAGTTGTAGTTCGGAATGGGAATCCTTGGCCCACCAGAGCTTGGAGATGATGAGGTCTTCCTTGCTCGCGATCCAGGTGGAGAAATCTTCGATGTTGATGCGCTGGCGTCGCTCGAACTCGGCGCGGCGATAGGGTGTGTTCTTGCGGACGATGCAGTCCACTTTGATGACGCTCTCCTGATGGATGAGGTTGAAGAGGGATTGCTGCGCGATGGAACTGCTGACGGCTTCGCGGGAAACGTAGTAGTCGGGCGAGAACAAGCGCACGACGGTGTCGGTATCCGGCGGCGTTAGGGCAACGACGAGGTCAATATCGCGGGTCATGCGCGGCTGCGCATAATAGTTCATCGCCATCGAACCGGTGAGCATGTAGGCGAGACCACCCCGCTCCAACCGGGCGGAAACGTCGCGGACGATGTCGAGTTCGTTTTGCACGGGCAGTTTGGGCGGCGGGGCAGCGCAGCCCTACCACTATTCAATTAGGCCTTCGCGTAAACCTCCGCGCCTTTTTCCACGAACTCTTTCGACTTTTCTTCCATCCCCTTCTTCAGCGCTTCTTCCTCGGCGATGCCTTGTTCGGCGGCGTATTTGCGGACGTCTTCGGTGATTTTCATCGAGCAGAAGTGCGGGCCGCACATGGAGCAGAAGTGCGCGGTCTTTGCGCCTTCCTGCGGCAGCGTTTCATCGTGAAACTCTCTGGCCGTCACAGGGTCAAGGGACAGGTTAAACTGGTCTTCCCACCTGAACTCGAATCTGGCTTTCGATAGCGCGTTGTCGCGGTATTGCGCGCCGGGATGGCCTTTGGCGAGGTCGGCGGCGTGCGCGGCGATCTTGTAGGCGATGACGCCATCCTTCACGTCTTTCTTGTTCGGCAGACCGAGGTGTTCCTTGGGCGTGACGTAGCAAAGCATCGCGCAGCCATACCAGCCGATCATCGCCGCGCCGATGCCGCTGGTGATGTGGTCGTAGCCGGGCGCAATGTCGGTGGTGAGCGGCCCGAGCGTGTAGAACGGCGCTTCGTGACACCACTCGAGTTGCTTGGCCATGTTTTCCTCGATCATGTGCAACGGCACGTGGCCCGGGCCTTCGTTCATCACTTGCACGCCTTTGGCCCACGCGCGTTTGGTGAGTTCGCCCTGGGTTTCGAGTTCGCCGAATTGCGCGCGGTCGTTCGCGTCGGCAATCGAGCCGGGGCGCAGGCCGTCGCCGATGCTGAACGCGACGTCATACGCGGCCATGATGTCGCAGATGTCGTCCCAGTGGGTGTAGAGGAAATTCTCTTTATGATGCGCGAGACACCATTTGGCCATGATGCTGCCGCCGCGCGAGACGATGCCGGTCATGCGGCTCGCAGTCATGGGCACGAAGCGCAGCAGCACGCCGGCGTGGATGGTGAAGTAATCCACGCCTTGCTCGGCTTGTTCGATGAGGGTGTCGCGGAAGAGTTCCCACGTGAGGTCTTCGGCGCGGCCGTTGACTTTTTCGAGCGCCTGATAGATTGGCACTGTGCCGATGGGCACGGGGGAGTTGCGGAGTATCCATTCGCGCGTGGCGTGGATGTTCTTGCCGGTGGACAAATCCATGACGGTGTCCGCGCCCCATTTGATGGACCAACGCATCTTCTCGACTTCCTCCTCGATGCTCGACGCGACGGCGCTGTTGCCGATGTTCGAGTTGATCTTCACGAGGAAATTGCGGCCGATGATCATTGGCTCATTTTCCGGATGGTTGATGTTCACCGGAATGATGGCGCGACCGGCGGCGACTTCTTCGCGGACGAATTCGGGCGTGATCTCTTTCGGAATGCGCTGGGGAAATTTGCGGAAGACGGAGGGGGTGAATTCGCTGCTGGCGAGCTGCTGCGAACCGGCGTGCTGTTTGTCGAGCTGATTGCGGACGATGTCGTCCGCCATGTCGGCGATGCGGGCGCGGCCCATGTTCTCGCGGATGGCGATGAATTCCATCTCCGGCGTGATGATGCCGGCGCGGGCGTATTGCAACTGGGTGACGGTCTTGCCGGGCTTGGCGCGGAGCGGACGGCGGCGCTGCGAGACGAGGCCGGGAAATTCGATGAGGCGATTCTTCTCCGCCTGGCTGGCGAACTCGGCGTGTTTGCCGGAGAGATAGCCGTTGTCCATGGGCTTCACTTCGCGCCCGTCAATCTCCTCCACGTCGCCGCGCTTGAGAATCCAGTCGCGGCGCATCGCGGGCAGGCCCTGCTCGGACGTGCCGGTGAACGCCGGATCGCCCCACGGCCCGGAGCAATCATAGACGCGCACGGGGGCATTCTTCTCGATCGCGCCGGTGTAAGATTTGGTGTCGCTGACTTCGATCTCGCGCAGCGGCACACGGATGTCGGGATGCAGCGCGCCCGCGATGTAAATCTTTTTGCTAGCGGGCAATTGCTCGCTGCTGTGCGGTTCGAAGGAGTCTTTGGTCGCAATCATAAACATTGTAATTCTGCGCCCCATGAAAGCCTAATGAAGTAGAAGCTTCCCTTCGCCAGCATTACCTGGAGCAGGTTCGACGGGTCTTTTGCGTTCCCTCGCAAAACTCTCAGCCTTCGTCCTGATGGCAGAACTGGTTGGCTCCCCGATACCGCAGTTGAGAATGCAACTCCCGCCCTGTGTTGTCAATCTTTCGAACAGACCAATGCCCCTGGATCGCTCTCAGTTTCAAAGTAACACTGTAAATGCACAGTATTATCGAGCTCCAGTGGGCTTGGTACGGGCACGAACCAAGCCCCTCATTGAAGCCGCAGGAGCGTCGGGGCTGATAGAAAAAGCAACCGCGAGCTGAGAAGGATGGAGCCCGACATCTTCGAAAACATCGCTCGACAATGGGCGGATATTCCTCTAAGCGGTAACCATGCAATCCAGACATCTTTTTGGCGGCCCTTGGATTGGCGACAACTCTTTCCATCAAGCCTGGCAACTTACCCAGCAGAGATTCGCCAAGCACGTCACATGGGATTGAAACTTTGCCAGGATAACGGTGATTCACGGCGATGAGCGAAGCGATCATTTTTGACCGTATCACCAAGGTGTATGAGAGTCGGCAAATCGCATTGGCCGATATTTCATTTCGGCTGCCGAGGGGTTCGACGGTGGGGTTGCTGGGCGCCAATGGCTCTGGCAAGTCCACGATCATTCGCCTAGCTCTGGGTTTGATCACGCCTAGCGCTGGCACTATCGAGGTGCTGGGCCAGCGGATGGTTCCAGGCGCGAGAGCGCTGCGGCAGCGTATCGGCTTTCTTTCTGATGACCCCGCTTTTCCGAAGGATCTGACGGCGATCAGCTATCTCCGTTTTGTCGGAAAATGTTTTGGCCTCGATCGCTGTGAACGCAAAGCGCGGATGGGCACGCTGCTGCGGGCCGTTGGGTTGACGGACGATGCGGGGCGAAAAATCGGAACCTATTCGACCGGGATGAAAACGCGGCTTGGAATCGCCGCCTCATTGATGAACGATCCGGAATTGCTCGTCTGGGACGAACCTACCGCAGGACTTGATCCGATCAGTCGGCGGCAAACGCTCGAATTGCTCGAGACGTTGCGCGGTCAAAAGACGATTCTTCTGAGCTCGCATATTTTGGGTGATATTGACCGCGTCTGCGACCGCTTGTTGGTGCTCAACCAAGGACAAAGGCTTTTCGACGGGCTTCGTTCCGAGTTGGAAAATTTGCTGCCCGAGAGCGTCTTGGAGCTGCGAGTCTCGGGGTCTGTGAGCCGGTTTCGAGCCGCGATTTCGGAGCGACTGGGACGAGAGGACCTTTGCCACGAAAGCGACCGGGTGCGGCTTGAATTGAAAGGAGATGGAAAAGTCGGAAAGATCGTCGAATCCCTACTCGTGGTGGCTAAAGAAACCGATACGATTATCGAAGGCATCAACTCCACCAGCCGCCGGCTTGAAGATGCCTATTTAAAACTCATAACAGAAGACGAATTTCGTGGATTCCTCCGTGCTACCAAAACCTGATCTGGGCGACCCCTCCGAATCGGGCCGCCAAGACGAAGCGCTCCCTCCGGCTGAACCCGGCGCGGATGGGGCGAGTCCTCCGCCGAAAGGCCGTCGGCTGCCCAGCCGGTGGCAATCCATACTTGTCCTGACGCTGGCGGATTTCGATGCGATCTGGCGTTCCTGGCTCTGTCGCGGCTTTCTCCTGGTCAGCGCGCTGGTCACCATTATTGAAATGAAAGGGATGCAAGCGAAGCAGCAGACGGCCAGCCAAATGCTCGAAGCGGTTTACATCACCTACATTGTGGTGTGGATGCACGGGGTCATCTTCATTGCTGGAGGCGCACTTGCCCGCGAGCAAGACTGCCTCAGCGATGCGATCCTCAGCCGTGGGATCACTCGCGGCGAATACATGAGCGGAAAGCTCGCCGCGCGCTGCTTTGCGATTCTTCTCATGATCGGATGCGTGCTGATGCCTTCGAGTTTTTGGGCGATTCGCCAGGACAAACTGGTCCGCACTGAAGATGGCTACGTCGCTTCCCACGCCCAGAACACAAAAGTCGAGGCATGGGATCCTAAGAAACTGTTTGCTGAAGCGAATGGAACTGTTCTGGAAAAGAAGGTCGAAGTGGGAGACGCGGTTCGCGCCGGAGATGTGCTGGCGCAGCTTGATGACCGTTTTTTGTTCCATGACCTCGAAAATGAACGCCGCGGGGAAGAGAATGCCCGGAATGATGTCACCAACTGCCGCCGTCGTTTCGAAGACGCAAAGCGCGCCGTCGCGCAAGCCGAAGATGGGCTGGTCCGCGCCGAGCGCGCCTTGATTGCAAAAGACTTGCTGAGCCGGTCGGAGCAAGCGGACAAGGAGACGGAGATTCGGACTCGCAAGCGCGATCTAAAAAATACGGAGAGCCAGTTGCGGATAACGGAAGATGCCATCGCAACAGCCGAGCGCGCGGTCGAGAATGCGCAAGGGAAAGTCAATGACGCCCGAAAGCGGCTCGGGCACTCGACGATCACGGCACCGATCAGCGGCTATATCACCGAGGTCACGGTGCAAAGGGGGCAGCCGGTTAATGTCGGCACGCCGCTTTTTGCTCTTGCACCGCTTGACGAATACCAGGTGCGCGTGCCGATTTATAAATATGAAGAATTCAAGCGCCTGAAAGCGGGGTTGACCGCCTACATCAAGATCGAGCACACGGAGTTCACCGGCACGATCGACCGGTTGGGCGCAGCCACTCAAACGGACAAGTGGGGCCGAGAAAGCAATTTCGGCATTGTACGATTTAAAGGGAACGGGACGCTCGGACTGCTTGGTCTGAACGCGGATGTTCGCATGGTCATTCCTCCTCCCTCACAGCAAACGAACCGTATGACGACAGTCCTGAACGCTTTGACCGGGCGCGCCGCTAATGATGTAAAATCCCGCACCGCCTCGGTCACCACGGGTTGGATGTTTATTAGCTTCTGCAAAGTGATCGGTTGTGCCTGCATGCTTGTGACCCTCACTCTTCTCGCGTCAGCCGTTTTTCGAAGTCCTCTTATTGCGATTCTGAGTGTGATCGGCCTTTGGCATGTCTCGAATCTGCTCTTCGATTTCGCTGGATTGCCGGAGCTTTCGTATCTCGAAATGATCCGGACGATGGACAAAGTGCTTGGTGGCATTGCGAGTCCTTACACAGAGCTTGGCAACGTAGCCTGGCTGTTCGGGTTCGCCACGGTCTTCGGGATTCTCGCCTTGACTGTTTTTATTCAGCGCGATCCGCCCAAATGAAGCTATGAAATTCCTTCGCTTCTTTGGAGAGTGCGTGACGAGTTCAAGGACGACGGCAAGCTCAGGCGGAAACAGGTTCAACAGCGCACTGCTATGTCTCGCCCTGGAGCTTTCGGTGGCAATTTCACGCGGGCAGAGCAGGACAACGGAAGCACCGCAAACGACCAATGCCTCGCCTCTCGCCATCGTTCTCGGTGTTCCGCGCGCCAAGGACACGGATATCCTACTGCTCCAGAATGGCGAAAAAAATTCCGGAACCATTGCGAACGAGTCCATCAGCTTGAAAACGTCCTACGCCGACCTGAAGTTCGATGCCCGGATGATTGCGGCGATTGATTTGCAGGGAGCGGACAATCCAATTGACTCGATCCTCACCGTGAACAGCAATCGCTTTTCCGGCTTCCTCACAGATCCGTCATTTGTCATTCGGCTCAATACAGGCGAGCAACTGGCAGTGCGGCGTGAAAAGGTCCAGAAGGCCATTTGGCGTGCCCGAGAATCCGAATTGGGAGGCTTTCCGCCGCACCAATTCATACTGCTTCAGAATGGCGATTTCTTCACTGGCAAGATCCTCAACATCTCATCCATCACCGTCGAAAATCCCACGCAACGCCTGGTCTTGCTGAGCGATCTTGAATCGATCCGGCTCGTCACCGGTGCCACTCCCCGAGCGAGGCTTCGTTGGCCTAATGGCGAAGTTCAGCTAGGAAAACTGGAGGCCGAAGATATCGAGTTACAACTGGACGCAGGCCCGAAGATCAGTCTCTACCGCGATCGTATCGAAGTCATTTACTGCAAGGATGGATTTAACCCCAATACTCAGAGCGCGCCCAACCCTCAAGCTGCCGTGCGCGAAGGCGTGAGCCCGTCGGCCTCGGCCCCGTCGAAGGCTCCGGAAGGCATGGTCTGGATCCCACCCGGAAAATTCGCCATGGGCAGTCCGACCGACGAACTGGATCGAGGCTTGGACGAGGGCCCGCAAGACCAGATCACGATTCCTCACGGTTTTTGGATGGGCAAATGTGAGGTCACGCAGGGGGAGTATCTCGCCGTGATAGGAACCAATCCGAGCCACTATGCGGGAGACCCTACTCGCCCCGTGGAAAAAGTGAGCTGGCACGATGCGATCGATTATTGTTCCAGGCTGACCGCCAAGGCACGGGACGATGGGACCTTGTCAGCGGATTACGTTTACCGTTTGCCGACGGAAGCAGAATGGGAATACGCCTGCCGTGCTGGAACAAAAACACGTTTCAGTTTTGGTGACGATCCCAGTTACGCGCGTTTGGACGCTTACGGCTGGTACACAGGTAACAGTCGGTCAGCAACCCATCCTGTTGGAACCAAGCTGCCGAATCCATGGGGCCTGCATGACATGCACGGGAACGTCTGGGAATGGTGCTTGGACTATTTCAACCGCTACGGCGCGACTGAAAGCTCTGGCAAGTCCCGCGCATCCAAGAGTTCCCTTCGCGGCGCGCGCGGCGGATCTTGGCTTTATGACGGCCATTTTTGCCGGTCGGCGAATCGCGATGATTACTTCCCGTCAAATCGCTGCAGTGACCTGGGCTTCCGCGTAGTCCTCGCGCAGATTGACCCGTGATGGGGCTGTCGTGGTCGAATCCGACGTAAAAAGAGGCGTCCACACTCACGCCGTGCAGAGGACAATTCCTGGAGATGTTCCACATCTGAAGCGTTATGCAGATGCAAGAAGCGGTTGAACGGGCTCCGCTCAACGTATTACCGGCTGACCGGTTTCATTGTCAGCGGATCGCGCAACGGCAATTCGACGAGCCGGTTTCCCGCGATTGACTGCAAAGTGACGGGGTGATCCGGAAAGCCCTTGAGGATATCGTCTTTTTGGCCGACCACCAGAATCACCAACTTCTCCGGTGTAAGAAACTTTCGAGCGGCGCGCTGCACATCTTCCGCTGTGATTGCAGCGATCTTCGAGCGATAGTTTTTCCAGTAGTGCGGATCTTTGGCATAGCGGCCAGACAGCTCATCCTGGGCAAATGTATTGGCAGTCTGGCTTTTCGTCGCGAAAGTCCTGGGAAACGAATCGATCAATGATCTCTTGGTCGTGTTGAGTTCTTCGTCGGACACTGGTTCCGCGACAATCCGTTTCATCTCCTCGATGACTATCGAAGCGGCATACGCCACGGTGCGGGATTTGGATTGAAAGCTCGCAGTGAATGTCCCGGGGAAATAGACCCCGCCTGGAAAGATGGAGCCTGCCGAATAAGCTAACCCTTCGTCCGATCGCACTCGGCTCATAATTCGGGAAGTAAATCCGCCGCCTCCCAGGATATCGTTCATTACGGTGACAGAATAATAACTCGGGTTATCACGCTGAATACCAGGGAGAATAATGGAGACGCGGCCTTGGTTTACATCCTTGTTAACAAGGTAAGCCCCAGGCTCTGCAAAAACAGTGTTCGTCAGTATCGGGGGAGCTGTCTCTCCCTGCAAAGGCCAGCTGTCAAAAAGAGTCTCCAACTTCTTGATCATTTCATTTCTTTCGAAGTCACCACTGACGACGACAACGAAGTTTGAAGGATGAAACCACTTCTTGTGGAATGCGTGCAGATCGGCTTGCGTCAGACTTTCGATTGAGGCAGCGGTGGAATGGCGATTGATCCAGAATTCCTCCCCGTAAGCGAGGAACCGTCTCTCTCGAGATTCGATATCGGCAGACTCATCGTTGCGCTGTTTCATGCTTTGAAGCGTCTGCTGTTTGCGCAGAGTCAACTTATCCGCCTGAAAACGAGGTGCCGTCAACACGTCCCGCAAGATACTGAGGCCTTCCGCAAGATCTTTGGACAACAAATTTAGACTGATGGTGCCGTGTGTTTCGCCAATGCTGGAATCGAGGTGAGCTGCCAGGAAATCCAAACGCTCCTCCAGTTCCTCTGCTGATTTGGACTTCGTACCGCCTCGAACCAAGAGATAGCCGGCAAGGTCAGCCAAGCCCGCTTGGCCCGCAGACACGACGTAGCTCCCGGTTCGAACATAAACAATGCAGTTGACCAGCGGCAATTCACGGTCCGGCACAACATACGCAATCGAGCCATTCTTGAGGGCAACTCGATATTGCGACGGCTCGGGAGGTTCATAGTCCAGCGGTTTAAAGGAAAGTTTCTCCGGTCGATCAGGAATTGCGGCGCTTGGAATCGCTTTTGCGGGCTGCGCCGAAATCGAGAGAGATTGAATCAGACAGCTCGCCACGATGAAGAGGAGTGTTGAACAGAGATGATGTGGCGCCGAAGGAATCGGCTGTTTCCCATACGAGAATCGGGACGTTCTGGAGACATTCCTGACGAACGACCATTCCGATGCCATGTAACGATGTAACAATGTGACCATTTAACAGTTTAGCGTTTTGCCGCCCGCAACCCGATGCAGTCGTCGCGATGCGAAGTTACTTCTGCTTTTTCTCCAGCTCGTCGAGCCGCTCCTGAATTTTCTTCGAATAGACCTTCAAGAAAGATTTCAACTCGTCCGGAGCTTGCCCTTGTTGGCTCGCCATCTTCTCCAGTGTTTGCTTCAGTTTCTCGACATTGGTTTCGTCCTTCAGTTTCGATGTGATCGTTTGAAGCATCGTTTTCTGCTCCGAGTTCAAGCCCGCGAAATCCGGATCCTCGGGAGAAGCCTTACCGGCTTTACGTGTATAAATGGCGACAGCCCTATTCTGTTTGGTGAAGTAAGTGGCGACGACGCGTTTGATGTCCGCAACGGTGACCGCTTGGTACTTGGGACCCGCCTCATTGATCTCGCGCCAGTTTCCCAAGCCATCATTGAAGATCAACTGCATGAGGATGGGGTAGTTCGAGGAAAGTTTACGATACTCGAACGCAGCAAAATTATTTTTCACCTTCTCCAATTCCTCGGGTGGCACGCTCTCCTGCTTGAGCTTGTCCAACTCGGCGTAAATCCCTTTCTCCACCTCCTCTGGCGTGCGTCCGTCCTTCGCTTCACCGCCGGCGTTAAAAAGCCCAGCCCACTTGCGCGAGTCTTGTTGAGCCCAGGTTTCCGTAGCCACCTCCGAACCGAGAACCAAGCCCTTGTAGAAACGCCCCGTTCTCGTCGAGAGAAGCTGAGCCAACACTTGCAACACGTAGGAGTCACGATGACCAAACGCGACGGTATGCCAATTAATATCCACCTGGGGATTGGCTTCGGCCTCAGCATTCATTCGCTTCTCCGCGGGCTGCTTGGTTTCGAGAGTGACGACGTCGGGCACTTCTTTTTGTCCAGGCGGGATGCGACCAAAATATCTTTCTGCCAAGCTCGAAGCGGCCGAGGATTCAAAATCGCCGACCAAGATCAGCGTGATATTTCGCGGCGAATAATAGATGCCGTAGAATTCATCAGCTTGGGCTTTTGAGATCGCGGGAATGTCAGAAGGCCAGCCAACCACAGGCCAGTTGTAAGGATGCGATTCCCAGAACATGGCTTCGAAAGTTTCGGCGAATTTACCTAATGGAGTGGATTCCGTCCGCATCCGTCGTTCCTCGAAGACAACGTCGCGTTCCGCATAGAACTCGCGGAAGATAGGATGGAGCAAGCGTTCGGATTCCATCCACATCCAAAGCTCAAGCTTATTTGCCGGAACGGTTATAAAATAACCTGTCATATCCTGGCTCGTGAAAGCATTCATCCCCGAAGCTCCGGCCGTGGTATAGACCCGATCGAACTCGTTTTTCACTAAAATCTCCCTCTGTTGGGCGATCGATTCGTTGAACTGTTTCTCCAATCCTTTGAGGCGCTCGGTTTTACTTTCAGGCTTGGAGAGGTCGTCGATCTCGCCCCGGCGGTAGGCAGCGCGGAGCTTGGCTTCTTCCTCCCGAATTTGTTCACGGAGACGTTCCTGTTCGGCAATGATAACGACATCCTTCTGGTAATCTTTAGTCCCCAAGGTGGGAGTTCCCTTGAACATCATGTGCTCGAACAGATGGGCGATTCCGGTGATGCCAGGACGTTCATTGGCGCTTCCGACGTGGGCGACCCAACCACCCGAGACCGAGGGTTCGCCATCGCGCTGAACCATCAGCATGGTCATGCCGTTGGAGAGCTTTATTTCTTGAACGGGAACCTTTTGAGCCTTGAGTGAAAAAGCTAAAAACAAAGTGGCCAGCCAAACCATTGTCAACCGGCCCATTAACGAAGAGTTTCGCACTCGCGGGATGCCGAACCGTCGGAAATAATTAGTTCCAGTCAGACGCATTGGTCAACATGTAACCCAAGCTCAGCACCTTGACAACCTGTCGCTGAAACTTTCGATAAAAAAAGCGGGCACCTTTCGATGCCCGCCCAACTCAAACAACCAACCAAACCTGCCTCCTTTCCGCCAACACGGTTGGCGGACCCTACTTCAAGAGCGAGATGCCTCCCGCTCAAACCTAAGTAAACCAAACCCAACTAACTACCCCGTTAAGACGAGCGAAGGTGAATAAATGTTCAAAGATTTTTCTTGGTAAAATGCGCCCCGGAATCTCGATCGATACTCAATAGCTCATTTTACTCCCCTTTCCGCAAGTCGTTGGCTACAGTCTATTATGCGGATTTTGAATTTGAACCCTTCAAGCGATATTGGTGCCAGCGCTTGGTTTGTGGATATCGAGGGGCACCACCTGCTCATGGATGCCGGAACGCACCCCAAACATGAAGGCATGGAAAGCATGCCTCTTTACGAGCTAATCAAGGATGAACCCTTGGACGCCATAGCGATCAGCCACTGCCATCACGACCATGTCGGTTCGTTGCCCGTCGCGTTGCGCTACTTTCCCAAAGCTCATGTCCTCATGAGTGAGCTGAGCTATTTCCTGGTCGAGCGAGTTCTCCACAACTCCGTCAATGTCATGATTCGCCAGCGCGAGGAATTAGGGATTAAGGAATACCCGCTCTACACCCACGGCGAAGTGGACGACCTGGCTCACCTCTTCCAGGGATATAAATACAACCGTGAAATTACCTGGGCGGCCTACCAGAAAACCCGAGCCGGATTCCCCTCGCCCACCTTGGAATTCTATGACGCGGGCCATGCTCTCGGTTCGGCAGGCATCATGATCCGAGGACAAAAGCAAACTCTCTTTTACACCGGCGACGTCTGTTTTCAGAATCAAACGATCTTGAAAGGAGCCCTATTCGAAGATGTGAAAGCGGATGTGCTCATCATGGAAACCACTCGAGGCAATCGCCCCATTCCGCCAGGCTTCACCCGCGAAGGCGAAGCAGAACGCCTCGCCCTGGCCATTCAGCGCGTTCTCGACCGCAAGGGATGCGTTCTGATTCCGGTGTTCGCGCTGGGCCGAAGTCAGGAAATTCTGGCCCAACTCGCCTTGTTGATGCGGGCGGGAAAAATACGACAACAACCCGTCTTCATCGGTGGCCTCGGACGCGTGTTCACAGAAATTTATGACTTGGAAGCCCATCGCACACATCGTCAGCATACCAGTTTGAGGCTGACCGAGGCCTTGAACCTGACCGTGCTCGAGAAGGGCCAAGCCCAAAAAATGAAACTTTCCGGCGGGCGCCTCTTCGTGGTCACCGCAGGAATGATGAGTGAAAAAACCGCCGCCCATGACCTGGCGCTCCGGATGATCGGCGATGAGAAACAGGCGATCTTTTTCGTCGGTTACGCCGACCCCCAAACACCTGGAGGTCGGCTCAAAGCCGCCCAGATGGGGGAAAAATTCCTTTTCAGTCCCAGCGGCGGTGAAGTGACAAAACAATGTGAGGTGCAAGATTTCGATCTGACGGCTCACGCCAATCGCGATGAGCTGGTGGACTTTGTGGGAAAAGTAGATCCGCACACCGTGCTCTTGGGCCATGGAGAAGATGAATCGCGCAAATGGTTTGAAGCAGAGATTCGCGCGCGTTATCCCAAGATCAAAGTGATCCAACCCGCGCCTGGCCTCAGCGTGGTTGTCTAAGGCGAAGCGCGGAGAACATAATTCCTCAATCGACCCAGACACCGCTGCGGGTTTCAAATAAAGCCTTTGTCTCTTTGCGTGTTCATGCATTTGCGGCTAAAAGGCAGATGTGCAAGTTCGTTTTCTGCTTGGGCCATCGGGGACTGGCAAGACCTTCCGTTGTCTAGCGGAAATTCGCGCTGCTTTGCTGGCTTCTCCCGTCGGCCCGCCATTGGTCTTTTTATCTCCGAAGCAGGCCACATTCCAATTGGAGCGGCAGCTCTTGGCTGATGGGAGCTTGCAGGGATATACCCGGCTCCAAATCCTCTCGTTCGACCAGTTAGCCGAATTGATTCTGACGAAGGTCGATCAAAGCCCTCCCCAATTACTCAGCGAAGAAGGACGATTGATGGTTTTGAGGGCTCTGCTTTCCCAGAAGCGCGATCGATTAAAACTGTTTCGCTCCACCGCCCGTCTTCGCGGTTTCGCGCAACAACTGAGCATCTTGCTCCGTGAATTTCAACGGTCTCAAATCTCCCCAGAGCAACTCATTTCACTGGCGGCCAAGACGGGGCTGAAGAACCCGCTCAACTTCAAGCTGCAGGATCTCGCGGAAATGCTCCGAGCTTATCTCGACTGGCTCCAACAACACGACTTGCAAGACAATGATCTGCTCATCGACCTCGCAGTCGCTGCGTTGCGTGATTCGCCACCGCCGAGCGGCGCTCCTTCCAACGGCGTGTCAGCCGACCGGAAGCCCCGCTTCGGCGCTCTCTGGTTTGATGGATTTGCCGAGTTGGCTCCCCAGGAAATAGCGCTGCTCACGACGCTGCTCCCGTTTTGCGATCGGGCCACTCTTGCCTTCAATCTCGACCGCGAATCAATCGCCGGCGTTTCGTGGCTCTCGACCTGGTCAGCGGTTGGACTCACATTTCGACAACTCCAGAAACGTCTAGCCGACCGGGCGGACACGGACGTGGTCGTCGAATGGTTGGATAGAAACGGCCCTCATGGCCGCTTTGCGAACAACCCAATCCTGCGGCATTTAGAAAACCATTGGTCGCAACCCAAACCGTTTTCCGAGCCAGTCACGATTCCGCAGCTACAGAACACACTCCGCGTTGCCCTTTGCGCCAATCCTGAGGCAGAAGCGACTTTGGCAGCCAGGGAAATTCTTCGATTTGTCCGCGTCGGCGGACGTTATCGAGAGGTCGCGGTCGTCGTTCGGCAGCTCGATAACTATTACGAACCAATCCGCCGGGTCTTCACAAGCTTCGACATTCCGTTCTTTCTCGATCGACGTGAGCCGGTGGGACATCATCCCCTCGCCGAATTGACCCGCAGCGCAGTTCGGACCGCCGCCTTTGGGTGGGAATCCGAAGATTGGTTTGGAGCGTTGAAAACGGGATTGGTGCATCGGAACGAAACAGAGATCGACCGTCTCGAAAATGAGGCGTTGGCACACGGCTGGAAAGGCCTGGACTGGCTTCAACCCTTAACGCTCCCGGACAACCATGAACTCAACGAGTGGCTGGAGCCCTTGCGCGAGAAACTGGTGGAACCGTTTCAGGAATTGGCCGAAGCTCTGACAGCCACGCCATCCAACTCACAGGACCCGCCGCTTGCTTCGAGGCGAACGGTAACAGGCATACAGCTCGCAGAAGCTCTGCGCGCCTTTTGGCGGCGATTAAAGATCGAGGAACAATTACAAGGCTGGAGCACCCAATCAGGCAACCTGGTTCACATCAGTCTCTGGCAGCAAATGCACGAGTGGCTCGACAATCTGGCCCTCGCCTTTCCCGATGAATCGCTCAGCTTAATGGAATGGCTCCCGATCTTGGAAGCTGGGTTGTCCACTCAAACCGTCGGCGTGATTCCGCCGGCCCTCGATCAAGTGTTGGTCGGTGCCGTAGATCGCTCCCGAAATCCTGATCTCAATCTGGCTATTATTCTTGGTCTGAACGAATCGGTCTTTCCCGCTGTGCCGAGCGCCCCTATTTTGTTGACCGAATCTGATCGCGAACAACTCTCACAACTTGGAGCGGATCTCGGTCAGACCACGCGCAGCCGCATTGGGCAGGAACAATATTTGGGATACATCGCCTGCACTCGTTCGCGAAGCAGGCTGGTCCTGACATGCGCCACGAGGGATGAAAATGAAAAGGCTTTAAACCCCTCCCCTTTTCTCGCCCAATTGCAACGCCTATTCCCTACTCTGCGGGTCGAAGCTTTTTCGACTTCGCACCCGTGGCTGGAAAGCGAGCATCCCAGCGATCTGATAGGACCCCTGCTCCGAAGTTGGCAGGAACCGCAAACGGATTCCAAAGTGTTGGCTGCATTAGTGACGCTCCCGGCGTTTGCTCCGTTGCGCAAACAAATCGAACACTTTCAATACGATCATAGCTCCCAATCGCTGTCGCCAGCGCTGGCCGAGCGGTTGTATGGAACCACGCTACGCACATCGGTCAGCGGCCTCGAAGACTTTGCGGCCTGTCCCTTCAAGTTCTTGGTCAGCTCGGGCCTGAAAGCGGAAGAGCGACGGTTGTTCGAGGTGGATGCGCGGGAATTGGGGAGCTTTCAACATGAAGTTCTGGCCCGCTTCCACCAGGAATTGCGCCAGGAAGGCAAACGCTGGCGCGAAGTCACGCCTCAAGAGGGCCGACAACGGATCGGGGAAATCGCGCAAGCACTCGTCCCCAAATATCGGGAAGGACTGTTTCAAGCCACCGATCAAGGCAGGTTTACCGCCCGGAGTCTGACATCTTCGCTCAAGAACTTCATAGAAACGATCCTCTCCTGGATGTCCCAATACCAATTTGAACCGCACGCAGTCGAGCTAGCCTTTGGCCTCGAGGAAAAGCCATTGCCAGCGTGGGAATTGAACCTGGGCGAGGGCCATCATCTTTCTTTCCGCGGCAAGATCGATCGTGTTGATTTATGGCGCAACCCGGATCGAGACGAGGCGCTCTGCGTCGTCATAGATTACAAATCGAGCGCAAAACGGCTCGATCCCGTGCTGGTTGCTCATGGAGTCCAACTGCAACTGCCCGCATACCTGAACGTGCTCCGAGACTTGGCGGATCCACGGTCGATCTTTGGCGTCGGAAGGCTCATTCCCGCGGGAGTTTTTTACGTGAACCTGAGAGGCCACTATGAAGCAGGCAAGACGCGCCAGGAAGTTCTGGAAAGCTCAACCACAACGCGCAAGCTGGCCTACCGCCACGCTGGCCGCTTTGACGTCGAGATGCTCTCCAAACTCGACTGCCGCGCCGATGCGGCCGAGGGCGACCAGTTCAATTATAGGATCACGAACAAAAAGAAAATACATGGCTCTTGCCGAGAAGTGATGAGCACGACTGAGTTTGCGGCGATGCTCGACGGCGTTGAAAGTCACTTAACGAGAATGGGCAAAGCCATTTTTGCGGGAGGCACTAGCGTCGATCCCTATCGAAAAGGTTCCGATGTGGCGTGCGCCAAGTGCAGCTATCTCTCTGTTTGCCGCATCGATCCTTGGACGCACACGTATCGGGTGTTGCGGAAGACCGGAACCATGGCCGACGCAGCTCATGAATCGCTTTAGTCAAAACCAACAACGCGCTATCGAGGCGCGAGGCAATGTGCTGGTCGAAGCCGGAGCAGGCGCGGGCAAGACGCGAACTTTGGTAGAACGCTGCGTTGCCTGGCTGCTGCAAGGATCTACCAATTCAATCGACGGAATTCTGATGGTGACGTTCACCGATGCGGCTGCGGCAGAGATGCGCCGTCGCATTCGGGCGGAGCTCACGCGGGCAGTGGACGAGCATCCGGACAATCGCCATTTAGGTGAGCAGATCGCGTTGTTGGATACGGCTGCCATCTCGACTTTGCACGGATTCTGTTTTCAATTGGTTCGCCAGCATTTTTACGAGCTGGACTTAGATCCACAGTTGGCGGTGATGGCACAGGAGGAAGCCCAACTGCTGGCTGAAGACACCCTCTCGGGGCTGCTGCAACGACATTACTCTGGCATGACAGCAAACGCAGAAGCGGTGCAGCAGCTCATCGAGGTCCAGGGACGGGGCTGGGATTGGCCGATTCGGCGTCTGGTCTTTCGGTTGCATCATTACAGCCAGACACTGCCCGATCCAGCCCGATGGCTGCGGCTTCAGCTAACAATGTTTGAACAATCAGAGCCAACGCGATGGCGGACGTGGCTCGGTGAAGCCCTGGTGGACTGGTGCGCTCTTTGGTTGCCAGTTCTGCAATCTGAACCTGACGAAAATACGAACGCGAAAGTTTGCGCTGGTCTGCTGTCGGAGCTTGCTGAACCAAGGCTGGAGCACTGCCAAACAGATATCCTTTCCAGAATACTCGAAGCGGATCAGGCCTGGCCGACCAAGAAGAAGACGGTGCTTCGCAAGCGGCTTGAAGCGTTCTTTGAAGAGGCATCCTTTCTCCATTCATTGATGGACAGGCCCGAGGAGGTGTCGAGTGCTGACAAGCCAACGCCCTGTCTCTCGAGCGATCCGCTCGCGGAAGATTGGGGCTGGCTCCGTCCGGACATGATCGCTCTGCTGGGCTTGGTGGAGAAATTTGGCAGTGACTTCGCGAAAGCGAAAAAGGAATTGGGGGCGCTCGATTTTCACGACATTGAGCAATTCAGTCTGAGGCTCCTTTGGGATTATTCCGCGAACCGCCCGACATCTCTGGCCGAGCACTGGCGGAAAAAGCTTAAGCTGATTTTTGTGGATGAGTACCAGGACATCAACGCGGCCCAGGATGCTATTCTATCGGCGCTGGGACGCGAGGGAGCAGAGGCGAATCGGTTTTTGGTGGGTGACGTGAAGCAGAGCATTTACCGGTTTCGATTGGCGGCGCCGCAAATCTTTCAAGGTTACGCCAGAGAGTGGCGGAATGACGCGGCGCGCGGGACGGTAATTCCCCTCTCGGATAACTTTCGCTCGCACGAAGCCATTCTGAATTTCATCAATCCGTTCTTTCGATCACTGATGCGCAAAGAAGTTGGCGGAGTCGATTACGACGAGAGCGCTTGGCTGGCGTTCGGAAATCGCGAGGCGCGTTCGGCGCTCACCGTTGAAGGGGATAAGGGCAAGTCCGAGTTCAAACCACATGTCGAGCTGCATCTTCGGCTGACCGGAAAAGGAGATTCGGATCAAGTCTCGGATAACGACCGGAACACGCCCGACTCGGAGGATGGATTCCTCAGCGAACATTCGAGTGCTGATCAAGAAGCGCGGTTGGTAGGGCTGAGATTGCGTGACCTCAGAATGCAGCGGTATCAGGTCTGGGACGGCGAGCAGAAGCAAAACCGGCCCGTCGAATGGAACGATATGGTAATCCTCCTGCGCTCTCCCAGCAACAAGGTGGAAAGCTTTGCCAAGGAATTCGCTCGATTGGGCGTGCCGCTGCTGGCGACGCGGGGTGGTTTTTTCGACAGCCCGGAGGTCATGGACCTGTTGAACCTGCTCGCCCTGCTAGATAATCCATTGCAGGATGTCCCGGCTCTGGCCGTTCTTCGCTCGCCGTTGGCTGGCTTGTCTCTCGATGAACTGGCCGTCATTCGACTGGCCGCGAAAGGAAGATTTTGGACAGCGCTGCAACATTTTCACAGGCAGGGGCAGGTGGAATCCAGAGGGCGGAGGTCGGCGGTCGGAGGTCAGGACTCGGATACGAAGCAAAGTCCGGGGGAGTTTATTGAAGCATCGAATCGCCAACCGCCAATCGCCAATCGTCCGTTCAATGATATTGCCGCCGCTGCTTGGACGAAAGTCGATCTCTTCCTGGGACGGTTTGGGGATTGGCGGCGGCGGGCCCGCGAGACTTCTCTTTCTCAATGTTTGGAGCGGATTCTCGCGGAGACTCATTATGCGGCGTGGCTCGTGGCGCAATCTCGCGGCGAGCAACGGCGGGCGAATGTCGCCAAACTCCTGACCTGGGTTCGGCAATTCGACCAGTTCCATCGGCAAGGTTTATTTCGATTTCTGAAATTTATCGACGCGCAAAAAAATGCCGAGATCGATCGCGAACCGGCTCCGATTGAAACCGCGAACGCCGTGCGCTTAATGAGCATTCACCAGGCAAAAGGGCTGGAGTTCCCGATCGTCGTCGTCGCGGACTTGGGAAAAGCGTTCAACTTTTCAGATTTACACGAGAGCCTCATTTTGGATGAGAAGTATGGGATCTGCCCGCTTGTGAAAGCGCCTGTTTCGGAGCGGCGTTATCCGAGCCTGCCCTACTGGCTGGCGCAGCGGCACCAGAGGCGGGAAGGGTTCGGGGAAGAAATGCGACTGCTTTATGTGGCGATGACTCGCGCGTGTCACACGCTGATATTGACCGGCACCACCTCTCGGAGGAATGTGGAAAAGCGTTGGAACACCGTAGCGAGTGCCAGGGCCGCGCTCAACATCCAGGAAGTGCTTTCGGCCAGAAGCGACCTCGATTGGCTGGGACCGTGGTTAAGCGAGCCGATCGGGATCGCCGACTGGGCGCAGCGGGCCGGAGGAGAGTGCGACCTGCTGAGCTGGACCATTTACGACGATTCCGATCCGAGGCTCACTGCAGATGATCCCGCGATCGATCTCTCAGCTCAGGCGGGAGCATCTTCGGAGGCGGTGGACCCGGTGGCGTTGGAGGCCTTGCAACAACGACTAGCCTGGCAATATCCTTTTCTCGCCGCAACCGGAGAACCAGCCAAAGCCTCTGTGTCGCTGCTGAGAAGGAGAATTAACGATGAAATCATGGGCGAAACGCAAAAGCCCGCGTTTGCTTCGCGCGGTTCTGTTTCAGCCACCCCACGCCTCACCCCCGGTTTGAGCGCGGCGGAAGTGGGCACGGCTCATCACATTTTTTGCCAATTCGTTTCGCTGGATTCTGTTCACAGCCTCGCCGCGATCGAGGCGGAAGCCGACAGGATGGAGCAGGAAGATATATTGTCGCCGGCCGAACGAAAGGCGCTGAGGCTGCCGTGCGTGGCCGACTTTTGGAAAACCGACATCGGCCAGAAGATCATCGCTCGACGCAGTTATTTGAATCGAGAGTTGCCATTCACGGCGAGAGTCTCTCTAGGCGACTTGCGCGAACTAAGCGGCTCACCTGGAACTGCTCAACCAAGTCAGGATTTCCGATTGAACCTACCGACCGACAACGATCGCGTCCGAGCGGCGTTGAAAGAGGAGTTCATCGTGGTGCAGGGAGTGGTTGATCTCGCGGTTCTTTTACCGACGGAAATCTGGCTTCTGGATTTCAAAACCGATCTGGTCACTCCGAACGGTTGGAGCGAAAAAGCCAAAGCGTATGCGCCTCAACTGAAACTTTACTCCATGGCGCTTGAACGAATCTACTGTCGGCCAGTGGCAAATTGCTGGCTGCACTTTCTGAACATCCAACGCACTGTTTTGTGCACGGATGTGTGATTCACGGCTTGGCTGTTATGATGCGCTGACCTGATCGGACTCGGTGCGTTCCGGAGCCTCGTCAACGCCAAGGGAAGCGGTGCTCGTATCTGGTGGTTCGGTGTGAGCTGCAGTTACGAGAGGAAGCTCGGGTTGCGTTTCGGGTAGGAGGGAAACCATGGCCTTGCGAATGATCTGTCCTTGAAAGGTGTATCCAGTGGCAAGTGTATCCTTGATTTGAGGATTGACCGGGAGCGGGTCCCGAGCATCCCCAAGCTGGTGCGCTTTGGTATCGAATGAGTCTGACCGGGTGGCTACGAAAGGAGCAAGGCCGACACGGCGGGCCACATCGCGGCAAGCATGCTGGAACTGGCTTAGCTGGGAGATCAAGGCAAGTTGTCCCGAACGAGCGCCGGCTTGATTCAGCGCGTAAATGTGGTCCAGAATCCGAACCGTCACTTGCAGCCATTCGCCTTCGGTGCGACGCAGTTTCTCGACTTCCAAACGAAGGTGGGCTCTTTCACTTTCATTCGCCTTTTCCAGAAATGCCAAAAACTCCTGTGTCTCCGCCTTCATACGGTCGGCAATCTCTTTAGCGGCATTGACGGTGTTATTCGAATGTTCCTGGACACTTTGCCACTGGCCGGTGGCGTTGGAAATTTGAGTCTTGATCAGATCCAAGTCTCGGATCTGCCCCACAGCGGTCGCGAGGGAGTCGGCTTCAGCCAGCTTCACCGAAGCGCGATGTTCGTGCAGGAAAGGAGTCACACAGAGCCATCCTCCAATAACAACCGCAATCAAAGAAAGGCCCGTTTGCCAGAGGCCAAGCGGCTCAGGGTTTTGAAAAACAATCCAACCCGCCCAACTCAATAGAAGGAGATCGCCCAAAAGAAAGGGCCACTTAGCTAATTTCGGCGCAACGCGGTCACTCATAACGGCGAGAAGGTGTAAGCGAATTGCCAGCGAGTGGCTATGGAAAAATAGATCAAAATATGAACCAAAGCCAGCGGTCAAAGGACGTTCGATCTCTGCCTCGCTTGCCACCCGTTGACACTGAGTCTCTCACCACTTACGATTTCAAGATGCAAAGTCTCCGCGCCTCACTGTTGGAATTAGTTCGTCGGACCTCCGCCGAGATTCCTGACGACGTTCAAAAGGCTATTTTGGATTCGCTCGAAAACGAGAAGAAAGGGACGATCGCTGAGTCTGCCTTAAAAATCATCGAGCGGAACATCGAGATGGCAAAGCAAAAATCCCAACCGATCTGCCAGGATACGGGCAGCATCATACTTTACGTCGATTGCCCGGCAACTTTTGATCAAATCACTTTTGAAGAAATAACGCGCGAAGCCGTCCGCGAAGCCACCAAGAAGGGTCACCTGCGGCAGAATTCGGTCGATTCGCTGACCGGGCTCAATGATGGGACAAATGTCGGCCCGGGATCTCCGACGATCCATTTTCATCAGCATCGTTCCCCAGAAATCCATGTCCGACTGATCTTGAAAGGCGGCGGCTGCGAGAATGTCGGCGCTCAATATTCGCTACCGAACGAGAAGCTGAAAGCCGATCGGGATTTGAAGGGATGCAGGAAAGTGATCCTGGATGCGGTATTGCAAGCGCAAGGCAAAGGATGCGGTCCCGGCATACTTGGTGTCTGCATTGGCGGCGATCGCGCCACTGGCTATGAATTCTCGAAACAGCAATTTCTTCGCACTCTGCCGGATCGGAATCCGAGCCACGAATTGGACCAATTGGAGCATGATATATTCAAGACGGCGAATGAACTCGGTATCGGCCCGATGGGGTTTGGAGGAAAAACGACATTGCTAGGTGTGAAAATCTGCGCGGCTAATCGGTTGCCGGCCTCATTTTTCGTCAGCGTCAGTTACATGTGCTGGGCTTATCGGCGTCAAGGCGTGGTGCTCAAACCGACCGGTGAAATCGACAAATGGATGTATTAATTAAGTTATGATTCCACTCACTGTTCCGATAACCGAGGAGGAAATTCGTTCGCTCAAAGTAGGCGATGCCGTGGGTATTTCCGGCGTCCTCTTCACGGGCCGAGATGTCGTCCATAAATATCTTCACGACGGAGGGGCGCTCCCTCCGGGTGTCAGCTTCAAGAGCGGCATCATCTACCATTGCGGTCCGGTGGTGATTCAAGACGAGCAAGGCAACTGGAAAGTCACTGCCGCGGGGCCAACAACTTCGATCCGCGAAGAACCTTATCAAGGAGAGATCATTCGGGAGTTTGGCCTTCGAGGCGTGATTGGCAAGGGCGGGATGGGAGATCGGACGTTGGCCGCCTGCAAAGAGCACGGCTGCGCTTATCTGCATGCCATCGGCGGCGCGGCTCAGGTGTTGGCCGAATGTATCAAGGCGGTTCGAAATGTTTATTTCTTAAAAGAATTCGGATCTCCAGAAGCGATTTGGGAATTGGAGGTGGAGAACTTTCCGGCAGTGGTGACAATGGATTGCCATGGAAATTCCCTGCACAAAGAGGTGTTCGCGGCGAGCCAGGCTGAATTAGCCAAGCATGTCTGATCTTGCCCGGCATGGCATGGCAGCAACTCGGCACCTCCGGGGCTCAACTCAATGACATCCCGGTCTTTTACTTTGCTGTCCCTTTGGCCCGCTTGCTGGGCGGACTGAATTTTTCCATGGTCTTCTTGATCGTCGTCAAAAGGGTCAACCCTTTCTCGGTCTCCTGACTATTGAACAATTGTTCCACTTGACCAAGAGATTCGTCTATTTGAGTGAAGACCTTTGAATCCTTATCGCGTTTTTGTAGGGCGGTTTGCATCAACATCGACGCGCCTGTAATAAAGAGCCTGTTCACCCTCAACTCCAAAACTTCCAGGGTCAGTTTGACGATGAACTTGTGTGAGTTCCAAGTAAACGTGACAACACCCATCTTGGCATCTTTTTGAAGATGAGTGATCGATTTCGATTGAGGCAACGTTTGTTGAATGTAGATCGCGAGTTCTTGAAGTTTTTCGTCCATATCAGAGGGTGTTACGAAAGGGTGTGAGGCGAAATGTGGATTTGTGGGCGAATTGGCGAATTCCGTATCAATGAAGCTTCGCGACGTTCAAGGCGATTCATCCCAGTCCAATGGGAGTTGATCCGGCAGCATTTGAGCCAGCGGATGATTG
>SIBE01000039.1 GCA_009695265.1 Pedosphaera sp. | reverse complement strand
CTGGATTGGCCACAACTGCTGGGGCATTGCTCGAAGTTATGACATCTGCAAAGGTCGTTCCGACGAGAAGATCATCAATGGTCAGCACGCCGATCCCTGTTGCTTGGCGAAACGCGTATGAACTGATCTGGATCGCAGTTCCCGGTTCTGTCGCGACACTGGGAGCCGCTTCTGAGTCCGGGTTAATCCAAAGAGAGCTGACGGCGTTGCTGACGATTAAGCAGGTCACCACTCGATACTCGCTTCCCACTTTCAGTTCCATCGGATGGACAACGGACGGAACTGAGCCAGAGGCGGAGCCGACACCTAAACGGAGCAACCCCGGCGTGGCCCCGCTACCCAAGGCCCACAGGCGTGCGCGGAATCCCGCTCCCGAATCTTTAAAATGAGCAAAATAGCTTCCGCCGCTGGACGGAAGCAGAGTGAACTTCACTTTGAAGCTCGAGTAGAGTCGGTCACTGCCCGTGGCGCTGTACGGCTGGCCGACGAGCAAGGCATTCACGTCCTGAGTCTCCGACCCGCTCAAATTAAGAGCGCCGCCTGAAACGTCCACTTGATTGGTCGTCCCGCTGTGGCCGGTCCATTTGTCAGCAGACACGACTTGTAAGACCCCATCCGGATAAGAGAATGCCTCTGATAGAATGACCCCTCCATGAAGTCCGCGAGAACTGACAACAGCCAATAACCCTAGAGTGACAAGAAGCCTGAACATAACATTTTCTCCTTTGCTTGAATGGTTGACGCCAAAGTCCTCCCAAGCTTCCTGACCCGGTCAATGAAGGCCGGGCGTTGCGTAGCGTGGTAAAACCTCCCCGAGTGACGAATCTGGAACCGTTATTCTCACGACTCCGCTGGAGTCGATTTTTCCAAGAACTTCCTTACCCGAGTGAGTGATGGTTAAATCGATGTCAGAAGGCTGTCAAACCGAAAACTCCAAAAGTTATTCACATCACGTGACAGGCGTAACGGTTCGACCAGGATCAGAGGAGTTCGTGAAACGAACTGACACCTCCCTCCGACAGTAACGATTCCGCTGGCCGGTGCTGCACGAAAGCCAGAAAGGACTCATCGGATTTACTAGGTCAGACTCGGGAGGACGGCTGCAAAACGGAGACCACGAGTGCTGACTCGCAGGTCAGTGAAACCAAACTCTGTCATGAAGACGCCGAAAATAGCTACTCCGGTCAAAATCACATCGGCGCGATTGGGAGGCAGGCCGACGATTTTCCTTCGGTCTTCCAGAGCCAAATTCCAGAGGCGTTTCTGGTGAGACCAAACATCTTCCTTAGTTAAACGCACGGCTTCCAGGCGCTCTCGCTCGAATGTTGTTAAGCTGAGTTGCATTCGTGCTAAAATCGTCGTCGTTCCTCCGGTGCCGACTAGTTGAACGGAACTGCCCGAGCATCGTCGCAACGCGGGTTCCAGCGTCGGTCGCACTTGCTTAACCAGAAAATCGTCGAGCCTGGCCTGGCACGACTGCCAATCAGTTTCCAGCGGTGGATCTGAAAGCCGGAGTTCTTCCAGCAAACGGACGGTTCCCAACGGAAAGCTCTGGCGAAAGTAAGCAACAGAACCTTCACCAACGATCACCTCGGTGCTGCCGCCGCCGACATCCAAAATGATTAGCGATTGAGTGGCAAGGCGGGGATCGCTCGTGACTCCCGCAAATACCCAGTCGGCTTCTTGATCACCCGAAATAATTTCGACTCTCAATCCCGACGCCTGCTCCACCGCGCGGAGGAGATCGAATGGGTTCAGCGCATCTCGAGCAGCACTGGTAGCGATGACACGAATGGAAGCCGCTTGCCAGTGAAGTGCCTCGGTCTGGAATTGAGCCACGGCCTGAGCGGTTTTCGCGATAGCGTCTGGCTGCAGTCGGCGAGTCTCATAGAACCCTTTCCCCAAGCGCGTTTGCTCACTCTTTTCTAAAACAGGGAGAACCGTTCTTTCCGAAACTTCAGCAACCAAAAGCTTGACCGAATTGGTCCCCACATCGATCACTGCGCGGCGGATGGAGGGCATGTGCGAGGGTTAACAATGGAGGGCTGAGGATAGAAGATAGAGCCTGTGAGAAAGGTTCGCGGCGAGTATTTTCATTCTCCATGCTCTGTGCTCGATTGCGACGAAACTCACTTCGTCTCCCGCCGCGCTAAGACCGCGGCGCCTACGATCCCGGCGTCATCGCCGAGTTTCGAGGGGATGATCTCGATCCCTTTGGCCGTTCCTGGCAATGCGTAGTCTTGGGCGGTTTCGATGATGATCGCCATCATTTCGTCTTCCAAGGCATCGATGATTCCTCCCCCCAAAACAACCACTTCCGGGTTTAGGAGATTGATCAAATTCGCGACGGCTATCCCGGTATATTCCGCCGCCTCTTCAACAATTCGTTCCACCAGTTTGTCCCCGCGTCGAATCGCCTTGCGGAGATCGCCACTACGCATGTCGGCTAAATCATCCCCCAACATCTCGGTGAGTAGAGTTTTTTGGCCGGCTTTCACCGCGCTTTGCACTTTCTGAAAGATCGCCTGACGGCCGGCGAGGGCTTCGAAACAGCCACGGTTACCGCAACCGCATTTGGGCCCTCCTACTTCTAAAATCATATGACCGATCTCTCCGGCAGTTCGATTGAAGCCAGAGAACAGTTGGCCGTTCAAGATCAACCCCGCGCCAATGCCTGTTCCCAGAAAGATACCGACCACGTGGCGCGGTTTGCTGTGCAACTCAGTTTCATAAACACCCAGCGTGCAAATATTGCCGTCGTTTTCGACAAAAACAGGGAGATCAAGATGCTTTTCCAAATCCTTCTTCAGAGGGACATCTTCCCAAACCAGATTCGGCGCAAATATGACTTTGCCAGTTTCGGGATCGACAGCCCCTGGCGCCCCGATGCCAATACCCCTCACCTTCTTCAAATCAAGATCGCACTCGTCCACGGCATCCTCGATGCATCGGGCGATGCGTTCGATGACAGCCTCGGGTCCGCGCTGGGACTTGGTGCTAACTTTGGTCTTGCCCAAGCACCTCAATTGCAGATTGAAAACGCCGGCCAAAATCTTGGTCCCGCCAAAATCTACCCCAACCACGTATTCCTGTTTGCTGCTCGCTTCGGCCATAGGCATCACTGCTTATTCTGCGATTATCGTTTCATCGGTTGCTGACTCGCTGACGAAGTGGCCAAATCCAAACGCACTCTTGAATGTGCGGTAGCTTGGAAATCTGACCCGCTGTTTAGATCATAAACTTGCCCAACACGTCAAATCGTTAATCAATCCAGCGAGCCATTTTCATCTCGGCTAGGAGCGCGGACTTATGTCGTCCGTGCCAGCAACACAGAGCGCCCGCGCAACACTAAGCGGTTCCGTATATCCACGCGCTGCGGCTGGTGCTTTGCACACAGCCGCGCGCCGCAAAGTGATAACTGCTCCAATCCAGCTTCGCTGCCGGGGTGCGTTGCTCGGTCGTCGGCGAATTCTCCAGATCACTACGGTTTAAGCCATTTGACAAACCAACCAAGCGCCGCCCGTAGCGAATCCGGTGTTACTTTGTGCCCTGTCTTCTCCTGAATGAGGAGCTGGAATTTAGTTTCAGCCTGCACCGCCAAGTAAGCTTGCTTCGCCGATGTCGCGCATTCATCGAGCCCAGGGAGAGGTGTGCGTGCGTCCGAGTCTCCGTTGATAGCGAGCAGCGGGCGCGGTGCAATCAACGGGAGCATCGACGGACCGTCAAATTGCGCGTAAATGCCTGGAACAACCCGATCATAAAACTTGCGCACGAAATCCGCATTGATCTCGGCCACTCCAGCATCCAGGGCCGCGGAATTGACGGCGGCCTGAATGGTTTCCACGCGTGATTTCCAAGAACTATGCTCCAAGGACCAACGAAAACTCTGCACCCCAATGCACGGCACCGCCACGGCGATGCGCGGATCGACCGCGGCGGCAAGATAAGTTTCCATGCCGCCTTTCGAGAAGCCTATCAAACCAATCCGCTCTGCATCCACATCGTCGCGGGTTTCAAGGTAGTCGATCAGCCGCATCACATCCCAAACAGTGTCGTACAAGAAGGGATGCTCCTTGCCCGTTCGGTAGGTGCGTAAAATCGCCTCCTGATACTCAACAGACCCGCGGCCGGCCTTCGTGCGCTCCCCGTGATAACGGCCGTCAATCGCCACCCCAATAAATCCTTTCCCAGCCAGCTCCGTCAACAACTCCAGTTGCCCTTCCTTAGTTCCTCCAGTGCCGTGCAGAGCGATGACGACAGGGAATCGATCAGACGTTTTCGACGGCTTGACGAGAATGCCGGGCACACGCTGTTCGGCGTCGGTGGCGAAACCGAAATGAACTCGCAGCAATCCATTTGTTGAGGGCAACTCTCGCACATCGGCCGCCAACGCGACCTTGGGTCGCTCAATCACCTCTAAAAAAGCCGCGCGCCTCGACTCGGTATCCGAGTTGGGCGATTCAGACCCGCGCAATGGAATCGAAGCCGTTACGGCAATTAGGATGAGACTGGCTGATAGTTTCGAGACACGCATGGCTTTATCTTTCATATCGAACATAAGATCGCGCACCTTCCCGTATGATTGATTCCCATCATCTCGGCTCGGGGGCGCAGGCGGTCATTTCGTGGATCGCGTAAGCTTCCAGCCCTGGTCGCTCACCTCCAGCCCGGTATAGCCAGAGTATTTATCATAAACATTTTCCATTTCTTCGATTGAATCAAAGTAGCCCACAATAAACGCGGCGCTAAACGATTCACCTGGTTTGATTGGCTTTCCCCCGAACTCCTCAATCATGCAAACGTACCCGCGTTGATGGCACCATGCTTCATAAACGACCGCTGGATCAAGAGTCATTCCCGCGAGCCACGGTCCTTCACCGCCGGTTTTCGGATCGCGCAACCTATACGCGCGGATGAACCGCTTGGGCATCGGATTGATGTCTCGACGATACTTGAACTTCTCGTCGGGGGTGAAATCCTTTAAGAATTCGGTCGGTGAAAGTTTGCCAAAATAGCTGAGGTACACCTCGCTGAAGGAGTCGCCCTGCTTGTGCTTGATGTGCCCCGGCATGTCGAGACGCAAGAACGCCGCGTCGCTCGAGTTGACGCTTGTGATCTTGTCACTCGATATGAAATAACGCTGACCGGCTGGAAAAACCATGACCTGGTTCCACTCCGAGCCAGTCTTCTTCCCAGGCGCGGCAATCTGATACTTGAAACTCATGGTGACGGCCACGAAATCCTTGCCGCGAATAACCGTGGGCGAAAGCTCCTTGGCTTTGGTGCAAATCTGAGGCCCTTCGATCGAGCGCTTGGCTCCATTGCCATGATAAGCGTTGTTGAACACGTAGGGCAGATCACCTTTTAACTGATCGCGATAAGCTTCGTCGCTCCCTGGCTCCATGATCCAGTCCACGATATCCAGCCCATAACCCGCATCTCGAAACCCGCTTTTTTTATCTAAGAACGTTCCCGCTGCCACACCGGTGACGTAGCCCTTCTTGCGAACGACCGCTTCGACCACCGAAGTGGAAATGGAAATTCGTTCATCATTCTCAACGACTTCAAATTCACTGCCACGCTCAGCGGCGATCGAGCGAATAGCAGATGACGTGCAAGCCAACACAACGAGGGATAACGCGAGTTTAAACATGGGATAAAGATTTCAAGCAGCAATGTCGCAGACACGTTCGATTCCGGAAAGTCTTTTAGGATGTTCAACTCACGCTAGCCAGAACGAACATGCCGCGGCCTGGAAGGCACGTGCCAAAACCGATCTAGAGCAGTGTTGCTAACTGCAGCATTCCGAATCGCTTGTTGCTCGGTTTTTGCCCCGCAGCGCGAACGTTCAGTTGATCCCAGGCAGCCGAAGAAAATCAATGACTCGGATGAACCCGGAATCGTTTTCGGTAATAATGATATTGCCGCTCTTGTCCATCGTAACGGACCGGACCTCGCTGACCTTCAAACCGGGTGCCTTGAAATACTCGCCATCACCAGTGTGGAAATTACGAGCGCCGTCCACAAAAAGGTGAATGACGCCGGCTGTGTCCACGTACCAAATCTGGCTACCCTCATGAGTGGCGAGGAAATATCCGCCGTTCGGAAGGAACCAAACGCCTCGCACTCCATGAAGACCTGTTTCCAAAGCCATGGCTCCATCACCGCCGCCGCTGGTCTCGCCGTTGCCCGCGATCGCCGTGGGGTTGCCACCATTTGAAATGCGATAGACCCTATTTCCGCCACGATCGGTCACCACTAATTTACCCGATGGATCGACCACTAAGTTGCCCAGGTTGACAAAATCGTTGGCGAACGTTTTCACACCGGCGCTCGGAGTCCATCGTTTCACAGAGGTCCCCGAAGCCACATAGGCAAGAGTCTCATCGTCTTTCACCCACAATCCGCGCCCAGTCTCAATACCCCCATTCACGGTGAACAGCGTCGTCATCACGCCATTTGTGTTGAGGCGTCGGATCTTGGCGTTGTCCAAATCCAGAATATAGACCGTGCCATCGCCGCGCACCCACAATCCGTTTGGCGACGAGAGCCGCAACTGCGTGCCGGGTGCGGGTATGTTCCCATCGTCGCCCGGCTCGTTGATGCCCGCGACGGTGACGATCCGTCCCTCGGGAGTCAGCTTGCGAATGGCATGCCCGTCCTTATCGGCGACGTAGATATTTCCAGCATCGTCCGCCATCGCGAAATGAGGGCGAGAGAGTTCCGCCGCGGTGGCTGGGCCACCCTCGAATTGTGCGTCCCATCCGTTGAATCCATCCGAGCCGAAATCGCCTTTGCCACCGATTGTTCGCACTATCGAATAGGAGGAACAGAGGTTGGAAAATCCCTGCGGGGTACTGGAAACATCAACCGCCCTCAGTCGATAAAAGGCATTGTTGCCTCGCAAGAAGAGTTGGGTGATTCCGGTGGACCCTGTCGTGAAAACATTCTTCTGCGGAACCCATGGCCCCACTGGCGCGATGGCAGCTTCCACGGTGCAAACTCCGCTGGAAAAAGCATTGGTCCAAGCGAGATTGCCGCGTCGTTCCAACGAGAGAATGCGCAAGTCAGCGGCCCCGACAATGGATACAGGGATGCCGCAGAGGCTGGTCGCAAAGACAACCAGCGTTAAAATTTTACCCAGCATGTGAAGGGAGTCTAACAGGCGCAATCATCGTCCCCCAAGCAGGAAATGCTAATTGCCCGCCTTCAATGTCAGCAGGTATGCCTTCACGTCCGCCAGTTCTTGCCCCTTCAAAATCAGCCCGACGGGCGGCATTGGCGAAACGGCGAGCTTGAACCCTTCAGCGGTTTTGGCGTTAGGGCTCAACAAGCTCTCAACAATGTAAGCCTCATCTTTCCGGCTGGCGATGCCGTCGAGAGCGGGACGAGTCACGCCGCCTTTGCCGGCGACGGCATGGCAGCGCACGCATCCGGCGACCGGATGATTGAAGAAAATCTGTTCGCCGCGCTTTGAGTCGCCCGGCAATGCCTTCGGCTCCTGCTCGTAGACCACCTCTGCGACTGACACATCGTCGAACCACACCGTGCCGCTCGCCCGGCCAGCGATGATGCATTGCACCGTAACTCTGGTCCGGTCACCGCCGCTGAAAATCGTCTCTCCTTCCACCCATCCGGCACTGCGCAGCGTCCAACCTGCAGACCCATCGTGATCGAAGATTTAGAACTGATAGGCGAAAAAAGCGCTTTGGAAAGGAATCCATTGGGACGAGGCGCCACGAGAGACTGGATCGTCTGTAACATGGGCGCTTCGCCGGAGTGGGTTGATCGAACCTCGCCTCGTTCAAGAGCACTTTGAGATGTCCAAGACCCAGGCTTTCAAACGGCCAAAATTCTTTGCGTCCAAATAGCCATCGCTTGATTCGCAGCGATAAGGCTCAAATTTTGAGTTGAGCCCTGCTTGTTCGATTTCTTCATAAGCAGCATTCGAGCAGACCAATTGATTGGGTTGGGCGGCCGATTGAAGACGCGATGCCAGATTGAGCGGATTGCCGAAGAGGAGCAATCCTGGATAGACACCATCACGCCTGATCACCGTGACTGCGCCCTTCGACAAACCGAGCCGCAAACCTTTCGGTTCGATGAGGAGATCAAGATGAGACTGCCATTCGTCCGCCACCTGGCGCGTGATTTCAACCAACTCAGCGGCAGTCTGCATCACAGATTGGGCATTGCTCTCCTCGTCGGTCTGCAAGCCCCAGACGCCGATCACACAATCACCGACGATTTGATAGAGCATCCCGGAATGTTTATGGATGATCCTGCGAGCTTGCGAGTAAAAGCTGGTGAGCAGCGTTTCCAGCACCTTGATGTTCTCGGTAGCTCGAGTGAATGAGGTAAAGCTGCAGAAATCGGCGAACATCACGCAACACTCCTTGTTCGAACCTTCGAAAAGCCGATCTGGATTGAAGTCCGTTGAGCTAACGAGCTTGCTGCCGAAGTGGAAAGCGTACCATCCGTCGGGTCCCGTGGTTTTCATGTAAGAATCGGGCTGAGCATCCGCGCGAAGTCTTGGCAGGAAGGCGAGGAGCCGTCAAGGACAGCCTCTCCCGTATCAGCAGTTCTGAGCATGGACTGTGCGCTCTCCCTGACTTGAACCCCATCCTTGCCGTCGCGAGAATTGCTGCTTCCTAGTTGCCAGAGTTCACATCTTAGTTCTCTCTTCGGTTTACGATTTGAATCCGTGTCGCAAATAACTCATAGTAAAGATTGCTGTAACCTTGTGGCATAGAACCTAGTCTCTTGTTAACAAACTTGAAAATGCGGTTAAATCAAATGCTCGCAAGCATGCGGGAGAAAGCATTGGCAACCGGCGTTGTTCTCTTGGTTTCCATATCTGCAGCTCAAGGCACTGAGAACGTGATGCTGACTGGCGTGCCGGATTACGTGTGGCATGCCGGTTGTTTCGGGACAGCGGCGGGAAACTTGATGGGTTACTGGGATCGCCATGGTTTTCCGAATTTCTACACTGGACCGACCGCGGAAGGACTCGCGCCTCTCAACAGTGCCGGCATCAATGAGGGAATCCACTCCATGTGGGCTTCTAAAGCCGGATTCGATGGGTGCCCCAGCGATCAATTCGGTCATATCGACGATTATTGGATCCGTTACAATCACAGCGCAGACATCAGCTACGAGAGCACCGATCCGGACCCTTACCTGGCGGCGGGTCGGCCTGAGCACGCATCGGATTGCATCGGCGACTTTATTGGATCAAGCCAAAACAAGTGGACGGAGATGAACGGGGAATGCAACGGGAACATCGACGGATTTGCATTTACTTTCTGGGATTCAACGGGCAACAGGCGAATTAACTACGTTCCGCCGCCTCAGAATAATGTAGTTGTCCGAGACACTCCGTCGGGGCTCAGGGCTTGGACGCAGTATCGCGGCAACGACGGCGATGTCTTCTCGCAATTGACAGACTTCAATCCAAACATAGCGAGCGGCCATGGTTTTGCCTTTGACGATTTGAAGGCGGAGATCGATGCGGGCTATCCCGTCATGCTTTGTCTGCAAAACTTTAACGAGAAATCCCGTTCGTTGCTCGGGATGGCTCGTGCCAACCCGAACGTTCACGGCATGCTCGCTTACGGCTATTACATCGCGGACAGCGGAACACGATACGTCCGTTACAAGACCAGTTGGGGGAGCAGTGGAGACACCCGAATACGCGCGTGGACTCCCGCCGAGTGGGAAGCTTTTTTACCAGTGCGTGGAGTCATCGGCTTCCATCCCCTGCCCCAGATTACGAGCATCACGCGCAACCAGGAGAAACTTCTCATCAAATGGGATGGCCCTTCGTCCACGTTGACAAATCTCATCACGGGCACCTCGACAGACCTCCATTGGTATGTGGTGGAACAATCGCCTGGGATCCAGTCCACAAGCTTCCGTCCGATAGCGGAACCGACCACGTCGCACGAGGCGACAATCACCAACTGCTGCGAAAACTCGACTTACTTCCGAGTGCGGCTCGTGGGGCAGTGACCGAGGAGAGCGGTAATTCCAACCCGGCAGCCCGACTCTAAAATAGCTGAGGATGCGATCGCATGAGATTATCAATGTTCTCAGCGGTCACGAGCAGGAAGCGCTTGTCAAATTCAGCTTTGTCATTTCCCCCAGAAAACACGGTTTCAGGCGGAGCACCCGGTTTGTTCAGGATCGCCGCGACAAGTTTCCCCGATTTAACTGCTCCCTGAATGGCTTGTTGGTTTCCCAGAAAGCGCAAGTCAGGCAGTAGCAGTGCAAATCTTGGAACATCCGATGTGCGCCAGATTTCGACTTGAGCCAGGTTGACCGGGAGACCGATCAAACTCACAATCAGATCACACTCGGGATTTTCTTTGGCCAGTTTATCGAAGGCATTTTCTGCCACCAGAAAGCTCAAAGGCGTGGTCGTCCTTGGATCCACCTGAACCGACCTTGGGTTTTTAAGAAACTCGGGCCGGACATCCGGAAAAACAACTTTCATCTGTGTTGCTTTCCCAAATCCCTTGCGCAATCCGCTGAGGCCGGCCTCCTCAAACGCATAGATCTGAGGGTCGCGTCCTCCCTTCTGCGTGAACGGATTTGAAACCACCAAAACCGGCTTGCCTGAGTAATGAGTCTCGATGTATTGAGCGAGGAACCGCGTCGCCAACTCACGATGCGACATGGCACGCCGTGGAGCGACGTTCCAGGTTCGATAGTAGAACCAAGCGCCAAGAGCAATCGCCAAGGCACTGGCAGCCCAAATCAATGCCGCCCTGGACGATGCTTTCATAGTCCGCAATCAAGTCAGTAGTAAGCAGGGACGGTGTCTCGGTCGTAGAGAGCACTGATGCCTAAACTTTCGAGGCGCGGCCTCTTGGTCGCTTCCACGTGGCCATCGATAAACAATCCATTGGCTTTCTGGCTGTGTCGGGCATGAACTTCCTTGTCGGACTCGGTGCGGAAATAGTAATACTGTTCTGCTCCTATCCCCTGGCGCCCGCGACTCGTCGTGTCCGCCAAGTGCATATACTCAGTCGGCTTGGCGATCCATTCGATTTTCAAGAGTTCGCCAAAGTCGCCACTGCTATTTTCTCGAGGAGGGTCCTGGCGAACACCGTAAGTTTTGAACCAGTTCGTAAATCGGCGCGGAGCATAGGTAGGACAAACAAATAGGTCGAAAGGCTTGAGGTTTTGGTTCGTGCTCAGGATGCTGGCCCAAGTTACCCCTGCTTCCAAAGGAGCGTCTATTTGCACCAACCCTTTGTGATCCTCAGCATACATGAGCGTCGCAAGGCCAAGTTGCTTCAAGTTATTGAGGCAGCGAGTCTCCTGCGCTTTGGCCTTGGCTTTATGGAGAGCCGGGATCAACAGGCTGGCGAGGATTCCGATGATAGCGATCACAACCAATAGCTCAATTAGTGTAAACCCTCGCCTCTGATACCGACTTTTAATTGTCATAACCGTGTGCATTGTGAATAGTTCTGGCTTCTTTCAAATTGTCCCACTTACAGTATAATCTATGTTGTTGCCCGGTCAATTACAGCAAAGCGTGTGCCCATTTTGAAGCTATCTTCAGCAGAGCGGTTGATTGCCGGGCGATTCGAGCCTCTTGACCACCTATCACGAAAACGGAGGTCTCTCCGCGCGCGATTGCTTCACGAATGCACCGACGTGACTCATGTTTTCCAGAACAGCGCTGCAATGCGTGGGGGATGCTTCACTTATGTTGTTTAATTCCGAGCTGTTCTTCAAATTCTTCGCCGCGTTTCTCCTTCTCTATTACCTCGCGCGCCACCATTTGCAGGCGCGCAACGTCCTGATCGTCCTCGCGAGTTACCTCTTTTATGGCTGGTGGGATTACCGATTTCTGTCGTTGCTGATCATCTCCAGCGTCATGGACTTCTGTGTGGGCCTCGGATTAGAGCGAAATCAGAACCCGGCGCGAAGAAAGCTTCTCCTTGGTTTAAGCCTGACGGGAAACTTAGCCCTTCTTGGATTCTTTAAGTATTACGACTTTTTCGCCCAATCGTTAACGGTGGCGTTGGAGCATTTGGGTCTGCCTTTCAACTTGCGGACGCTCGATGTCATCCTTCCAGTTGGCATTTCTTTCTACACATTCCAGACCATGAGCTATGCCATTGATGTCTATCGGCGGGAGATCAAGGCCACGGCCAACTTGGTTGACTTCCTCGCCTATGTCTCATTCTTTCCTCAATTGGTTGCAGGCCCCATCGAACGCGCCCAGCATTTGCTGCCGCAGTTCGCTCGAACCCGGATCATCACCATGCCCATGCTCGCCGAAGGCATTTGGCTCTGCCTCTGGGGAATGTTCAAGAAAGTTGTTATTGCGGACAACCTCGCGCCGCTCGTGGAGATGGTTTATGGCAACGCGGACGCCGCCGGCCCAATGATCGCTCTGGCCACGGTCGCTTTTGCATTCCAGATCTACGGCGACTTCTCAGGCTATTCCGACATCGCTCGCGGCACAGCGAAAATCCTGGGGTTCGATATCATGGTAAACTTTAATGTTCCTTTCGCTGCAAAGAATGTTCGTGAATTCTGGCGGCGCTGGCATATCAGTCTCTCCACCTGGCTGCGGGACTATCTCTACATCAGCCTCGGTGGCAATCGCAGCGGACCGGGCCGAACATACTTGAATTTGTTTCTGACAATGCTTCTGGGCGGTCTCTGGCACGGAGCTGCCTGGAATTTTGTGCTCTGGGGTGCGTGGCACGGGATTGGATTAGTTACTCATCGGCTCTGGACTCAAGGACGCGAGGCATCTGGTGGTCTGCCTAAACCCGGTGCTGTGACGAGTCTCCTCAGTTGGACTGCGACCACTCTATTTGTGCTTTATGGCTGGCTCCTCTTCCGAGCTGGATCGTGGGAGCAAGTTGCCTTTTTAACTGAACGACTGGCTCACTTTTCCTTCCCGATCTGGGCCAAAAGTTATTGCATCAATCTTCTGGTTTTTACGTTGCCCTTGATTGCAATACAGTTTTGGCAGGAAAGATCGGCCAATTTGATGGCACCACTCACTTTGCCTCGCTGGGGCCAGGTCGTCTTGCAAGGAGCCTTGCTGATAGGCATCGCGCTGTTCTGGGGAAAGGAAAAAGTTCCATTTATTTATTTTCAGTTCTAGCAAGTCATGAAAAGTCACGAATGCCAATTTACTCTTCCAGAACTCGTCCGGTTGATTGCCTGGCCGCTGTTTCCCGTCGCATTGTTTGCAGCCTCCATGCACCTCGGAGCAGCCCTGCGCTGGCTGCCGAGCCCTCGCGCCGTTTTAGATACCGATCGCACCATTCTTTTTCACCAAGCCGCAACCAGCCAAGGACCGCACGGGGCGCGGCTGCTGCTAACCGGCGATTCGTCTTGCCTCATGGACGTTTCAGCCGAGCAACTCGAAGCATCGCTGCCCGCCAACCAATCGACATTGAATCTCGGCACTTTGAGCTATCTCGACCTACCGGCCTACGCCTCTCTCCTGGAGCGATATTTTGCCACCAACTCCGGACGGGTGCGGACCGTGCTGCTGCTGATGCATCCTGAGGCATTGAGACGCGTGGCACCAACGGATTACCATGTCAATGCGCTGAACTCCTTCTTCAGCGGAATCGATTTTTGTGACCCCGCTACCGGCCGGCTTTTCTGCTGGCTCGGTGGCGCTATCTTCGACGGAAGATTATTAAGCCGCGCCATTCCATTGCCTCTGGCGGGGAACTACGGGAAAAGATACGGGTTTACCTCAGATTTGTGGCAATATCTTTCTGAACACAAAGGGAGCGCGATCGATCCGGGAAAATTTGATCCAAAGTCGGCGATGGGCAACGCAGAATATCGCCTCGCCAAGCAATTGGAATCTGCCAGCAAGATCTTTCGCGCAGCGATCCCGGCGAACGTGAAGTTGGTGGCTGGAATGACGCCAACTCCCGAAAGCTTTGCGGGGCGTGGCTTCCCCTCCAAATTCAAAGAGTTGCTCCAGGGTTGGAATGAATGGCTCCACGCCGACGTGATCTTGGATGATCTGCCGGCGACGCTTCCCGACCGACTCTTTGCCAGCACCGCCCATCTAAACGAAGCAGGCAGGCGAGTTTATACCAGTCTCCTCGCCCTGATATTGGCCCCAGAATTGTTGGATAGGTCAACTCGATAGTCTTTCTGAAATGGATTGCAGAACACGGTCGTTTCCGCAATCCTCCGGCCGCGTAAACGATACTCACTATGTTCAAACACCTACTCCTTTGTGCTGCTCTGATTCACTGCAGTTCTCTTTCGGCATTCAGCGCCTCTGTCACCTTACAGCCTTCGGAAGATACGTCGCTCTTCGAGACCAGTCCGGACGATAACCTCGGCTCGTCGGATTTGGCGTCGGGCACGACGAGCGCGGGTCTCAAGAGCCGCGCTCTGGTCTGGTTCGATTTCGCCGGAAAAATCCCCGCGAACGCGACGGTCACGTCGGTGGAATTGAGCTTTCGCGTCACCAAAGCACCGCCCTCCGCTGTGACCTCCACCTTTGGGCTTCATCGAGTCTTGCAGGATTGGGCTGAAGGAACAAAGAGTGGCAGCAAAATCGGCGCGCCTGCGACGGCTGGTGAAACCACATGGAACGCGCGTGTTTTTCCCGACGTGCATTAGAGCGCGCCAGGGGCTGCCGCTCCTGCCGATTTCGTGGCGAAGACAAGCGGCTCTCGCTCGATCGCTGGCCTCGGCAATTACACGTTCCCTTCCACATCGGACCTGGTCGCCGACGTGCAATCGTGGCTGACAAATCCGCAATCCAACTTCGGTTGGATATTGATCAGCCAGTCGGAGGGCACCCCGCGAACAGCGAGGCGGCTCGGGTCCTCAGAGAATCCGAGCACCGCGCCGTCGTTAGTGATCCAGTTCAACGCGCCGGCTCAAGCCACGCCACCAACAATCGACACTCAACCGCAAAGTCAAACCGTGGCGCCCGGCGCTTCTGTCACTTTTAATATCATCGCGGCAGGCACAGCGCCCTTAAGCTATCAATGGAAGTTCAATACTTCCGACCTGTCTGGCGCGACGAGCGCAACTCTCGCGCTCTCCAAGGTGCAAGCCACCGATGCGGGAAACTACACCGTCGTCGTGAGCAACGCGGGAGGATCAGTTACCAGTTCACCAGCGACCCTCACGGTGCTCAATCCAGCCACCCCGCCTACGATCACTCTGCAACCTGAAAGAGGAGTGTGACGGCGGGCGCAAATGTCTCCTTCACCATCGCGGCCACCGCGACTGCGCCAGTCAGCTACCAATGGAAATTCAACGGTGCCGATATTCCCGGCGCAACAAGTCCAAATCTGACGATCAGCAATGCACAATCATCTAACGCCGGAAGCTACACGGCCCGCGTGCAGGACTCAGGCGGCTCAGTGACGAGCGCAGCCGCAGTCTTGACGGTGCAATCCCTACCGCCGCCGCCACCACCGTCTCGGAATCGATGGACGATCATGGTTTATGGACATGCGGACCATAATTTGACGGGCAGCCTGGTCGCCGACATGCAAGAAATGGAGGCCTCGGGGAGCGGCCCGGACTTCAATGTCGTGGTACAAGCGGATTTCGACGCTTCGTCGCCGAATAACGCCGCCGGCGGTTTGCCCGCCGAGCTCGCCCAAGGGGTGACTCGGTTTTTGATCCAAAAAGATAACAACCCCAACACCATCACGAGCACTGCTGTGGAGCGCTTGCCCGAATTGAACATGGACGATCCGGCCGTGCTGACGGGGTTCGTGACGTGGGCTGCGCAGAAGTATCCTGCGGACCGCTACGGACTGATCCTTTGGAACCATGGCGGGCAATGGCAAGGATTTGGAGGTGATTCACAGGACGGCACGTTGCAGGACAGAGGCAGTCTCTCGACCGCTCAACTGCGGAAATCCTTAAGCAGCGCCATGCAAACCGCCAGCATCGCCAAATGGGACTTCATCTCTTTCGATACCTGTCTTATGGGCGGCGCCGAGGTGCTGACTGATTTTGTGCCGCTGACAGATGTGTTCATCGCTTGCCCGGAAATCGATTACGGCGACGGATGGGACTACGCGGCCAGCTTCGATTTCCTGAAAGGAAATCCAGCGGTCAGCGCAATGGACTTTGGCCGCGCTGAAGTGAAGCATTGGGAAGCGCATCATCTTCAGCCGGGCAAAGACGCGGATCTGAACCTCGCCGCGCACACGCTTTACGACCTCACCAAATACGCTGCGTTCGAGGAAAAGTTCAATGCCTTTTCGACTCTCCTCTGTCAGTCCGCTACGCCCCAAAACCTGTCTCTTCCCCGCGTCAGGCTCGACACCACACAATACAGCCTGTCCGATGTGAAGGATATCGGCAAGCCCACCGATTTCATCGATCTCGGTGAACTGGCGGATCGAGTAGCAGCCGACGCATCGACCGACCCGGCGCTCAAAACAGCTGCGCTCAACATGGTGAGCAGCATCGACACAATGGTCGTCGCCAAAGTGCGCGGCACCAAGAAGCAGCTCCCACACGGGCTCTCGGTGTACTATCCCATTGAAGGTGCGAATGACAATCAGGACTACCTCGCGTTGACTCTGTCATCGAAACCGGGATCGGCTTGGTCTCAATTCTTGGCAAAAGTCACAGAGAACAAATCGGGCGACAACGTCGCGCCCGACATTTCAAATGGTGACGTCGCGCTTGCGAGCCTGACGAAAGTCGGGGCTTCACCAGCATCCTTCTCGGCTTCAGTGGCACAGCCAGCGAACATCAGGGTCAAGGTGGTCAACGGCTCGGATGCTTACTCGATGCAAGCTTCGATTGTGGACAATCATTTCACCGTCAAAACCAACGAATACGTTTACCTCGGCGAAGTGCTGTTCGCGCCTGTCAACGGGGTCGGAACCTACAACATCCAATGGAGCGGAACACTGCCAATGTTGTCGAGCGCGACTGGCACAAACGCCGCGGTCCTAGGCGGCTTCTTCGACGATCTCGGCAGCGACATCATGGTCAGTTATGCGGAGTACGTGCCCCCCAAGTCCACGGACACACAGATTGTCGCTTTGCTGACGCAGATCAAAGGAAACAAGGGAGAGGTCATCAACGTGCTGGATGCCGAAGTTGAAGAATTGGCACCCGCAGGAATTGACATTGAAGCCGGGGGCACGCTCACGCCCTTATATTATATGGAGCGGCGACAGGGGAACGATCCCGACAAGTGGCAGAGTGACGACGTACGGAGCAAGTCGAGCATTGTTATTCCACCGAGCGGGCTGAAAGGACTGACGGTCAGCATGGCTCAGCTCCCGAATGGAATTTATACAATGGAGGTGCAGGTTGCGGACGTGTACGAAAACGAAAGCGATGTCCTCGAGTATGCAATCACGGTCGGCCAGTCGCAACAAGCGGTGACGCTCAGCGCCCAAACGCTCGCAGGCGGCAAGATAAAGGTCTCATGGCCTACCTTCGCAACCGGCTACATCCTTGAAACAAATTCCGCCTTGGCCTCGAGTGGTTGGATCGCCGTTGCCTCCAATCAGGTTGCCATTGAAGGTGCGAGCAATGCCTTTACTGACAGCCTCTCAGGACAGTCGAGGTTCTATCGGCTCAGAAAAAATTAGTCGTGATCACTGCGGCATTGCTACACCGTTGAATAGCAATTCGCTTTCAAGATTAGAGTAAGTGCTGCCGATGCTGCGAAGGGTCGGAGGGCCCTGGCCCATCAATTGTTCGACCTCCCCATGCTCCATCAGAGTAGGGGCAAGACGCGGGGAAGTGGCGCCTTCACAAAGCAAGTCTGCCTGAGATAGATCGGCTCCAACTCCTCGCCGGAAGAGGAGTCGGTTCGACCGCGACTTAATCCGCCCAATACGGCAGCATCAGGAACCAGAGTTCGTCCTTCCGGAAACCATCGCGCGACTTCCGGACCGACTATCAAAGTAGGTGCGACCGCCGCTCCACCAGAGTCGGCGAGCCCAATCGTGGCCGGGTGCGCAGAACTCGGTGTGGTCGCGATCCCTCGGGCTTCTTCTATTGTGGCGAGGCGAAGCGGTTCGGTTTCTCGCCAGCCAGAAGGGTTGATTTCAAACCTTGCCACATAGACTTCACCGCGTTGGGCGTCGATCACCACATTCACGTTGCCGAACCAGCCTTTCGCGTGGGCTTGCGCCGCGAGGCATACCACAGTGCTCATGCCGGTGAACCGGATGGGACGGGCCAGTTGCCAACCTTGCGCGAGCGCGATGGACGAGCGAATTCCCGTATAGGAACCGGGTCCGAGGCCAACAACAAGACGTTCGATCGATTCAAGCCCGACGGAAGCATTCCCCAAAGCGCGCTCGACAAGGTTCAGTGGCTTCAGCGTGCGTGCACCCTCGTCCGAAGCAGCACCTAGAACGGCTGCCGAATTTGTTTGAGACTCCCTCGCCAGCACCGCCACGCTGCGGACAGGAGATGAAAATTCAAGCGCCATCGTTATCATAAAAGATCCGTCGATCACTCTCGCTCATGACTTCAATATGAATCCGGCGATAGGAGCTCGGCTCTCGCCCTTGCCACCGTTCCACCCATTCCACAATCGAGACGCCTTGAGGAGTGAAATACTCCTCCAACCCCGCAGCGATAATCTGATCGTGCGTTTCCAGTCGGTAAAGATCGAGATGGTACAAAGGCAAACGGCCAGTCGAATAGATGTTCACCAAGGCGAATGTCGGCGAATGGACACGGTCGGTAGCTCCGAGCCCGCGAGCGAACCCCTTCACGAATTGAGTCTTGCCAGCGCCGAGATCACCGCTCAGACCGATGATGCAGCCGGAGGGGATGGCATTCCCCAAGCGCTCGGCGAGCGCTTGAGTCTCGGCCGGGCTATGTGAAATGAATATAGCCATGAGCGGTTAGCGGACGCATGCCTTGCTTGTCCTTGATGAACACTCCCGACCCAGGAATAATTTTACCGATGCAGCTCAATGGCAATTCTGGAAAGCGTTTTTTCCAAGAGTCCAGCAATGCGACCGCGTCCCGGCTGGAGACAGTGAACAGGAGTTCGAAATCCTCCCCATCGGTCAAGGCCGCCAGAAGCGGCGGCTTTTGCGGGGACTCCGATTTAGCCAGCAAACGAGCCGACTGGCTGATGGGAATAGCTGACGCAAGCAACTCCGCTCCGACCTGGCTGGCTTTGAGAATGTGGCCCAAATCACCGGCCAGACCATCGCTGATGTCGATCATCGCGTGAATGCTGAAATGCTCGACCAGCCACCGTGCTTCGACCAGGCGAGGCTCAAAATCAAGGTGCTTCCCGGCGAGAGAGCCTCCCAGCTTGCCCGTTACAAAAATCGCATCACCCGCCGTCGCGCCAGACCTCAAAATACCCTGCGCTTGCGGAACTGTCCCAAGGACGCTCACCGAAATGAAGACGCGCTCTGGATTGAGCGTGGTTTCGCCACCGACCACTGCGACTTGATAACGGGTGGCAAGCCGATTCAGCCCGCGATAAAGCGCCTCAACAAAAGCGAGATCGAATGGCTTCGGCAAACCGAGAGTGACCACTGCGTGGGTAGGTGTGCCACCCATAGCCGCAATGTCGCTCAGGCAGCGCGCCAAAGCCTTGTGGCCGATTTTCTCCGGGTCCACCTCTCTCGTGAAATGAACTCCCTCGACCACGGCATCGGTTTTGAACAATAGCCACCGATCAGGAATCCCGACGTCTAAAATGGCGCAATCGTCCCCTGCTCCAGCGACGACGGACGCGTTGGTGGGCAGCGATGGGATCAATCGGGTAATGAGTTCGAACTCGTTCATGCGAAGCCCAGCAGTCAGTGAGATATCGGCTGCGTGACCAGCCAGAAGAAGTTGGCGAAATTGAACAAGCTATGAGTGACGATAGGAGCGAGCAGGTTGTTCGTCGTCTCGTAAAGGAGCGTCAAGATCACTGCCAGGAAAGTTAATGGGAGAAATATCGTGGCGTTATTGTGGATCGCGGCAAAGAGAAGCGACGTCCCCCAAAACGCCAGCCGCGGAAATCCTAGTTGCTTGATAAATGGGTAAAGAATGCCTCGGAACACCAACTCCTCGGCGAAAGGCGCCACGAGCACGGACAGAATACCAATAAGCATCTTCAGATCGAGTGATACGGCGCTGCGCAATGTTTGAACGGTGTCCTGCTCAACCGGCTTGACCTGGAGCGAGTTCATTATTTTGGCAGAGAGTTCGCCAAGGGACCAGATGATCGGGAGGATGGCGATCCCCACGATGGTCGCCAGGAGCAAGGTTCGACCAAGCCGCGCTGAGGCGAAACCGAATCCAACGGACCATCTCATGTCATGCTCACGCAAAAAGGAATGGGTCAGCAGCAAGGCCATCCCATGAAAGCTGAACGTCCCGATGATGAGTGTGATAAACTTTGGGTTGAATCCGGTCGGCGAATTGCTGAAGTTCAGCCAACTTAGCAACAGCACTCCGCCAAAGATGCTTGTGAATAATCCTAGAAAAAACCGCAGAACGGACTCGGGCTTCCATGGTTTCTCAGACAACATCCTGTGAAATTATCTTAACACCGGGTAACCTGACGATGGAAAAAGTAACACTCGTGATCGCGTGGGCGCATCCGGGCTTTGAGCCTCGGCTCTTCTCGATCACAATCCGCTTCCTTCTTGCCCAAGCCTGCACAGCGACTATCGTAGGCCAGTGTCACTTATCCCAAGAGAAAGGCTTTTCCTGCGTCTGTTGTCTCTCTGCCTGTTGACCGGGATGATGGCCTCGTGCCAGCGTTCTTCGCCCGAACTCAAAGTAAACATGCCTTCCGCTATGCCCACGAACGCTGCTGCTCGTTCCTTCACAAATCGCCTGGCCCGGGAAAAATCGCCCTATCTCCTCCAGCACCAGCATAACCCGGTGGATTGGTATGCATGGGGAGAGGAAGCCTTTGCCAAAGCGCGATCCGAGAATAAGCCGATCTTCCTGAGCATCGGTTATTCAACGTGCCACTGGTGCCACGTCATGGAGCGGGAATCTTTCGAAAACACAACTCTCGCCGATTACCTGAACAAGCATTTCGTCAGCATCAAGGTCGATCGGGAGGAACGCCCCGACGTGGACAAGATTTACATGACGGCGGTTCAAGCCATGGGACAGGGAGGTGGCTGGCCGCTGAATGTGTTCCTCACCGCTGACTTAAAACCTTTCTATGGCGGAACCTATTTCCCACCCGAAAGCAAATACGGGCGGCCCAGCTTTTTGCAACTCTTGCAACACATCCAACAGCTTTGGGAAACCCGCCGTGAGGACATCGCCACTTCAGCGACACAGCTTCACGAGCAACTGACCAACATCACGCGACAAGAGGAAACACAAGGGCTGCTCCTGGCGCCCGAGCTGCTCCATAACGCAGCCAAAAAGTTCGAAAAGGATTATGACCCGCAGCACGGTGGTTTTGGTGGCGCACCGAAGTTTCCACGACCGACCCAACCAGCCTTTGTCTTGCGACACGGAGTTCGTCTTGGCGATCAGGAAGCCATTCGCATGGTCCTTCATACGTGCGAACGAATGGCCGCCGGCGGGATGTACGATCAGATAGGCGGCGGGTTTTCCCGCTATTCCGTGGACGCTGGATGGTTGGTCCCTCACTTTGAAAAAATGCTCTACGACAATGCGCAGTTGATTCACCTCTATCTGGATGCCTATCTCGTGAGCGGCGAAGGGAGGTTCGCCGACGTGGCCCGCGATATCATTCGCTACATCTTGCGGGACATGACTCATCCGGATGGAGGGTTCTATTCGGCGGAAGATGCCGATAGCGAAGGCAAGGAAGGCAAATTTTATTGCTGGACCCGCGCTGAGCTATCCAAGTTGTTAACTCCGGAAGAATTCAACCTTGCTGTCCGCTATTTTGGCGTCACCGAAATTGGAAACTTCATCGATCACAGCGATCCAAATCCCCTCCCCAACCAAAATGTTCTTAGCATCGTCGATCCCAACCTTTCGTCGAACGACCAAGTTTTGCTCACGTCCGGGAAAAAGAAAATGTTCAACGACCGCACCAGACGTATCCGACCTCACCTCGATGACAAGGTACTGGCTTCCTGGAACGGCATGATGTTGGGCGCGATCTCACGTGCTCATGGCGTCTTGGGTGACGAAAATTATCTCGCTGCGGCAGAGAAGAATCTCTCCTTCCTTCAGTCCAAATTGTGGGATTCGAAGACCCGCACCCTGTACCATCGATGGCGAGCAGGTGAACGAGATTCAGTTCAGCTTCTCGACGCTTACGCCAATCTCCTCGCGGGTGTGATCGATTTGTATGAAGTCACTCTGGAATCGAAGCATCTGGAGTTTGCTTTGGCGCTGACAGAAAGCATGATGGCAAAATTCTACGACAAGGAAGCTGGCGGCTTCTGGCAAAGCGCGGCCAATTCGTCCGATCTCATCCTCCGTATCAAGGAAGATTACGACGGTGCCGAACCCGCAGCGAATTCCGTAGCCGTGCTGGCGATTTTGAAATTATCGGCCATGACCGATCGGAGCGATCTGAAAGCTGCGGCTGAAAAAACGCTGCGGCTTCTTGCCGATCGATTACAAAGATTGCCACAGGCGGTTCCCCATCTTTTGCTGGGACTGGATTTCTGGTTGGAAGAGCCAAAGCGAGTTGTTATCGCAGGTGACAAGACCGCACCGCTGACGCGAGAGTTGTTGCGGGCCGCTCACTCCGTTTATCAGCCGAACAAAGTCGTGTTGAGTAACAACGGGCCAGTTGAACCGTTTGCCAGGACCTTGCCGTTAGTTAGTGGCCAGCCAACGGTCTATCTCTGCACTGGAACTTCTTGCCAGCCACCCACACATGAGACCGGGAAGCTGAAGCAAATGCTGAAATAGGGCCAACGGCTGAGGGGTTGCGCTCCTGGACGAGCGGCCGAACGCGAGTTAAAACCGGAAAACCACTTTGCCATAAACCGCGCGATCAACTTCCACGTTTCGGGCGAAGAAAAGAAACGGTGAAAACTCTTGGTGATGTGCATCGAACAGGTTGCGACCCACGATCGAGATCTCGCAGTTCGGCGTCGGTTTCCAGGCGAGCCGTGTCTCAACCTGCACGTAGGCGGGGATTCGCTGCGCCCACAGCGCGTCCACATAACGTAATCCCACCCCCCATTCAACGTGGCGGCCCAAATCAAGATCCGACCAAAGGGAAGCCTGATGCCGGGGGCTCTCCCCTTCACTGGCTTCGGAAACGGAGGGAACCGAGCCTCGCGTGCGAAGGTTCATGCGGAGCAAAGTGTACTGAGCTCGCAGACGCCAATGGTCCAGAGGTTGCCAGATCGCGGACATCTCCGCTCCGTAGGTTTCACCGTAGAGAGCATTGCCGTCCGTGATGGGAAAGGCCAAGTAGGGCTGCGCGGAGGGAGAGAATCGGAGTTCGGCTGGCAGCAGAGCGACGTTGTAAAGGCGATCGTAATCATTGTAGAAAGCGGCGAGGTCCAGTGAAAGCCTAGGATGAACACTGACCCGCAAGCCGATCTCCGAAGCAAGCAATTCTTCAGAGTCGAACTCAGGGTTGCCCATGCCTGGAACCAGCAAAGGCAGGGGCGACTGGGGTGCGGACTGCGGTGGATCGGCATACAAATGGACTCCGCGTTCTGCCCGGGAAGGCGTGCGCACCGCCCGAGAAATCGACCCCCAGACGGTGTGATGTTCGTCCGGAGTCCATGCCAATCGAACGCTAGGCTGCAACTCAAAACCTGTGAAATCGTTATGTTCGAGCTTCGTTCCCGCAGTCAGGCTGAGCCGGTCCGGAATCAGCGCCACCACATCCTGCACAAAGGTGCTCCCCAATTGAAGTCCGACGCTCGGCTGATCCAACCTGAAATCCGGACTACCGGCAACGTCATCGACCGAGTAACGATACCCGGCACCCCAGATGATCTCGTGCCGCTCACCCAACCGAAAACGATATTGCGCATCGAGGTCGAAAGTATTCCGAACCTCTCCGCCAATGCCAAACTCCCGGTCGGTTCGATCGTAGTACGCCTGAATGGTCAGTTCAGACTCGGACGAAAACTCACGAGTCCAGCGCCCTAAGAGATTGCCCCCTTCGCTGTTGGCTCGAATGATGTCTGAGTACATGCCCGGGGGGGAAAGAGAATGACGCCGAATGCTTCCCCATTTGACTAAGGTTTAGTAAGCCTGCGTAGCGTTAACGACGATTCAGATCGCCGGTCCTTCAAAACTGGACCGATTCCCCTGAAAATCAGCCTGTCGCATTTCCGAACAACGCTTAAATTATCCCCGAAATGTCAGAT
>SIBE01000038.1 GCA_009695265.1 Pedosphaera sp. | reverse complement strand
CCTCGCCATCCAACGTCTTGATCAACTGCTCGACCTTTTCCAGGGTCGGCGTCGTGGCATCCAGCACAAGCGTGCGATCGTCGGAAGCAGGCGTGACGACCAGGCGTTCGCTCGGATCCTGGGTGGAGGTCTGTCGGCCAAACAACTGGGAGATCATCGTGGCAATGGATGCGGCGGAGTTACGCTGCAACACAAGCACTCGCAGTTGCCGCGAACTGCCCTCGCCAGTCTGCTGGAGCTGATTGACGATTTCCTCGATCGTTTTCATGTGCGATTCGCCCGCCGTGATGATCAGCCTGTTGCTCAACTCGTCTCCCATAATCAGCGCGTCGGCAAGGCCGCCTTGCGGCCGGCCTTTCATCTGGTCCTGATAAAGGCTCTTCACTTTCGCCGCCACTTCAGAAGCGACCCCGTTCTTGAGCTGGATCAGATGCATCTGGCGCGGTTCCTTGGCCAAGATCGCGTCCATCTGCTCCACGATCACTGCCGCGGCTTGCAGGTCCTTCGCCTCGCCCGATACGATCAAGACGTTGTTCTGTTTGTCGGTGCCGACACTGACGCGCGGTATATTCCGGCCAGACGGAGTAATCCGAGACAATGCAGTGGAGAGCACCAACGCGACTTGCTCAGCGTCAGCCATCTTGAGTTTGAACACACGGGTCGATGCGCTCTGCGGGCTAACGCTGTCCAATTGCTTGATAATTCCTTCAACGACCTGAAGTTCGTTCGTTTCGCCCGAGACAATCAAACGGTTCGCCGACGCATCAGCCAATATCAGTGTATCGGGGGGAAGCGTTCCCAGCCGGCTCTTGGCTTGGTCTTGGTAAAGAGTGCGCACCGTATTGGCAAGATCGGTGGCAATGGCATTGGTCAAATCGTAAACCTTCGTATCGCGCGTATCGCTCGTCGGCTTGCCCGTGCTCAACTGATTGAGAATGGCTTCGATCTGATCGAGGTGCTCGCCCTTGCCTGTGACAATCAGCCGGCCAGTGCGTGGATCCCCGACGATCTGCGCGTCGGCTGGGTCGGCTTCGCCCTTGTCTTTCCATTGATCCTGGTAAAGCTGTCTGACCAACGGCAGCAGGCGTTGGACGTCGCTGGCATTGCCCACCTCAAACGCCCGGGTTCGGCGCGCCGGACGCTTCTCGGTCTCCAACGTCTCGATGATCTGTCGAATCGCTGTCACCTGGTCTGGGGCGCCGTACACCATGAGCCTCGAGCCGGAAGCGTGCGGATAAATCGTGGCTGGCTTGGTCGTTTTCCCTCTGGCCTGCTCGGTGTAAATCCGGTTCACGGTCGCGAGCAACTCCCCGGCGTTGGCATTCTTCAATTCCACGGTCTGGAGTTCGCGCGCGCCAGGATCCGACTTGGTGTCGAGCGTCGAGATGACAGTTTCCACCTGCGGAATCAACGAGGGTGGCGCCAGCACGATCAGACGCTTGCCCGAGGGCTCGGGCGTGATGCTGACGATGTTGGTGATGCTACGACCGTTGCTTTGCGCCGCGAAAACTTTCATCGCCAACGCCGCGAGCGTGTCTGGATCGTCGGTCCGCACATCAATCACTTTCAAGCTGCGCCCTTTTTCGACCCCTTCACGGTCCAACTTCTCAATGATCGTCTGAGCGTCTTGCAGGTCGGCGCGCGAACCGGAGACAGTAACACTGTTGGATTCTTTGTCCGGCGACACCGAGACGCGGCGGATCGGCTGGTTGCGGGCGTCAAAGCGGAGCATAGCGTTCGACACGACCATCGCCACAGCGACGGGGTCTGCGAGGGTCAGTTTGAAGACCCGTGCTCCGCCAGCGCCTTCCGGCGCTTGATCCAGCTGCTCCACCACGCCTGCCACGGTCTTCAGCTCATCTTTGGGGCCCGTGACAATCAGGCGGTTCGCGGCGGCGTCGGGAAGGATTTTGATCTGGGAAACGTATTCCGGTCCGCGTTGATCCTTCGAGATTTCCGTGACGAGGGCACTGACCATGGGGGCCACAGCATTGGCGTCGCCCTGCTTGAGCTCGATGATGCGCAGCTCGCGAGGCTGAACGTCCGACCTTGTGTCAAGCTGTTGGATGACCTGCGAGGCGGCCTCGACTGCGCCAGATTCACCAGTCAGAACCAGGCTGTTGCTCCGGGCATCGACCAGAACTTTTATCTGCCTGGACTGCGTCGTGAGGCTTTTCTCCACCAGACTCGCCAGATCCTGAGCCAAGCCGGCTTTGAGCCGGATGACGCGCGTCTCTTCCTTCGTGCCTTTCCGTCCCTCGGGGTCAAGCTGGCGGACGACCGCCTCCACGCGTGCGATCTCCTTTTCCGAGCCGCTCACCATAATACGATTATTCTTCGTGTCGGCCAGGAGCGTAGCGGCACCGCCGGCGGGCTCGGAGACCCCCTTCAATTGCTCCTGATAAAGCTGCTGGACGAGAGCGGTTAGCTCAGCCGTATTGCGGCCAAACAATTCAATTCCTTTGGACTGGCGGCTGACGGCGGAGTAAGAGGCACCGTCGAGTTGCTGAACCAAGTTCGTAATCCGCTGAAAGTCTTTGGTGGTGGCCAGAACGATGATCTGTTTACCAGACGAGTCAGGAATAAGTTTGGGAGCGAGTTGCGGGTTGGCCTGCTCCTCACCCAGTTGCGCCATGAGCTGAATCGTGAGAGCAATCAGCTCAGAGGCGGACTTCGACCGAATCGGGATCACGCTCATCTCGCGCTTGGTCTTGTCCGGCGCGATATCAAGCGTGTTCACCACGTCCTGAATTTCCGTGAACTGCTCCTCGGTGGCGGTGACGAGAAGCCGATTGTTCGCGGGGTCTGGCAGCAGCAGCGGCTTGGAGAGGCCTTCAAACCGCCGGTCGCTCATTCGCTCCGCGACCAGGCTGTTGATGCTCGTGAGCGCGGCATCGACGCGGAGCTGTTTCAGCGCAATGATCTGGAGGCGGCGTAGCTGCGGTTTGGCCTTCTCGGCCTTGAGTTGCGTCACGATGTCTTCGATCCGTTTCAAGTGGTCCTGGCTTGCGGTGACGATCAGCCGCCCGCTTTCAACATCAACCATCATTTTCGCGTAAGCCGCTTGGCCGCCGAAACTGTTGGTCACCTGGCTGCGGTAGATTTGCTCGACCAGCGGAAGAATCCGTTTCGCTTCGGATACCGTGCCCACGTCGAGGAACTTCGTTTGCTGCGGCATCGACGTCGTGGAACCGGTCTCGAGTTGCGCAATAATATCAACCGCTGTCTGCACATCGCCCGGCGAACCTGTCACCACGACGCTCTGGCTGGTCAGCTCAACCGCGACGTTGACCGCGGAGATCGTCGCGCCGTTCGGCAATCGCTTCGACAACGCATCGGAAACGATCTTGGCCACGCTGGCGGCGTCGAGAGCACGTGGGCGAAAAACCTTGGTGACTTGAATCGTTTGCGAACGAGTGGGCTGCAAGTTCCCGCCATTCCCATGAACAGGCCTGTCGAGTTTGTTGATCAGCAGCTCGATTTGATCGAGTTGGCCAGCGATCGGCGCGGCGACAATCAAGCGGTTTTGCTCGGGGTCCGCGATGACCCTGGCTTTGGTAGCCGCGGCAGCCGCGGTTTCCTTGGGGCCAGCCACGCCAGGGATGGCTTGCCGGATCATCTGCACCAATTCCTCGGCCTTGGTGATCTGCGGATAGTAAATCCGCACTTCGCCGGCACCACCTTCTTTATCTTCGAATTTGGCAACCAATTCTTCGGCTAGCGCCAGTCGATCACGCGGCCCGAATAAAACAAGGGTGCGCGACGCATCGTCATACACCGCAGTCACGTAATCGTTCGGGTCGGCCTCGAGAGTCTCAAGCTGTTTCGTCTGAGGATTAAACTGCGTCTTCTTCGTCGCCGTGGCGGCTCCGAAAGTGCGGTTAATTAAATCGGCCATCACAGCGCCGGAAGCATGAACAAGCGTGTGCGCTTTCATTTGGCGCTCTGCCACGGCCTCGGTATCAATCGCGGTGAGCAGGGAGCGAATCCGCTGAATGTTCATCAGCCGATCGGTAATGATCAAACCTCGGCCCCGTGAAAGCGAGGCAATCGATCCGGCGCTGGAGAGCATGGAGACGACCGCTTCGCCCACTTCCTTTGTGTCCAGATTTTTAACCTCCAAAACGATCGTGACGATCTCGCCGGGCCGAACATCACCGGTGTTGTCGAGTCCACGCAAAATTCTCAGCGGCATTTGCGGCAATGTCTTGAACGGCACCAACCGCAGGTAATGGCCATCCTCCATGAGAGTCATTCCTTTCATCGACAGCATGAGGTTCAACGTATCCAGGGCCTCCGGATAGCTGTAAGCCTTGGGATCATTGAACGTGAGCGTGCCTTGGAGATTGGTGTCGGTGACCAGCGGCTTGTTCGCCATTTGAGCAAAACGCTCCAAGACATCCGCGTACGGAATACCGTCGAACTGAAAGCGGATATTGCGTTGCGGAGCATTCGTAGGCGCTTCCGTGGCACTCGCGGCGGATGGGATGGCGTTGGTCACCAGCTTGAGATCAGCCGCAGGTGATGCGACAGTGGTGGTCGCCGACGCCGCTTGGGTCTTGACGTCCTGCGCGAGAGCTGCGGCATCGGAAACAAGAGCGCAGGTCAATCCAATGAGAGTGATGCTAAATCGTGTCATAGTTTGGGTTCACAGCTAGGGAGTGATGACGCATGGACATAAATTCAGTTCGAGAGCGCGGCGAGTTGTTCTGGCAGTTTCTCGCGTGAAAGTTTGTAGATATCCGCCAAAGTCCCACCGCGCTCGACGGCCCAGTACTCGGCTTCAATTTTCACTATCACACGGCTGAAAGACTTCAAAGCCTCATTGCCAGGCATCGGGAATGGACGGTAATCCACCATCACAATAGTGCCTCCGGCAAGCGTGTCACCCGGTTTGTAACTGAAGGTTTTCTCACTGATCATATCTCGGACGTGGACTTCCGGCTGCCCCATCCATTCGGAGAGCGAAACAATGCGCAGGCTGACCGGTCCGGCGGGCGGATCGGATGTGGTCGCTTTGCCACTCGACGCATCCGAAACTCGTTTGATGTAAGGCCGCAAAATATCGCGCGCCGCAATCGAATCGAAACTTCTCCGCTCAGGACCGTCGAGCGCGAACTTGGGCTGAGCGTTGGTTGGATCGACCATCGGCATCGGATCGATGACCAAAGTCAGATAACGAAATCTCACGTTGACCTGGGAAGGGGTGTCGCTCGAAGAGAGGGTGAGGTTCTCCATTCGATGCAGGTAGGGAGAGTTTTGGACCAGGAAAAGCAGATTAAGGACATTGGTGAGCTTGCCTTCACCATTCACGGCCCATCCGATTTCGATCGCGCCACGGAGCTTTCGCGGACCATTCGGCATGCGGCTGAAATCCGATTCGTGGAGACCACTGAGCAGGATCTGTTGGGTCAGCATTTCGCCGGATTTTGCGCTCGCTTGATCCACCTGATCGGAAACGGCGCGTTGCGCGAAGCGTTTAACCAGATCCTCATCGGTGAAATAGGCGCGCCGTTCGGCTTTAACCTTTTTTAGCTTCTCGCGCAAAGCAGCGGTCTTCTTGTCGAGTTCCCGCAGCGGTTTAATCACGACGGCTCTTGCGCCAAAGACCAGTGCAAAAAGAATAATCACACTAACGACTAAGAGGAGCATTGTCTTTTCGCGCTTGTTCATGGCCGGGCTCCTCTCCGGTTGCTTTTGCTGGGCGGGTCAGAAGAGGCATCGTCAGCCGGCCGGGCTGGAGGATGAACTCTCGCGAGGTCGATCTTCATTTTTTCCGGAGCGGCCAACTCGACGGTGGAACGAAAGTCATAACTAAATTTGTCGTTGCCGGGAACTATGGCCAACGGCTTGACATTGTATCCCGCCGCACGGAGTTGTTTGTCGAGCTTCGCCAAAATCTCACCGCTGCGCGCCTGGACGGCGAACCGAATCGCCCCTTGGCCGCTGATGGCAAGCGAGGAGACATAGATCTCTTCGCTGCCGGGCAAAATGGCGCTTAGATAAGAGTAATGGTCGAGCGTGTTGCTGCCGGCTTTTGCCCATTCCTGGAGAGTTGTGGCCTGCAGCCGCATCTGACGGAAGATAGGCCGCTTCTTCTCGGCCGCGGTCAAATCCGCTTGAACTTGGCGGTTGATCTGGAGGCGCTGGTTCATGAATCGGGAGCGCACACCGAGCACACCGAACAACATTACGGCAACCGCGGCAGCCGCGGCGATGATCCGAATGCGCCGCATGTTTCTCTGCACTGCCGGCCGCTTCGGGTTCAGAAAATCGAAAGAGAGACCTTGCGGATCATTTACGCCCAGGGCGAGACCAAGCGCCGAGATCGAGCCCGACGCATCTCCGCGCGAAACCTCCGGAAGATTGAGCGCGCTCGTTGGGTCCAAAAGGTTGCACGGAATGTGAAGTCGATTCTTGAGCGCCTCGACAACGGCAAGCTCTTGCCCAGTAGCCCCAGCCACGAACAGCTTCGACACCGGAAGGTGAGGTTCAACCCCTCCGTAACTGTGCAGGCTGCGGACTACTTCAATGGTGATCGTTTCAACGAAGGAGGCGGGACCGACCGTGGCGGGTGCTTCAGTTGGCGGAGGATCGGTCCTCTCCGCGTCCGGCAGTGGTGGCGCGGGAGGCGTGGCGGCGGGCTGTTCCGGCTCGGCCACAAGCTTGACCGATACGCCGCGGCTGAAGAGCAAAGACTGCTTTGCGATGACATCGATGCCTACTTCATCGAGCCTCAACGAAACCAGAGCTACCGCCTCGTCACCCTGGGCCACGCGGCAAGCCTCCACGCAGCGGGCGTGCGCGTCCGACAGCCAGCCTAACGCCACTAGGTTCAGCCCCGCGGCATCCGCGGTTTGCTGGATCGAATGCACGACGTCGCGCCTCACCGCTGCGGCTAGCACCTCGAGTTTTGGGAGCGCAGCAGCAGGGTCGGCCTTGTTCTCAGCGGATTGCGCGTAGGTTGCGTCGTTAGGTTCGAGCCGCGGAGGTGTAATGACCTGGCGTCGGACTTTGAAGTCAATGACGGCATCCTCCAAGCGAATGGGAAGATCCTTGCCAATCTGGAAATGAACCATCGAGGCGAGTTCGCTAACGTCCTCGGTCGCGGGCACAGATAAGGTCCGGATCACGACCGACGCGCGCGGCACACCCATGACGATTCCGGCGGGTTTGATGCCCAAGCGGTTCAAAGCATGCGCGATTGCCCTTCCTAGGGCTGCCGGATCCGAACAATCGGTTCCGCTCGGAAAATCCAGGCGCTCCGCGGCGAGACGCGTGACGACGCCACGGTTACCGCGCGGCGCGGTTTGGACCATGCGCAAGACCTGGCCATCCACATCAATCCCCGTGATCGGCCCTTGGTTCCCGAGACGAAGCTTTTTGCGGATAAACAGGCGGAGATCCTTCCAGAGAAAAAGCTTTGTTTGCGGACTGTCAGCCATAGGTCAGTTATTGTGAGCTGCAGTGCTGGGGTAGTCCAGATTTACAAGTCTGGCGCGCTCCCGGATTTCGGGTAAATAACTCCGGCTTCGAAGGCTTGCATTTCGCGCAGGCGGTTGCAGCGAAGCGATCGTTTTGTCATCGGCCATGGAGTCAATCTTGAATGGCAAGCCCAGCCGCGTTATATCCCGAAGATACGCAATCGTCGGCTTGGGCGCGGCGAGATCAATAATCGCCTCCAGCACTCGAAAGCGTCCGGAAGGAATCCCATAGCCAATCACCTGGAGATGGAATTGAAGGCTGCGCGCGGTGAGATGCGGCGCAACCTTTTTGAAGAGGTCAGCGTTCACCAAAGCTTCTTGATAAAGCCACGCAGGCGTCCGTCGCTGTTCGGGACGCAAGCCACCTCTCGCCGCTACGATGGAATCGGCAAGAGCTTCATCGATCTCGGGGATCGTCTGGAGCACGCGCGCGGAGGCGGTGTTGATGTTGATGAGTCCGGGCAGTCGGCGTTCCGCGGTTGTCGTAAATCGATCCAGCACGTCGGGGAGTTCTGTTTTCCCAACTCCAGATGGCATCTCAACTTCCGCGCCATTCTCGTCCTTGAACTTTCCTTTTGCTTCGAGCAGCTCGGCAGGATGAGCTACCACGATTTTGTTACGTCGGAGCGCTGCGATGTATTGGACCAGCGCTTGTGGAAAGCCGGAATCGGGTAGAGTGGCCCTTGGGTCAACCAATTGAATTCGAGCAGCGCGGGTGGTGTCTTCGTTCAAGTCGTACGAGGAAATTGTGAGATACTGGCGAAGCCCGAAGTCTAGCTTTCCATCTTTGTTATCAGGAGGAAATCGCTCGTCTCCATCATTTTCACCCGGGTCGAGCCGAAAGTTCAGATTCGAATCCTCACCGTAAAGCAAAGATGGAGTAAATCCCCGCACAAGGAGCAATTCATCGAGGGTGGATATCGATCTGTTGAGAACTCCATAAGGACGGGACAGCGTATCGTAATACTCCTGCTCAGCGCCTTCGGGGCGGGGCGTGCCGTCGGCATCGAGGAAATCGAGCAACCCTTGAACGAGGTAGGGCGTCATTCTAGGCAGTTTGGTAAAATTCGTCTCGGTCGCTGTATTGATGTTGAGTTTGCTTGCCTCATCAGTGAGCCCGAACTGCATCTCCTCTTGATCTGAATCGCCCATGGCATAGACCGAATAGTACCACTGGTCAGAGCCGTCATCGACGACGAGGCGACCTCGAAATGTTTCCGAGTTATTTTGCCAGCCGAGCCCTCCAGGAACCGTTTGGCCCGCAACCCGCATCGCTTCATAGATCCCGCTCATGGCCGCAGCCCAGGCTTGCTCGGAACCGGTCCCAGCCGCAGTGGCAGTCTCTTCGGCTCGCACATGGAACATGAGGCTGAGGACCACCATGGACGCCAGCATAATCACAACTAGAACTGCAACGAGAACGAAGCCGTGGCGAGGCGCGCGAGAACTCCTCAATGCCGGAGCGGCGTAACTAGAGCTGCTGCCAGAGCCAATTTTGGTCATGGAGTTACCTCAGTGGTCGGAGACCCTTTTGCTGAAAGCTCCGAAGATAAAGCGCCGCTTTCGTCCAACCCACCGGCTGGCAAATAAATTATCCGACGAAACATTCCGGTGGGATATTCCGACGGCTCGGGTTCTTCCGACGCGGCTTCGGCTCCGAGACTTACTTCAACTCCGGTGGGCAACACAGGCAGATTCCATGTCTCTTGCCATGTGCTCCCATCCCAAAATCGAAACCGCGCGAATCGAATGCCTTCAAAATGAACCCCTTCGTTCCCGACAGGAGAGGCGGGTTTGGAGTCTTCCTCGACATCGATGGAACCCTTTGTGCCGATGACTCGCTGGGGTTCGACCAGAGGCTCCTCTGACCGGATCAGGCCGGTGATGTTCGTTCCGGTCGATGAGTTCAAACGATAGCTCACCCGCTTCAAATCCGTCTCGGGCGAGACGGCTCTCCCGAAGGCTCCGCCGCTCCAAACCGACTGCGAGGGGAGATCTGTTTTGACGAACTGAATGAAGTTCGATCCTCCGGTGAGCGGCTTCTGTAACAATGCGACCCGAGAGGCCGTTCTCAGCTCAGCCGTAATCCTGTCCATTAACAAGCGCACAGTGGAAATACGCTCGGTCTCCTCGATCAGTTGAGCCCGCAGAGTTGCTGCCTGCTGATAGAAAACCAGCGCGACGACTAACAGCCCGATGGCAATCAAAATGGCCAGCACCACTTCTATCAAAGTAAAGCCCGCCGATCGAAGACGAGTCCGGCTCCTTATCGAAACGGCCATGTCGATGACGCAGTCCATTGTGAATGCTTGCGGACAAAAACTAAAACGACGCGCTCATGATAGGCACTTTGGAGTCGTCGATCCTAATTACTTGGCTGAGTCGAAAAACGAGCACCGGGTCGTTGTGCCGGATCGTGACTTCAACTTTTTTAATCAGGCTTGCTTCAGTTGAGTCGGTATCGGCTTCAGTCGTGAGAATCTCCCATGTCCATTCTTCAAAGGGCACCTCGAACTGCTGAGGCCCTTCAAGATCGAGTTTCTTGATCCCGATCTGCACTTCCGAGAGAACGGAAACCGCGAGATTGGCGGCGTGCGTATTGAGTCGCAGACGCTCGACACTGTTGAGCGAGGCGTTTAATCCCGCAGTGATGATCGCAGCCGCGCTGACGAACAGGGCAAGGGCAACCAATACTTCCAACAATACGGTGCCACGCTTGTCATGGCAGCCATTGCGCCTACTCGGCGGAGTGAACTCGCATCGCAGCGACAACTTGGGGTCTGCTGCCTCGCCGACGTTCAGCCGACCGGGCATCCTCGGATTCACCGCGCTCGAGCCATCCGAAGCTGCGCAGAATGCAACCCAGCGATTCAGCAGATTGAAAGTCCGCGCTCCGTTAACCAAATATTGGGGGGCTAAACGCATGTTCTCCGAACGGGTCTGGGGTGCGCTGGGAACTGCCTATTACTTGGGCTGCGACGCACCATCGACTTCATCCAAGTCCTCACTCTCCACGGAGCTTTCGCTCTCAACCGGGGGCATTGGATGATGAGAAATGGATCCGGTAAGTCCCACCAGGCGCACCGCCATCTGATGATCATCGTCCGGAGCACGAGAGCCTAGGATGATCTCCGCTGAGTCACTCGATCCGTCGGGATAGAAGGTGATGGAGGAAAAAGGCTCAGCCAGCGATGCCTCCAGACTCTCTGCATCCATCATTTCATCGCTCGATTTATAGGGGCAGGTATTGGCTCCCGTCGCCTCGAGCAACTGCACGTCCTTCACTTGCACCAAATCGCTGAACCCCTGGACCTGCCCGGCGCCGTCCACCAGTTCCTCGTAACGCCCCGGTTGGTCGAGAGGATCGGGTTCCCAATTGAGCCGTATGTTGCCGCCCGTCGAGTCGGATGCCCTCGATGTTTCCTGCTCGAAAACGATCTGCACTTTTCGTCCGGTGTTGGCAGCCTGAGCGCGGGCGAATCGGATCACGGATTCCAACCGACCCGCACCTTCCTCCAATTGAGTGCTGCGCAGAAGGGTCGAAAAGCTAAAGACTAATACGCTGGCGAGCAAAAGGACCAGAGAGGTCGTCAGAAGCATCTCAACCAACGTGAAAGCTTGCCTGGCCCACTTCGCATTGGGCCGAGTTAGCTTGGCAATTGAGGTCATCCTCAATTTATTGATCGGTGGTTGTAGTCGCATCTTCGGCTTTGTCGCCTTCGGGAATTAAACGGATATCGTCATCAGTGTCCGCCTGGCCATCAGGCCCGACAGAATAGAGCTTGTAAGGCGATCCGGTCTTATTCTCCTCGGCTGATCGGTCCACGATTTCGTACCGAATTTTATGGCCCCATGGGTCTTCCAATCTCGTGCCGGGCTTGATGTAAGGTCCCTGCCATTTTTCCCCGAGGCGCGGATTCTCGAAGCTTGGCTTGGCCACAAGCGCGTTGAGACCGCCCTCCTGTTCAGTGGGATAGCGTCCCAGGTTGAGCCGGTAGGTATCGAGAGCCGTTCCCATTTGATTCAACAATAGTCTTGTGGTGTTCTTCTCCGCACCTTCCTGCTGGGGCAAAACGAACACAACCAGAGCGGAAGCCAGCAACAGGATAATCACTATGACCAAGAGAATTTCAATCAACGTGAAGCCAGCGTTTCGGGGATGCCCCCGCCTGACCAACGGATGTTTGCAAATCGTCATAAATCTATTCTAATGAGCAAGTCATGTCTGATAGACGCCACGTGTCTCTCCAAAATTCAAACGAGAGACTGCGAATTTCTATCCACTTTTCAGCCAACCACAGACAACTTAAGTCGAGTTCAGCCGAAAAACTCATAATACAGCACAATCGCGAGCCCTGGGCAAGGCAACTTTTACCCGTGGTATAAACTATCCACGCTCCAGCCAGATCGCGCGTTCGGCAGCCCGATGAAAGCGCTCAATGTTTTCCCAGCGAACTGGCCATCGTAAAGATCGGGAGCAAGAGGCCCAGCGCCAAGAAGCCGATTCCTGCCGCAACGGCGCACAAGATGACGGGCTCGATTAGGCGAACCGCTTGATCCACCTGACGGTTCGTGCGCCGCTCAACTGTGTCCGCGATTTGCAAAAGCACCTTATCCAGTTTGTTGGATTCCTCGGCCACGGCGATCATTGCGAGGACTTGTTCCGGGACCAAGCCGCCGGTTCCCAAGGGCGCGGACAAGGATTCGCCTTCACGCACACTTTCAGTGGCTTGGGCGATACGTTCCGCCAGTAAAGTGGAGCCGGTGGCGTTCTCGCTGATCTTCAGGGCTTGCAAGAGCGGGACGCCGTTCGCCAGCATCGTCCCGAGAATTCGGCAAAATCGGGTGATGGCAAGCATCTTGAACGCCGTTCCAACCACCGGAATCTTCATGCGGCAGCTCTCCATGAAGCGCCGACTCTTCCCGCTGCTCAAGCTGGACCAGAAGAGCGCAGGAATTGCCGCCATCCCCAAGGCGATCAAATACCAATAACCCCGAACCGCTCTGCTGAGCGCAAAAAGGATCTCGGTGGGCAACGGTTTCTGAGTCGCGCCCAGGAGAGGCTCGAACTTCGGCACAAAAAAAATCAATGCCGCAATCATCACACCGGCTCCGAGGACGGTCAGGAGCGTGGGATAAATCATCGCTCCGAGGACCTTCCCGCGCAGTTCATCGAGCCGCTCCAGAAAGTCGGAAAGACTTCGAAGCACTTGTTCGAGAAACGCGGCGCGTTCACCGGCTTGAACCATGGCGGTGTGCAATTGGGGGAAGACATCGGGGAACTGCCGCAGCGCTTCAGTGAATGATTTGCCGTCCGCAACCGAGGCTCGAACTTCCTTCAAGAGCTCACGCAAGTTCGGGTTTACGGTCGATTTAATCAGCGAATCCAGCGCACGCAAGAGAGGCACCCCCGAACCGATCAAGTCGGCGAGCTGCCCGTACATAATTCCGACGTAACGCGTCCGCACGCGTCGTCGGGCAGGCTTTTGTTGCTCACCCGCGATCCCCTTTCCTCCCTTCACCGAAACAGGAAAGAGCTTCCTGTCCTCCAGTAATCTTAAGAAAGCGGCTTCACTTTCTGCTTGGAGCACGCCGACAACCTTTTGTCCGGATTCCGTCCTGGCTGTGTATTGAAACTCCAACATAGTTACGGTTTAGATCGCCGTGCATTTAACCACTTCATCGACGGTCGTAATGCCTTGGCGAACTTTTGCCCACCCGTCCTCCCGAAGCAACCGCAACCCCACCTTCCGAGCCGCCGCGACAATCTCCGGCGAAGGAGCGCGCTCCATGATCTTGTCTGAAATTGATTCATCCATCACCATCAATTCGTACAGTCCGCTCCGGCCACGAAAGCCTTTTTTTCGACAATACTCGCAGCCGGTCCCGCGATACAAAACCTCTCCGGGCAGCAAGCCAAGATCCGGCGGCACTTCCTTCGGCTCCGGCCGATACTCGACTTTGCATTTCGGACAATTTTTCCGGACCAGCCGTTGAGCCATCGAGCCAATGAGCGTGCTGCTGACCAGATACGGCTCGACTCCCATATCGATCAACCGCATGGGCGCCGAGGCGGAATCGTTGGTGTGCAACGTGGATAAAACCAGGTGGCCAGTCAGCGAAGCTTGGATGGCTGCTCGAGCGGTCTCCAAGTCTCGTATCTCCCCGATCATCACGACGTCTGGGTCATGACGCAAAATCGCGCGCAGCCCGCGTTCGAATGTCATTCCGACATGCGAGTCAACGGGAATTTGATTGACGCCTTGCAGATGATACTCGACCGGATCTTCGATCGTCAGAACTTTGATATCGGCCCCGACGATGGCATTCAGTGCCGCATAAAGAGTTGTCGTCTTGCCGCTGCCGGTGGGTCCGGTCACCAATAGAATTCCGTGCGGCCGATCAATCAGCGACTTGAATCGCTCGAAGGTCTCAAGATCCATACCCAGCTCCTGCAGAGTGAATAGGACGTTCGCCTTATCGAGCAAACGCATGACGATGCCTTCGCCAAAGAGCATTGGAATGACGCTGACGCGCACATCGATCTGCCGTCCGCCGACTTGGAATTTAATGCGACCATCTTGGGGAACGCGCCTTTCGGCAATGTTCAGGTTCGCCAGGATTTTGATGCGGCTGATGATAGCCGCTTGGTACCTGTGCATTCGAGCTGGAATGGAAGCTTCTTGCAGCACGCCATCGACCCGGTAACGAATGGATAACTGGTGCTCGTAAGGCTCTATATGGATGTCACTGGCCCGCTCATTGACCGCCTCGAGGATGATCTCGTTCACCAGCTTGATGACGCTGGCTTCCTGGGCCATCTCGAGCAGATCTTCGCTGGCATCGCCGCCGCCACTGACCAGTTCCAGGTCATCGGCTCCCACCATTTCATCCAACGTATCGCCGCCGAGGCCGTAGTGCGTCTTGATGAGCTTCTCGATTTCCTCCCTTGGCGCCAGCACAGGTTGGATGGTCAAGCCGGTCAACAATCTGAGCTCATCGAAGGCGTAGAGATCGAAGGCATCGCTCGTTGCAACGTTCAATGTCCCGTTGAGTCGAGAAATCGGCACGAGCCGTTTGCGATAGACTATTCTGGCTGGCAGGGCGCGCAAAGCCTCCGCGTCAATGGTCACTTCCGCCAAGCTGACCAAGGGCAAGTGCAACTCCTTGGCCATGATCTCAAGCAACTGCCGCTCAGTAAGGAAACCCAACTGCACAATGGCGCGATCCAGGCGCAGCCCCTCCGCTTGCTGCAGCGCCAGAGCTTCCTCCAATTGCGCAGGCACCAGCAATCCTCTCTCAAGCAATAACTTCGTGATGATCATACGCCTTCAGTCGCAAACTTCCGCGACAAACCGACCATTTATAAGAACCCTTGGACTGTTGTGATCCGAGGTGCATTCGAGAAATTCTTCCCTGCCGTTACCAAGACAGAATCGTAACAATGGCGTTAGAATCGTATTTAACCATACAATTTTGTAACAAATGAAACAGATTATTAACTGGCGTTGTTTCTCGGTTTTACGGTAAGAGATGAGCCACAATCAAAAGCTAGGATTCAAATGAAGCTGCCAGCAAAACTCGATCAGATCGCCTTGGTCAATTTACCCGAACAGCACAAGCAACGCTGCTTCGTCCGTGGCTTCACGTTGATCGAGCTGTTAGTGGTCATTGCCATTATAGCCATTCTTGCGGGGATGCTGTTGCCGGCGCTGAGCAAAGCCAAGGAGCAAGGCAAACGCGCGAAGTGCATCAACAACCTCAAGCAAATTGGGCTCGCGGCCACGATGTACGCCGAGGATAACAACAATTCGTTTTTTCATGTCAATGGGTCCATTCCGAACGACGGCCAATGGACGCTCAATCCGAAGTCCACGGTGATCCTGCCTCCAAGCCACCAGTATGCTTATTGGGCGATCGGCTACTGGGCCTACTATGGCGGGGCTAAGGAAGTATTCGGCTGCCCAAGCGCCAAAACGGTGGACGAATGGCACGACGATAATCGGTATTACCCAAAAGATTTCTGGAAGAATTCGACTTACGGCATGCCGAACAACCTGATCAGCCCATACACCGGCGGATCTGGCGGCCCCCTCAAAGTCACCGGTTACAAAAGTCCCCAGACGACGATTTTCTGTCAGGATGCCGCCGAGCAAAAAATGGAAGGACCGGACGACAGCATCGGTCTATTCCCGGGGAAAAAGCAAATCCTTGAGCAATGGATCGGCAATCCTCCTGGTAGCGGCGGTCTCGGCGTCTCCCTTTACAATCGTTATAAATTCGAATGGGAATGGTACCGTCATAACCGTGTTTGCAACACGCTTTGGGTGCCCGGCAACGTGTCCGGGATCAAGTTCAACAATTACAAGGGCGTTGATTATCGCTGGTACACTGGCGATGAACCGCTCGAACAACCCAAGTTCTAACCAAATCAAGCCACCCACCCCAGCGTAGCTTCGTATGACATTCACGTTGTTTGGCAAGTCGAGTTCCATTTTGTGCATGGCTCTGGTCCTCGTCGGCTGCAGCAAAGACGCCGCGCCGCCGACGCCTATTGCTGTGGAACAGACCCCTGCCAAATTGGAGGAAGCCTTTAAGGAGAACAAAGGCAAACAAGTGGATCCCGAGGTTAAAAGGCTGATGGACGAATCCGTGGCGGCTCTTAATTCGAAGGATTACGCCAAAGCCCTGTTTACTCTCCAAAGTCTGTTGGCACGTTCTGATTTGACTCCTCCGCAACGTGATCTGGCATCACGCTCCATGTTGGCCGTCAACAAGGCTTTGGACGAGCAGGCCAGCAACGGTGATAAGAAGGCGCAAGAAGTTCTTCAGTTTCGGCGAGCGACCAAATAAAGGACTCGGGTGGTCCGAAGCGCACTCGCCGGTTCTGCCGCTACGGTTCACGGTTGTTTCGGCCGTGAATATTTCGCTTTGAATTGCTCGACTCGCTTGCGGGACTCCGCATGCTGTTCCGATGTCATGTTACGTCCAAGATTATCTCTGGCGACAGCGGCATCTTTCAAGCCTTCCTGCGCCGCGAGACTGTGCCATTTATAGGCCTCCACCGGGTCCTGAGGAACAGTCTTTCCCCGTTCGTATCGCTCGGCGAGATTGTATTGCGCCAACACGTCACCTTGCTCTGCCGCCTTCTGATACCAACTAAGCGCCTCTTTCGTGTCCGCCGCCACACCTCGGCCTAACGAATACATCCCCGCGAGAGTATATTGCGCATTGGCATCGCCCTGGTCTCCTGCCTTCCGATACCACTTAGCGGCTTCGGATTCATCTTTCGGGACGCCCTGGCCGACATCGTAGAGGACACCCAGGTTGTACTGGGCTTTAGCAAGCCCTTGGTCGGCAGCCTTTCTATACCACTTGGCCGCCTCTGCGTAATCCTGCCGCACCTGTTTGCCCTCGGCGTAAATCTCGCCGAGAATTCCCTCCGCTTGGCGATCTCCCGTCTCTGCTTTGACTTTGGTTTCCTGAAGCTTCGGAAGCGGCGCGGGTGGAATCTCGGCGACGCTGCCGTTCTGTTGTTGCTGCCAAAGAAATGTGACAAGGCCGATCGCGAAAATCAACACGGTGAGGGTGATGCCGATGAGGCTTTTCGGCGACCGCTTGGTGGCGAGGCCCGCCGTCAACGGAGCGGCGGGGCTAGCAGACAGTTTCGCTCCGCATTGCGAGCAGACGTCGGCCTTGTCGTCCGCACTCTGGCCACATTGAGAACACTTCGTTGACGGCATCGGGCCACTATAAGACCCGCTCGCAAAGATAAAAGCGGAAAGCAGATAACGACAGCAGGTATGTAGTCCCGGCTTTAGCCGGTTTTCACGTGGCGGCGGCTAAAGCCGGGACTACATACGTCGAACGGATAGTGTCCTGAGCCAAAATGAGAACTGAAATAATGACCACGCGTCAGGAATCGGACTAGGAATCGGATGATCAGCACGCGAACTATCGGGAGCTGTTCATTCGCAGCCTGATCGTCGCACAAAAAGCGATCTCGTCACAAACGTCATGAATTTTTCACTGGCCTTGGCCAGAGTTTGCAGGCATAAAAACGGAAACGAACATCGAACTAGCCCGAACCATGCACATTCAACCGAGATTCGACATCTCTGCTTCAACTGACGGATCACAAGGCCGACGATGCTTCCTACCTCCGGTTTGACCGCGCAGCATTGCTTGATTACCATGAAACTCAGAACAAAACTCCGACTCCTTCCATTGGCCCTCATGGCCTCCACCTTAACTCTCCGCGCCCAGGTGCAAATCACTCTGCCGGCTCCCATATTCAGGGAGACATTCGATACGGTGGAGGAAGGGAAACTGCCAACCGGCTGGTCCGTTAAGAATTTCACCGACTCAATCAATGCCGGAGAAGATTTGGACGATCCCAAGTCCGATTCCTACCTGAATTGGGTCGTAATTTCTAGAGCTCGAGTCGAAAGCAACGCATGGGAAGTACCGCGACGAGTGTCCGTGGCGCCAAACCAGACCCTCAACGGCGTGGCGGTAACCAATCTCATTGAAAATAAATTTCTCTACGCTGAATCCGATGTTCGCAGTGGAAGCCAGGTGCAATACCTCTTCTCCCCGGACTTCAACCTCACCGGCAAGTCGAATGTCTTTGTGTTTTATAACAGTATTTACGAACAAAATCAGGACAGCATCGGATCTGTCGAGTTTTCGATTGATGAAGGCAAGACTTGGTTACCCATTATCTACATGATCGACGGTCCGGACATCGCTCGCGCGGCGGATGGCAGCATTGACGGATTCGCAACGCTGGACAGGCCCAACACCGACACAGCGGCACTCATCGACCCAGCGACCGGAGAAGATATTGGCCGTAAATACGGAGCCTTCATCGGAGTGACCTCAAACAAATGGTCCACGCTCGCGCCGTTCATCAGCGCCCGCGTGAACGACGATGGCGTGGAGTCCAAACGAATTGAGTTGTTCAGATTGCCTCAAGCGGACAGCCAAGCCAAAGTGCGATTCCGCTTTGCTCAAGCCGGCACTGGAAGCTGGTATTTCGGCATCGACAATTTTGGACTTTATTCCATCACACAAAGCAAGCCCACACAGCCTACCATTGCTGGATCGCCATCCGTTAGCTTTTTTGGAAATGCCAGTTTTACGGGATCGCCCTTCAAAGCCACAGCTCCCAACCAGACCCACGGACTCAGTGTGTGGCAAATCTCTGATTCTTCCTCGTTCTCTGCGGACAAAGGACTCGCCAGCGTTCTGGAAAGCTTCACATCGCCCAAAAACCTGACATCTCTCAGCGTGCTCCTTGGACGTATCAGTCCGGGCAAAACGTACTACGCGACCGTGCAATATAAGGATCAAACTGGCGCGGGTTCGGACTTTGCTGCGCCTGTTACTTTTACCGTCACCAGCACCGTACCAACTCCGATAACTCTGGAGAATTTCGAGTCCACGGCGGAAGGAACGGTGCCCAAGGGCTGGACTGTAGAGAATCAGACCGACGGTGCAGGCGTGGGTGAAGATCCGGCCGATCTCCGGTCGGACACTTACCTGAATTGGTCAGTCGTCTCCTTCGCGCATCTTTCAGGTTTTGGAGCGCAGCGTATAACGAATACGAATGTTGTGAGCGGTAACAGCATTTATGCTGAATCCGATGTGCGGACCGGTAACCAGATTCAATATCTGACCACTCCGGATTTCAATCTGGCTGGAAAAAATAACATCTGGCTGATGTTCAAGAGCAACTACGAGCAAAATCAAGACAGCTTCGGTGGATTGGAATACTCTGTGGATGGCGGAGCCACCTGGCTTTCCATCCTCTACATGATCGACGTCGCCGACATCTTCGTTAAGCCAGATGGCTCGGTTGATGCCGTAAAAACTTTGACCACGACCTACGGCGATGTGGCTAAATTGCTCGATCCAGCAACGGGTGATCGCATCGCTGCCGGTAAGTACGCTGATTTCATTCAGGCAAAGCCCATCGACGCTCTGGGGCCGTTCGTGAGCGGTCGAATTAACGATGACCCGAACGAGTCCAAACGCCTCGAGCGTTTTCGTCTGACGGCGGCTGATAACCAATCCAAAGTGCGCTTCCGCTTCACTCAAGCAGGCACCGCGAGTTGGTTCTGGGGAGTGGACGATTTCGGACTTTATTCCGTAGGGCCCGAAACTCCGAGCCGGACGAAGCCAGACGCTCCCGTGATCACATCTCCGGCGTCGCTCACCATCTTCAGCTCAAGCCTAACCTTTACCGGTTCCGCTTTTGCCGGAATCCAGCCGAAGGATGCGAACGCAGTGACGGTCCTCCAGGTTTCCGGAAGTTCAGCGTTCAGCTCGACCGCGGGCCTGAGCAACGTTCTCGTCTCGGTGACCAGCACCAACGGAGCGACGGCTATTGCGGTGCCGACGGCGCGACTGTTCCCGGGCCAGGCCTATTACATCACGATGCAGTATCAGGATAGCAGCGGAATTAAATCTGACTTCTCCTCGCCGACGACTTTCACAATCAGCGCGCCGATCGCGCCGATCGCGTTGGAGACTTTTGAATCGACAGCGGATTTCGGTTTGCCGCCCGGCTGGACAGCGACAAATCAAACGGACCTTACGACCGCAGGTCTCAATCCTGCAGATCCAAAGTCTGACACTTACAAAGACTGGCTCGTAGTTCCTTCCGCGACATTGGTGGCCTTCGGCGGCGGTCGAGCCGACACGAACGTCGTCACTGGAAAGAGCATTTACGCTGAATCCGACAACCGCGGAGGCAACCAGATCCAGGTGTTACTCAGCCCCGAATATGATCTACGCGGCCGGAGCAGTGTGTGGGTCGCCTTCAAGAGTAGCTACGTTCAAAACCAAGATAGTATCGGCGTGATGGAATACACGGTTGACAGCGGCAATAATTGGCTGCCGGTCATTTACATGATCGACGATGGTAAGACAGCAGCCGGCGGTGATATTATCCGCACCAACGGCGTGATTGATGCAACGGCCACTCTGACGAAAACCGCAGGCGATATCGCCAAAGTCATCGACCCAGCGACGGGCGCGCGAGTTGCCGCCGGCAATTACGCGGACTTTGTCTTGGCGAAGCCAATCGGATCGCTCGGCGCTTATATCAGTGGCCGAATCGACGATGATAAAGTCGAATCACGTCGTTACGAGCGCTTTCCCTTAGCTGCCGCTGACAATCAAGCGAAAGTTCGTTTCCGCTTTGTCCAGGCCGGAACCGGAAGCTGGTGGTGGGGAATCGACGACTTCGGATTGTACAGCGTTAGCTCAGGTCCGCAGGTCGGTCCTCTTGGAGTTACCCGGCAGGGAGCCAACGTGGTGATTGCTTGGGCTGGAATCGGAACGCTCCAATCCGCGAATGACATCGCCGGTCCGTGGAGCGATGCTCCTGGAGCCAGTCCACAAACAGTGGCTATCGCAGGCCAGGGTAAGTTCTACCGCTTGCGTCAATAATCTCCTTCAAGTCGAAGGGTCGGCGGGTTTTGGCGATGGAAACCGTGTGTCATCCCAAAACCCGCTTTTTCATATTCAGAATCATCGCTGACTGCCATGAGCGCTGAGCAGCATAAGCCAGGTCGGCTGACACTGTTCCTGGAAAGGGCTCCCAGCGCGGTTTTCGTCGGCTATGCGATCTTCGCGGCCTTCTGCACTTATTTTTGCATGTACGCTTTTCGCAAGCCGTTCGCGGCCGCGAAATTCGAGGGGGCAGTTTTCTTCAATTCGATGGTTCAACTCAAGACGGCAATCGTGATCAGCCAGATTCTCGGTTATGCCCTCTCAAAATATATCGGGATCAAGGTCTGCTCGGAAATCACTCCATCGCGGCGCGTCTTTGCCCTGGTTTTTCTCATCCTGTGGGGAGAAGCAGCTCTGGTTCTTTATGGCATCGTGCCGGACAACCTCAAGGTCGTGGCGATTTTTCTGAATGGGCTGCCCCTCGGAATGGTCTGGGGACTGGTGGTTTGGTACTTGGAAGGAAGGCGCACCTCGGAGCTTCTCCTCGCGGGCTTAAGTTGCTCTTACATTCTAGCCAGCGGAATTGTCAAAGACTTCGCGCGCGCCATGATGAATGGGATGGTTGCGGATTGGTGGAGGGAAATTCCTCTCATCGGTCCAACGATCGCTGGATTGCTCGGCCAAGTTGGCGAGGGATGGATGCCCGCGATCACCGGATTGCACTTCCTGCCTTTATTTCTCCTGTCCGTGTGGATGCTCAACCAGTTGCCAAGGCCCAGTGAAGCCGATGTCAAGGAGCGGGTGCAACGAAAGCCTATGGACGGCTCGGATCGACTGGCTTTCATCAAGCATTTCCTGTTGGGCTTGGTGTTGCTCTGCCTCTCCTATTTCTTTTTGACCGCGTATCGGGACTTCCGTGACAACTACCAGGTGGAACTGTTCGACGGGCTTGGATATCCCTACGAGAAGAACAAAGCCATTATCACGAAAGCCGAGACCATTGTCATGTTCGGTGTCATTGGAGCGATGGCGCTGCTCAATTTGATCAAAGACAATCGGCGCGGATTAATCGGCGCCTTCACCATCATGATTGGCGGAATGACGCTGATGGGAATCAGCACATTGCTGCTGGAAGCAAAGATAATCGATGGCTTCTGGTGGATGACTTGCGTTGGACTTGGGTCATACCTGGCTTACGTTCCGTACGGCTCTGTGTTGTTCGATCGGCTGATGGCTTCGACCCGAGTGATCGGAACAGCAGTGTTCGCGATTTACGTAGCCGATTCGATCGGATATACGGGCTCGGTTGGCGTCCAGTTGTTCAAGGATCTCGCCCAAGGTAATGTCTCCCGACTAGGCTTCTTCAAAGGTTTTACTTACTTTGTCTCGATCCTGGGAGTGGTTTGCCTTGTGACCAGTTGCATTTATTTCCTGCGCCGACAAAAGTCCGACGCGCTCCCTGAAAAATCGAAAGCCAACTGATCGTATCGAACGGCTCGTTCAGTTTGGACAATCCCCAAACCGCGAGCCGACCGTCAAGCAACTTGGAATAACCTGGCTTACCGTTCAACCTGGAAAAAGCAATTGCGCCGCAAAAGAACGCAGAGATCGCAAGGACAGAGGGGTTTTCGCAAACAGCCTCTTTCACCGAACGGGTGAATGTGGAGAACATCCATCCTCTTTTCTCTTTGAGTTCTTTGCGCTCCTTTGTGGCTAATCAACGGCCGGGTTTAGGTTCCAAGTCAGCGACTGCCGCCTTTTATCCATCCCGGGCCACGCACCACACGTCCCGGCTTGGCATTGGTGTGTTCACCCTGCTTCAAGACCCGAGTGCCGTTGACGAAGACATCGATCATCCCAGTGGAATATCGATGCGGCTGGTCAAAGGTCGCGGTGTCGTTGATTTTGGTCGGATCAAAGACAACCACATCGGCGAAATAACCTTCTCTCAGAAAACCTCGCCGATCGATCTTGAGATTCTCGGCCGGGAAACCTGTGAGCCGACGCACGGCGTCCTCCAGCGGAATGATCCGTTCGTCGCGGACATATTTCCCCAAAAGCCGCGCAAAGTTTCCGTAAGCTCGAGGATGCGGATTCGACTTCAGGAAAACGCCCTCCGGCGCCAGCGAGGCGGCATCTGAACCGAAGCTGACCCAAGGCAATTTAAGTTGCTTGCGAATGTTCTCTTCCGACATCAAAAAATAGACCGTGCCGACGCGGCTGCCATCTTCGATCACGAGATCCATCGCGGTCTCCTCCGGTGATTTTCCACGCAGGGCCGCAACTTCTGCGAGTGTTTTCCCCGTGAGCGGCTTGAGCGCCTCGCTTTTGAATCCGACCAGCAAAACTTTTTCCGGCGAGCCAGCCGCGAGATACAGATTCTCCCACGCGCCGGTGGGAGTGGACATTTCCTTTTTCACTCGCTCCCTCACAACCGGGTCTTTCAAGCGTCCGGCCCAAGCGCTATATCCGCCTTCCTGAACCCACGGCGGCATCGATGCGTCGAGCCCCGTGGCCCCAGCGGTATAAGTGTACATATCCGCCGAGATCTTCATTCCAGCGTTGCGCGCGGCTTCGATCTTCTGGACGGCTGAGTCCAGCTTGGACCAATTGGACGCCCCGGCTGCTTTCAAATGATAAACCTCGGCGGAACATCCCGCTTCACGCGCGATCGCGATCAGCTCGTCGAGCGCTTCGAGAAACCGATTTCCTTCGCTGCGTAAATGGGAGATGTACATTCCTCCACATTCACCAGCCACCTTCGCGAGCGCAATCAGCTCATCCGTCTTAGCATAAAACGCCGGAGCATAGATCAAAGAGGAACCTACACCCAGCGCGCCCTGCTCCATCGCCTGCCGCACCAGCTTCCTCATTCGCTCCAGTTCATCGGCTGTTGGCGCGCGATCTTGATAACCTACTTCATGGACCCGAACTGTAGTGGCCCCCACAAACGAAGCCACGTTGGGTGAAACTCCCCGCCTGACCAGATACTCGAGAAACTCATCGAGTGTGCTCCAACCGATTCGGTATTTGATGTCTCCTTGGGCTTCCACCATCTCCTTCTTCATCCTCCCGTTCAGCGGCCCCATCGACTCTCCCTCGCCAAAGATCTCCAAGGTGACTCCCTGACGAATATCACTCTGCGACCGACCATCACGGATGAGCGATTCCGTCGCCCAACTCAGCATGTTGATGAATCCTGGGGCAACGGCGAGGCCGGTCGCGTCGATCTCAGTCTTGCCGCGCGCCTCCCTGAGTTTGCCGATCGCCACAATGGTATCGCCTCTGAGCGCCACATCTCCGGTAAAGGGCGGCGAGCCGCTTCCATCGTAAATCGAGCCGTTTCGAATGATGACATCGTATTTCGCGAC
>SIBE01000037.1 GCA_009695265.1 Pedosphaera sp. | reverse complement strand
GCCTGCTTCTGGAAAGCTTGGCCGCCTCCGGCGGTGACTGGTGGTCACGCGCCATCGGCTGATTCACACTGGAATGCATAGACTTTACGCGGCTTTCATGCGTTTTGCGCCCGAAGGCACCCACAGATTCTGCTGAGGAAGCGAAAAAGTGAGGTTGTTTGTTCGTGCCAGACAGCGGGAGCAAAACCACAGAAATCAACCTGGATTAAATCAGCACTTCTGAGCACTTGAGCGGCGTTCACGTGGCAATCCGAGTTGTCCAAGAGAATAAAGCCGCCCTTCGAAATCCACTTTAATGCCTCTTCAGCCATGCGGCGGCGGTTCAAAGCTCCGTCAACCAAGATGATGTCAAATGTTCTTTGCTGCTCAGCCAAAGCTCCCAAATACGATTCGAGGTCGGTGCGAAATAGCATTTTGCAGTTCGCCGGGGCAACGGAGGCGATCTTGGCGTACCATTCTTGATCATTCTCCACGCTAACTACCGAACGGCACCTTTTGGCCCAATACAGTGTTGAGCAGCCGGAACCGAATTCGAAAACAGTGCTGTCCGACAGATTGAGACCCTCCAGATAATCGATTGCGGGATAAGAAATCCACGGTAGCGCATTGCTGCTAGCATCGATAGCAAGTTTGTTTTGGACGGAAGTGCCATACCCTCTGGCTTCGAGAATCTGAATCAAGGTCTGATATGATTCAAAGAGGTTCATTTTGCTGAGTCTATTTGACCTTATTCTTGTCCATGGAGATGATGTCGCCAAGGAAATTCTCTATCATCTCGATTTCTGCCAGGGGAAATTCATGAAGGTTTAGTTAAACACAAAAGTCGAGGGTGTACTCGGTTCGGCGTTGAATCGCGAACTTCGAAATCTCAGATTCAGAGCTGGCAGTGAGCAGCTCCGAATCCCGGCGGCTTGGCGAAATTGTTTCCACCGAAGTCTTCTGCAGCTCCGCCTTGGCGTCTCGGCGGTTTAACTGCGGTTCCTGGGATTAAAATTCTCGTTCTGCTCTTCGCTGAGACCCGGCCTCCACCTATTCAACCGATGCCTTGAAATTACAGGAAGCCCTTAGAGAACTTTCAGGGCAGAATTTTCCATGAAAGCATAGCAGAGCATGTGGCAAATGCCCATGTGAGCGTCCTCGACGCGACCGTAGTGTTCCGAATCTATCACAATGACTTGTTGGGCCAAATCAGCAGCCCGGCCGCGCTTGCCTCCGACGAGCGCGATAGCGGACAAGCCATTTTTCACAGCCCAATCGACAGCTTTGACCACGTTTGGAGAATTGCCGGTGACACTCAAGGCCAGCACCACGTCGCCTGGTCGAGCATAGTTGTGTAACTGTCGCACAAACACGTCTTCGTAAGCGTAATCATTGGCCAATGCGGTCAACCAGCTCACGTTGTCGTTGAGCGAAAGGACTCGGAACCGTTTATTAAGCTTATCAGAGGAGCCTTTGCCGAGGTCGGTTGCAAAGTGGGAAGAGTTGGCTGCGCTGCCTCCGTTGCCCAAAACAAAAATTTGACGATCTTCCTTCAATGCTTGCTGCAAGGTTCCGATCAATTTTTCGACCGCTTCCACGGGAATGGAATCGAGGGCTGCCTTCTGCGCCCGCACGTAGTTTGTAATCCAATCTTTCATTTCCAGCGGATTATTCAGGCTCTTTCGAAAGTCGCAAGCTTTAGCTGAGACATGGAGTTGCCCTTTCGCCAGACTATCGAGCGAGAGCGGAGCACAGAGCAAACGTTACGATTCGCATGGAAGCTTGACTATCGAAGCCGGGTTATCCGGGCAACTGAGCTAAGACCAAAGCCCCAATCGGCACAGCGTCTTCGCCCAAGCCAGCCAAGCCAATGCGTGGTCCCGGAGCGAATGCTTCCATGGTGAATTGACCGACAGCATTGGCTACGGAACGGCGCAAGAGCTCGCCGAGCAGTGAGAGGCCGCCGCCCAGGAGGATTAGTTCCGGATGGAACAGGTGGATCACATGAGACAAGCCAAACGAAAGGTCTTCCGCAGTATCTTCGAGGATTTTTTTTGCGGCCAGATCGCCTTCTTGCAGAGCTGCGGCGAGGTGCCTGGCTTCGCCACCCACTTTGCCAGCCGTCAATCGGCCCAACAAACTGCTCGGCTCTTTTGCAACGAGATCGCGGATTTTGGCATCTACGGCCCACCCCGAACAACGGTGTTCGATGATGGTCCCCTGCCGATCCAATCTCACATGGCCGATCTCGGATTCACCAGGCTGAGCACCGTGATAGATGTGTCCGTCAACCACCAACCCTCCGCCTACACCGCTCCCGAGCGTTACGTAAAAAACAGGATTGAATCCTTTGCCGGCACCGTGCCGCGCTTCTCCGAGCGCGGCTACATTGGCGTCGTTATCCACGCGAACTGGGAGCCGGGTGAGCGACTGCAGCCAATTTCCAAGGTCAAACTCCGACCATCCCTGGATTTGATGAGATCGACAGATGCGTCCTGTTCTCCAATCGACCGGTCCGCCGAAACCGACTCCGATACCTTCCAAACTGACGTTCGCCAAAATTTCAGATAACGTCGATTGGATCTGCCGACGAATGCCGACCGCTCCGAACTCACGTTCCACCGTCAACCGCCAACGTTGTTTGATGACTGCGGATTCATCACCGAGGACCAATTGAAGCTTGGTGCCGCCAATCTCTATCCCCAGATAATTTCGTTCCATGCGGATTCGTAAGAGAAAGCGGAAAGTGTGGACTCGCCGCATTCATCGCTCAGCCCTGCTTCAGCGATCGCGAACTTCGACTGGAGCGGCGGGGTCAATTTGCAACTGTCCGGGAGTGTCTTTTTCGCCGGCTGCCACGCCCTCTGAACTGGCTTCGGGTTTTCCCGCCAGACGATTCTTCAGTCGCTCCATTGTCTCAGTGCGCGCACGTTCCATTTGTTGATCTGCCTGTGGCGGCAACGCGGCCAGCAAATTAATTCGCGATTGAATCTGCTGCGGGTCGGTTGGACTGTTTCCTCCAAAGAAACCTGTTCCGTCGAGGGATTGAATCGTCATGGCGCGCATCCAGGGAGGCATGTTTTCGGTGTTGACGATTTCCTTAAAAATATCATTTGCCTGAGGATTCGTCCCCGCATAATTCAAAGCTTGGCCTGCGAGAGAAGCTTTCTCCCAGAGATTCGTGATGCGGTCATCCTTGTATGCCTTGTAAAGCATGGGCACAGCCTGGTCCTTGAGTGTGCTTGTAAGATAATTCATGGCGGTGCGATCTATCTTGCCTTCGGACGTCACCAAGACGCCATGTGCGATCGTGCCGAATGATGCGTCGTTATACATCGCCAACACACTGTAGAGATAGCTCTTGGCGTTTTCGTCCAGGCGATTCGGACGGTCGATGTCTGGTGGATGAGATAATAAATCTTTAGCCGCTGCGACAGCCACATCTCGATATTTATTGGGAGCCATCTCCTGCAGAGTTTTGGCAACATAAGCCACCTCAACCCCACGGCCGCTTCCTGTGAGCATCTCAGCGAGAATTTGTTCGGCGATTTCTCCACCAATTTCTTTTAGAACCTCGATCAAACCTAACCGTAGCGATGGCGGGAAAATAAAGTCCATGCGCGCTGGGCCACCTTGCGTGGGAGAGCTTTTGGGAAGACTAAGATCAGGGTGTTCCTCTCGTCGTTCCGCAGTTCCCTGGTCCTTTTCCTCCACACGGGCCTCGCGCATTGCCTCGGATGAGTACTCCACATCCTCAAAGCGGCCCAGAAATTCGCGAATTATCGGCAGCGCGGACGTCCCGGCCTCCGCCAAGCTCTCCAATTGATGCACCACTTGCCGGATGGATTGGGCGCGTTTGGCACCTGACCCTACTTTGATGGCTTTTAGCTTGTCGAAAATCTCCTGAGGCGAATGTCTTGCGGCATCTGAACCTGAAGCTGGGACATGAAGCGTTTCAACTCGAGCAGGTTTGTTCTTGGCCATCTTCAGATCAGCCTCGATTTCTGATTTCTGGCTGTCCCAATCTGCTTTCAATGCCTGTCGCTCCCTATCAAAAGAAGCCTCCTTCTTTTTGGACACAATGACGTACGTGGCCGCCAGGCTGATGGAGGCGCTCACAACAACAGCGATAATAGATTTCATGTGCGATCGTTTTCTCTTCTTCCAAACCTTTGGTCGCTGGCCGGAGCGAGAAGGCTCCCTCCTTAAACTCGGGAGAACACCAAAAGTTGTGAAGAGAATTTCGACACGGAGGAGTGTTTAGAAGTTCGCTCGGAACAACTCCAGATGCATCCACGACGGGCCGAGGCAAACAGCGTTGCCGCCCTTCAGAAAGCGCTATTGCGTGCTTCTCGGCTCACCGGAAACCATCCTACTCCGAAATGATTCGAGTTTCTTTTCCTGATCCCGCCTCAGCTAGCGGGTGCTCGTGCTGAGGGCGAGCCTTGATGGTATCGTGTTTCGGTTTGCCGACGTGCCCGGGAGGCAGAGGTGAGACAGCGCGCAGCCTCTCGATAATTGGAGGGAGTTGCTTCAAAAGATAGTCAACATCCTCCTCTGTGTTGTAAAAGCCCAAACTGAACCGAACACAGCCACGCGCCCGCATGGGACTGAGGCCCATCGCCGTCAACACATGTGAAGGATCGAGCGATCCCGTGGTGCAGGCCGAACCGCTGGAAGCACAAACGCCAGCTTGATCCAACAGCATTAGGATGGCTTCGGCCTCCACGAAATCAAAAGCAATACTCGAGGTATTGGGCAGGCGCGGCTCTTTGGCACCGTTGCGAACGGTGTTCGGAATTGTCTTCAGGAGGTTATTTTCCAAGCGATCCCTCAAACCCCGCACACGCCTATCTTCATCGTCCATCCGATCCATGGCCAACTCGGCAGCCCGACCGAAGCCGACGATGCTGGCGACATTTTCAGTGCCTCCTCGCCGCCCGCGTTCTTGGTGGCCCCCAATGATGTAAGGCTGAAATTTCGTGCGCCGCTTTATGTAAAGCAGACCAACGCCTTTGGCCGCGTGCAGCTTGTGAGCCGACAAGGACAAGAAATCGACCCCCACAGTCTTGACATCCAAGGGCAATTTCCCTGCCGCCTGAACGGCGTCCGTGTGAAAGAGAACTCCCTTGCTCCGACAGAGCGCGGCAATTTCTTCGATCGGAAAAACCACCCCCGTTTCGTTGTTCGCCCACATCACCGAAACGATACCGGTGTCGGGACGAATGGATTTTTCAAGCAAATGCAAATCAAGTGAGCCATCGGATTCGACCGGAAGAAAAGTGACTTCGTGACCGCGCTTCTGAAGAAATTGGGCAAAATTAATATTGGCTGAGTGCTCTACTGCCGTGGTGAGGAAGTGCCGTTTATTCGGGTTCGAAACCAGCGCGCTATGAACGGCCGAATTATTACTCTCTGTCCCGCAGCTGGTGAAAACAACCTCACGAGGATCCGCATTGATGAGCGCCGCGACCTTGGCTCGAGCTTCCTCGATGTGCTTCGTCACTTGATTGCCAAACGAATAGGCACTCGACGGGTTTCCCCAGTACTCGCTTAAGAAAGGGACCATCGCGTCCACGACTTCAGGCGCGACCCGCGTCGTGGCGTTGTTGTCAAAATAATAGGTTTTCCGCTGGCTCATATTTTGTTGCTCCCACCAACCCGACTTCTCTAAGATGCCAGTCTAGACCTCGGGTCTGGAAGCGCAAGCGGCCATTAAATCGGAAAATCACCGACCAAGTAAAACTTTTTGTTCATATCCAAAGAGTAGCTGGCAAGAACCCGATTATTGACAAATAGAAGAAATTTACTAAAGTTGCGTATCTTTAGCATATAACTTATGATTACAACAGCGGCTCCGGCCAAGCTATCGCATAACGAGATCATCAAGGATGCCAACCCGACTTTAGCCGGCACAATTGCCTCGACTCTTGCGGATGCTCGAGCGGACCGCTTTTCGGAAGATGACGGTCAATTTCTTAAGTTCCATGGCATATATCAACAAGATGATCGTGACGCACGAAAAGTTGCCAAACACTACATGTTTATGGTTCGAGGGCGGTTGCCTGGCGGCGTCGTCCCAGCTTCTCAGTACCTTGTCTTTGACCATCTAGCGGAAGCTTATGGAAATAACACGTTACGAATCACGTCGCGTCAAGGTTTTCAGTTTCACGGCGTTGTGAAAAGTGGCCTCGGTAAGTTAATGAAAGGGATCAATGATGCCCTTTCGACCACTCTGGCTGCCTGTGGTGATGTTAATCGCAATGTGATGGCACCTTCCACGCCTTCCACCAGCCCGCTCGTGGAACGTGTTTTGGAGGATGCGCGTCTTCTCTGCCGGTCGCTACTGCCAAAAACCAGAGCATATCACCAGATCTGGGTGGAAGGTCAGGAGTTAGATCTTGCGGACAAATCTGATAAGGATTTCGTCGATCCTCTCTACGGCAAGACTTACCTCCCACGTAAGTTCAAGACAGCGTTCGCCATCCCGCCGTTAAATGACGTCGATATTTTCACGAATTGCCTTGGCTTCATCGCCATCGCTGAGAACGACACGTTGTTGGGTTACAATCTGACTGCAGGGGGTGGGTTGGGAATGAGCCACGGCAACTCGGAGACTTTTCCTCGTATTGCCGATGTCATCGGCTTCTTCAGCCCCGAGCACATCGAGGCTGTCGCTAAAGCCGTGTTGACGATTCATCGCGACTGGGGTGATCGGACGAATCGCAAGCACGCCCGGCTCAAGTACGTTCTCGAGGACCGCGGGGTGGAATGGTTTCGTGAAGAAGTCGCACGGCGCATCGGCTTTAAGCTGGAGTCAGCTCGTCCCTTCAAATTCACCAAACAGGGCGACATCTTTGGTTGGCACCGGCAATTTGATGGAAACTATTTTCTCGGGCTTTACGTCGAAACCGGGCGCATCAAAGACACGGCAAGTTGGCAATTGAAAAGCGCTCTCCGTAAAATCGTCGAGCAATTCCGCACGGAAGTTCGGCTCACTCCGTCACAAAATTTGATCCTGGCGAATGTGTCTCAGGAAAGTCGGGATGCCATCACGAGTATTTTGGCCGATCATGGAATTTCCGTCGAGAACCAAGCAACGGTCATCCGTCGAGCTTCCATGGCTTGCCCTGCTTTGCCTACGTGCGGTTTGGCCTTGGCAGAGTCAGAGCGCGTCTTGCCGGAGATTCTAACCCGGATCGAGGCTTTGCTCACTGAGCTTGGAGTCGGCGGTGAGGAAATTATTATTCGCAGCACAGGCTGCCCGAATGGGTGTGCTCGACCTTACATGGCGGAGATCGGTTTTGTCGGCAAATCACCCAACAAATATCAGCTCTATCTGGGCGGCAACGAAAGCAGCACTCGGCTCAATCGTCTCTACAAAGAGATCGTAAAAACCGAGGACATAGTGACTGAGTTGCGTCCAGTGATTGGCCGTTACGCTCAGGAGCGTCTCTCAGGCGAACGTTTTGGCGACTGGTGCGCGCGAACGTTGTGGAAAGAGAATCCGCCAGCGCAAAGCTAAAGAGCCTGTGGTTCACACACTCGGTAGAACGGTTCGACCACCCGCAATCAGAATCCCCAATCACCATGTTCACCTCCGCTGAAGTTCAAGTGCTGGATGAACGCTTTCACCAGGAGTCCACTGAGCAAATCCTGGCTTGGGCGTGGGAGCGCTTTGGCTCGCGGGCTGCCATAGGCACGAGTTTTCAAGGGGCCGGGCTCGTCATGATGCACTTGGCCAAGCAGCACCAGCTTCGCTTCCCCGTCTTCACGTTGGATACCGGTTTACTCTTTGTTGGAACCATTGATCTGAAGAAGCGCCTGGAAGATTTCTTCGGCTATGACATCGAAGCGTTGCAACCCGATCTGACTGTCGAGCAACAAACCAGCGCTCACGGGCCGGAGTTATGGAAGCTCGATCCCGACCTTTGCTGCACGATGCGCAAGGTGCTGCCACTGCAAAGCAAGCTGGCGGATCTGGATTGCTGGATCACCGGCTTGCGACGTGAGCAATCCGAGACGCGCTCGAAGATAGGGATCATCGAAATCTATACCTTGGGTGAACCGAGCAGGCGGAACATCGTAAAGCTCAATCCGGTGGCCAACTGGTCGCGAGATGCCATTTGGAAATACATTCACGATCATCACATCCCTTACAATGCGTTGCACGATCAAGGCTATCGCTCGATCGGTTGCTGGCCTTGCACTGGCAAGTCGGGCACCGAAGAAAATGAACGCGCGGGCCGCTGGACTGGCTTCAGCAAAGTGGAGTGCGGCATCCACACTTTTCTAGAAAAAAAGTAGATTTTCAGATTTAAGTTTCCCTATGGATTATCTCTCCAAACTTGAGAACCAAAGCATTTATATCATGCGCGAGGCTTTCAATAAATTTGAAAACCTCGCGATGCTCTGGAGCATTGGCAAAGACTCCACCGTCCTGCTCTGGCTGGCTCGCAAAGCGTTCTTCGGACACGTTCCGTTCCCGCTGGTGCATGTGGACACCACTTACAAAATTCCGTCGATGATCGAATATCGCGACCGCCTGGTCCGCGATTGGCAATTGGAATTGATCGTCGGCAAGAACGAGGAAGTCCTCAGGACGGGCGTGACCTTTCCGAACGGCAAAGCCACTCGCGTCGAATGCTGCGGCACGCTCAAAAAAGATGGGCTCAAGCAAGTCCTCGACAAACACCATTTCACCGGCGTCATCGTCGGCGTCCGCCGTGATGAAGAGCCGACCCGAGCCAAGGAACGCTATTTCAGTCCCCGCGACAAAAACATGGAATGGAATGTCGAGGACCAACCTCCCGAGTTGTGGGACCAATTCAAAACCGACTTTCAAAAGGGCACGCACATCCGAATTCATCCCTTGCTTCACTGGACCGAATTGAACGTTTGGGAATACATCGAGCGTGAGAATATCCCCGTCATCCCGCTCTATTTCGCCAATGAAAAGGGCGAACGTTATCGCAGCCTCGGCTGCGCGCCCTGCACTTTCCCGATCAATTCGAATGCGAAAACCGTGCGCGAGATCATCGAGGAATTGCGCGTTACGAAGACTTCCGAGCGCTCCGGCCGCGCCCAGGACAAGGAGAGCGAAGACGCGTTCGAGAAGCTCCGGCGGGATGGCTACATGTAAACCGAGAAGAATTGATGAACCCCGTTACCCAACCTGCAGTCTCTTCGGCGCCCACCGAACAACTTAAAATCGTCATCGTCGGCCATGTGGACCACGGCAAATCCACATTCGTCGGCCGCCTGTTCTATGATACCGGCTCTCTTCCCGAGGGGAAATTTGAGCAGCTCCAACTCATTGCCGAGCGGCGCGGCGTGCCGTTCGAGTGGGCGAACTTGATGGACGCCCTCCAATCTGAGCGCGACCAAAACATCACCATCGACACCGCCCAAATCTGGTTTCAGACGAAAAAGCGCCAGTACGTCATCATCGATGCGCCAGGCCACAAGGAGTTTTTAAAGAATATGGTCACGGGCGCCGCCAACGCCGAGGCAGCGTTGCTGCTCATCGACGCCAATGAAGGAGTGCAGGAGCAGTCGCGGCGCCATGGCTATCTGCTGAACCTCCTCGGCCTCCGGCAAATTGCGGTGCTCGTGAACAAAATGGATCTGAAGAGCTACTCGCAGGAGCGCTTCAATGCGATCGAAACGGAATATCGAAAATTCCTCGGCAGTATCGGCGTCGAGCCAAAATGTTTTATCCCGATCGCCGCGAAACACGGGGACAATATCGCGGTGCGCGGGGCGAATATGCCGTGGTGGTCGGGACCGACCGTGCTGGAGATGCTCGATGAATTCAAGGTCGCCGAGTTGCCGAAAGATCAACCGCTCCGTTTGCCGATCCAAGATATTTATCGTTTTGATGAACGCCGCATTCTGGCGGGCCGCATCGAGTCCGGCACTCTCAAGGTGGGTGATCGGCTGCTTTTCAGCCCGAGCAATAAGGCGAGCACCGTGAAGACAATCGAACGTTGGAATGCCCCTTCGCGCGACACAGCCAGCGCCGGCGAATCGATCGGCGTGACGCTCACCGAGCAAATCTTCGTCGAGCGAGGCGCAGTGGCGGCGTTGGAAACCGCGCCGCCTTACCAATTAACCCGCTTCAAAGCCCGCCTTTTCTGGTTGGGACGCGCCCCATTCCGCAAGGGCCAGATTTACAAGTTGAAGCTTGCCACCCAGGAAGCTGAATGCGAAATCGAAGCCATTGATCGGATCATTGACTCCTCGACACTGGGAACAATTTCTCGCAAAGAAAATGAGGTCTTCGTGGGGCGCAACGAGGTTGCGGAGCTCACGTTGCGCATCAAACGACCTGTCGCATTCGATGTTCATGCGGACATTGTGACGACGGGGCGATTTGTCATCGTGGATGGTTTCGAGGTTGCCGGCGGCGGTATCATTGCCGCCGATAATTATCCGCAACGCACCTCCGATTCTCTGCACAAGAGCGACAATATCTATTGGAGCCATGGCAAAGTCACTGACGAGCAGCGCGCCCGCCGAAATGGTCATCCCGGCTGTGTCGTCTGGCTGACTGGGCTTTCGGGTTCGGGCAAATCCACGATTGCCACTGAACTCGAACGCGAGCTCTTCAACATGGGCAAACACGCCTATGTGCTCGATGGCGACAATGTCCGCCATGGGCTTTGTTCCGATCTGGCATTCTCACCGCGAGATCGCCAGGAAAACATCCGGCGCGTGGGGGAAGTTGCCAAGCTGTTCGCCGATGCCGGGATCATCTGCATCACGGCCTTCATTTCGCCCTATCGTACAGACCGCGAGCTGGTGCGAAATATGGTTCTCGATGGCCAATTCGTTGAGATTTACGTGAACGCTCCGATTGAAGTCTGCGAGCAACGTGATCCGAAGGGATTGTATGTCAAAGCGCGCGCCAACGAGATCAAAGAGTTTACAGGCATCTCTGCTCCCTACGAACCGCCGACTCAGCCTGAGATCGCCTTACAGACCGATCAACTCACCGTCTCGGAATCGGTGGCCAGGATTTTGGAGTATCTTCACGTCCAGGACGCCGATACCGCGATTACGATTTAGCCGTTATCTTTCACTCTGGAAAAAGCATGTGAGTCGGAGGGGACCGCATCGATCACAAAGATAGAGAACTTTTCGCAAACCGGCTTCTTCGCCGAACGGGTGAGTTTCAACAGTCTCCATCCTCACTTATCTTTGAGTTCTTTGAGGTAACGGCAACAGGGCTACTATCCATGCTTTTCTCAGCGGGTCGAGCGACTGAGCGACTGAGTGGTTGCCTACTGAAGCGAAGCACGGTATTTTTAAGCCAGTTCCCGTGATCGCTACCACGCTCATCTCATTCCTGATCGCGAGCTTAAGCTTGCTCGCATTGGAGCCCACACCAAAAGCCCCCGCCACACCGCGCTTGGCCAGTCAGCATTGGGCTTTTCAACGGCCCGAACATCGCCTCTTGCCCCAGGTTCAAAACGTTGAGCGAGTTCGCAATTCAATCGATGCGTTTGTCCTGAATCGGCTTGAAAAGGAAAATATTCAGCCTGCGCCAGAAGCGGATCGCCGCACATTGATCCGGCGGCTGAGCTTCGACCTGCTTGGTCTTCCTCCCGAGCCCGAAGACGTGGAAGCGTTCGTGGCCGATCTGCGCACGGATGCCTATGAAAAGCTGGTCGATCGCCTGCTGGCTTCTCCACATTTCGGCGAACGATGGGGTCGCCATTGGCTTGATCTCGCTCGTTACGCGGACAGCGACGGCTACGAAAAAGACACCTCTCGACCGTATGCTTATCTCTATCGGGACTGGGTGATCGACGCCATCAACCGCGATCTGCCGTTCGATCAATTCAGCATTGAACAACTCGCTGGAGATCTGCTGCCTGACGCTACGATGGCCCAGAAGATTGCCACTGGATTTCATCGCAACACACTGACGAATAAAGAAGGCGGTGTGGACCAGGAGGAGTTTCGTTGTAAAGCGACCGTGGACCGTGTCAGCACCACGGGCACGGTGTGGCTCGGCTTGACGGTTGGTTGCGCCGAATGCCATTCCCACAAATATGATCCGATCACTCAGCGCGAGTTTTATCAGCTTTACGCTTTCTTCAACAACGCGTCGGAAAAGGATCTTCCGGCTCCACAACCGGCGGAGCTCGCGAGTTACAATGACGAGAAGCGGTCTTGGGACGCAGAGCACGCGCGAGTTAAGAAAGCGCTTTCGGATTACTTGCAAACAGAGATCAGTGCGAAGCAAGCCGAGTGGGAGCGAAACGTGAAATTGCCCAGAGAGCGTTGGACTGTTCTGAAACCGGTCCAGGCTTCGTCCGCGGAAGGGGCAACTCTTAAAATTCTAGAGGATCGCTCTGTCCAGGCCACCGACAAAAATCCGGCCAGGGACACTTATACCATCGAAGCGTCGGCAGAACTCACGAGCGTAACCGGATTCCGGCTGGAGATACTGAATGACCCTGCGCCGGGCAAAGGATCGGGCAGAACCAAGAGCAACAATTTCGTCCTGTCCGAGTTCACGGTGAAAGTTCAGGAGGAATCCAGCGCCTCTCAATTCAGATCGGTTGCGCTACAGAATGTCTCGGCGGATTATGCGCCCAAGGACTGGCCGGCCGCCGGAGCTATCGATGGCAATCCAAAGACCGGATGGGCCATTGGTCCTGAAATCGGTCGGCACCACGTCGCGGTCTTTGAAACTAAGGAAAGCCTGACTTTTCCAAAAGGAGCCGCGCTTGTTTTCCAGTTGGAGCAGCAGTATGGCGATCAGCGCACCATTGGGCATTTCCGTTTGTCTGTCACCGACTCCGAAAACCGTTTGCGAGCTGATCTGACGCCTGATTCCATTATCGCCGCTTTGGAGACATCCCTCGATCTGCGGGATGAAAAGCAGAAAACTGCATTGGCTAAATACTATCGCGACGCAATTGATCCGACCGCGAAACAGCTCGATCGGCAACTGGCCAATCACACCAAGAAAGAACCGAAGTTTCCCGAGACAAAAGCCCAAACCATCTCCGAGAACGAACAACCTCGCCGAAGCCACATTCACATCCGCGGTGATTTCTTGCGCAAGGGCGATGAAGTGGAGCCTGGTTCGCCTGCCATTTTGCACGCGTTCAAGGCTCGTGGTCATCAAGCCGATCGGCTCGATTTGGCGCGGTGGCTTTTTGATACCGCCAATCCCCTGACCGCCCGGGTTGCGGTGAACCGCATCTGGTACCATTTGTTCGGCCGCGGACTCGTCACGACCATGGATGACTTCGGAACCCGCGGTGAAGCGCCGTCGCATCCCAGGCTGCTGGATTGGCTGGCGACTGAGTTTCCCCGGCTTGGCTGGAGCAGAAAGGCTTTGATTCAATTGATCGTTACATCTTCCACCTACCGCCAGTCTTCTGTCTGGCGGTCGGATCTAATTGAGCGTGACCCGAACAACCTGCTTTTGGCATCACAAAATCGTTTTCGACTCGAGGCCGAAACCGTCCGTGACGCGTGCCTAGCCGTGGGCGGATTGCTGAATCCTTCCGTGGGCGGCCCGAGCACGCGCCCGCCCTTGCCCGCTGATATCGCAGCGCTGGGCTATGCCAATTCCGTGAAATGGAAAGCAAGCGAAGGCGCGGAGAAGTTTCGTCGAGGACTTTATATTTTCTTCCAGCGCACCGTCCCGTATCCGATGTTGGTGACGTTCGACGCCCCTGATTCCAATGCCACATGCACTCGGCGTGAGCGTTCCAATACTCCCCTCCAGGCTTTGACTCTGTTGAATGATCCAGTCTTTTTTGAATGCGCTCAAGCTCTCGGCACACGAATGGCCAGCCACAAAGGAAGTGGCCCCAGCGATAAGCTCAAGTGCGGCTTTGCTCTTTGCCTGGGCCGTGGACCGACGGACGAGGAGTTGCGTCGCCTGGAGACGCTCTATCAGGATTACGTTCAGCTAGCGAAGAATAATCCTCAAGACGCCGCTCGCATTGTCGGTATTGCCGGGAGAAGTCCCTCCGAGATGGTCGAAGCGGCTGCGCTGGTCGCGCTTGGCCGGACCATGTTGAACCTGGATGAATTCTTAACTCGGGAATAGACGAAGTCGCGGTGTTTATGGATCCGAATGAACTCATCAAGTTGACCCGGCGCGACTTCCTCACCACGTCCGCCAGCGGCATCGGCGCGCTGGCCTTTGCCTCGCTCCTCAATTCGGATGGATTGCTCGCGGACGAATCCAACCCATCTCGCGCAACGGCCAATCCCCTGGCTCCCAAGGCACCACATTTCGCGCCAAAAGCCAAAGCCTGCATTTTCATTTTCATGGAGGGTGCGCCCAGCCAGATGGATCTATTCGATCCGAAGCCAAAGCTCAATGAGCTGCACGGACAGAAATTGCCGGAGTCTCTTACCAAGGCAGTTCGATTCGCGTTTATTCAGAAGGAATCGGCCGTGATCATGGGCAGCCCTCGCAAATTCCAACGTCACGGCCAATGTGGGATTGAATTCTCGGATTTGCTCCCGCACATCGGTTCTTGCGCGGACGACCTCACGCTCATCCGGTCCATGCACACCAACCAATTCAATCATCATCCAGGGCAGCTCATGATGAATTGCGGCGTCCCGACCTTTGGCCGGCCCACCATGGGCGCGTGGATCAATTACGGGCTGGGGAGTGTTTCGGAAAATTTGCCTGGATACGTCGTGTTGACGGCTGGGCGCGGGACTAGCGGCGGCGCTTCCCTTTGGTCGAGCGGCTTCCTTCCATCGAATTACCAAGGCGTCTTGTTCCGCAACCAGGGCGATCCGGTGCTGAACTTGAGCAATCCTCCCGGCGTCAGCGCCGAGATGCAGCACTACGGCTTGGACGCATTGAGCGATCTGAACCGAATTCGGCAGAAGGCTGTGGGCGACCCGGAAATCGCGAGCCGGATCTCGGCGTATGAATTGGCGTTTCGGATGCAAACAGCCACGCCGGAGCTGATCGATCTTTCGGGTGAAAGCCCCAGAACTTTGGAAGCCTACGGCGTGGACCGCGAGGATCCCCCGCTCAAGGCGGACCGCGGCGGCGGGCCGGGACAATATCGTGCATTCGCTCGGAACTGTCTTCTCGCTCGTCGGCTCGTCGAACGCGGCGTGCGTTTCATCAATATTTATCACGCCTCCTGGGATCATCACAGCAACCTCAACACCGAGCTGGCTTTCAACGCCGGTATGGCGGACCAGCCGATTGCCGCGCTGTTGAAAGACCTCAAACAACGCGGATTGCTCGACAGCACCTTGGTCGTTTGGGGCAGCGAGTTTGGCCGAACACCGCTCGGCGAAAATCGCGTCGGCCGCGAGCCGAACACCGGCCGTGATCATCACCCGAATGCGTTCAGTCTCTGGATGGCGGGCGGTGGTATCAAGAGCGGACAAATCATCGGCGAAACCGACGAAATCGGATGGAACATCACCAAGGACCCGATTCACATCAATGATTTCCACGCCACAATTCTGCACCTTTTCGGCATCGAACACACGCGGTTGACCTACCGGTTTCAAGGACGTGATTTCCGCCTCACGGATGTTGCAGGAGAAGTCGCGAAGAAATTACTGGCGTGATACGTCCGCGCGTCCACCTTGTTGAAACCGGCAAAAGCAATTGAGCCGCAAAAGAACGCATAGATCGCAAAGACAAAACAGTTTTCGCAAACCGCCTCAGAATGCTGCGGCCGCAACCGAACCGCGCTCGCAAATGGGTCGGTTGCCTCCGATCGACAGCTAAGAAAGTCACGGATCATTCGCAGGCGACGATCAGGGAGAGCATTGCTATCGGGCGCAAGGGCCGCGCATGAAGGCTGGGCTGGACACTTCCGTGGTGCTGCGCCTGCTGCTGGGGCAGCCGACAGATCAAGCGGCGCGGGCGGTAGGGTTTCTTGATGAACTGTCGCGAGAGGACCGTCGCGCCGTGGTTTCGGATTTGGTGGCGGCCGAGGTGTATTTTGCATTGCAGCACCATTACGGGGTAACGAAGCAGGACGCGCTGACGGGGTTGCGGCGATTGTTTGCCGACGATGAGATCGAGCCGCTCGGAGCGGTGGGCCATGGTTTGGCGACCGATGGACTGGCTTCCGCCAAACCGGGTTTTGTGGAACGGCTGATTCATGGGGCTTACGACCAAGGGAAGGACCAATAGAATCGCCGTTAACCTTAAGTGTCAAAGCCGGTGCCGAAGGCTTACTAGAAATCACTCTGCGAAGCCCACGGGATCAAACGATTGTTGTGGGAACAAGCGCTGACTTGAAGAATTGGACTCCGATCCAGTCAGTCATGCTGACGGGCGGACGGGCAGTTTTTTTGGACGTCACTTCCACCACGTCGCACCAGCGATTCTATCGGGCCACGACGAAACGTTAGAATCTGCCGCCAGGGCTTCGGTGCGAATTTGCTCGCCCGATCTGAATTCCGTTTTCAAAGTGAAAGACGTCATGACTCACTTGGACCATAGCTCTCCCGATAGCGCGAGGACCATTCACAGCAGAGGTCACCCGATTCGTTGGTGGCCCTGCATTCTCATCCTGCTGGCCGAGGTGGTCGGTCTAGCGTGGATTTGGCGCTTCAGTGACACCTCGCGGCAGGAGCAAAATATTCGAACGACCGTGACCAGCGCCGTTATCTTTGCGCTCTGGCTTGTGTGGCTGCTCTTTTTTTCTCGAGCCCGATGGAGAGTTCGATTCGAAGTATTTGGCGCAATTGTCGGTGCATTGTTGCTGGCTGGCGCCCTTGTCAGGATCAGGGGAGTCACAGGCGATCTATTGCCCGTTTTGGAATGGCGATGGCAGCCAGCCAAGAAGGCTAGCCTGCCGCTCAATCAACCTGTCGTGCCCGAAGGCCCGTCGCCGACGCTTGCGGACAACGCCCGTCAAACAGGCGCTGATTACCCGCAGTTCCTCGGACCGCAAAGGAATGCAACGGTCAACGGCCTAATCCTCGCTCGAGACTGGAAAGCGGAACCGCCGAAACAGCTCTGGCAGCAACCTATCGGCGCTGCGTGGTCTGGGTTTAGCATCGTCGCAAATCAGGCGATTACCCAGGAACAACGGGGAGAACGCGAGCTTGTGGTTTGCTACGACTTGTTATCTGGAAGATTGCTTTGGTCGCATGAGGACGACGCCCGCTACCATACGACGATTGCCGGCGAAGGCCCGAGGGCCACGCCGACGATTGCTGGCAATCGCGTTTATACTTTGGGCGCAACCGGGATACTGAACTGCCTCGCGCTTGAAACCGGACAGCCTGTTTGGTCCAAGGACATCATTCGCGATAACCAAGCGCGGACAAACGATTGGGGGATGAGCGGTTCTCCGCTGATCGCGGATGATTTGGTAATAGTTAATCCAGGAGGGCCTGCGAATCGCTCGCTGGTGGCTTACGATAAAGAAAATGGGCATTTTGTTTGGGGGGGTGGAAATGACGCGGCAGGCTACAGCTCGCCTTGCCTTGTGACATTGGCCGATGTTCCGCAAATCGTTATCTTCAATGCGAGCGCTATTGCGGCTCACGATCCTAAGTCTGGCAAAGTGTTGTGGGACTATCCGTGGCCGAAGGGCCATCCTCATGTCGCCGTCCCCATCGTTTTGCCGAATGATCGGCTGCTCGTCTCCAGCGCTTACGGCACCGGGAGCGAGCTGATCCATGTCGTCAAAGATTCAGAAGGAAAATTCACGGCATCGAGAGTCTGGAAGTCAATTCGTTTAAAAGCCAAGTTCGCCAACGTCGTATTTCGTGATGGCTATCTTTACGGGCTCGATGACGGGACCATGGTTTGCCTCGACGCGACAGACGGCACTTTGAAATGGAAGGAAGGACGATATGGCCATGGGCAGGTAATTCTCGTGAGCAATCTGCTCCTTGTGATGGCTGAGAGCGGCGACGTGATTTTGTTGGAGCCGCTCCCGCAGGAGAATCGGGAACTCACGCGCTTTCCCGGGCTAAGAGGGAAAACGTGGAATCCTCCGGCCTTGGCTGGCCAATATTTGATAGTCCGAAACGATCAACAAGCAGCCTGCTACATCCTACCGACCGCAAAGAAATAACCGCAGTGCAACCGCTCAGGTAGGAAAATGCTGACGGCGAGCACGCAATTCGACTTTCTTCGCCGACCTTGGTCACTGACCGTCAGCATTTTCCTACCCGAGGAACACGCCAGTCTGACAACTGCGCTTCGCAGGTGAACTCTCTTGAGCCAGACGACTCCTCAAAAAAGGGTCGCCTAGCAAACTCTCTGTAACCTTTTGCAACTTTGCGCGAATGAAGAGGGTAATAGTGAGAAGACACGGAGAGTTCGCACTGAGGGCGTAGTGGAGTGCTGGTTTCATCACTCCCACGATCCACCATTCCGATTTCTCCTGGGATGGTTGGTTTCGCTTTACAAGACGCTTTTATCGAGTTGACTATGCTGCCACGCATGCCAGCGCCAATTCCAATCATTGAGACCACAAATCTCACCAAACGGTATGGCGGGCAAAGAGCGCTCAACGACGTCACATTGAGCGTCTTTCCAGGAGCGATAGGACTTTTGGGTCCCAACGGAGCCGGCAAGAGCACGTTCATGAAATGCCTGCTTCAACTTCAACCGATCACCAGCGGATCTGCTCGCTTGCTCGGTCGGGAGGTGGGCAGCGAGGGACGCGAAATCCGCAAACGCGTCGGCTACACGCCCGAACAGGACTGCCACATTCCAGGCATGGTTGGCTGTGAATACGTCACTTACTGCGCCCGATTATGTGGACTCCCTTTTCAAGTTGCCAGGCAACGCGCCCACGAGATGCTCGATTTTGTCGGCATGGGACAGGAGCGGTATAGGAAGATCGACACCTATTCCACGGGCATGAAACAACGCCTTAAGCTGGCCCAAGCCATTGTGCATGACCCGGAAATTGTGTTCTTGGATGAGCCGACCAATGGCCTCGATCCGAAAGGGCAGGTGCAAATTCTTGAGCTGGTCCAAAGCCTCTGGAAGCAGCATGGTATTTGCGTCGTCCTTTCTTCCCATCTCTTGCATGACGTGGACCAAATTTGCGAGCAGATCATTATTATTGCCCGCGGCCGGGTGCTGGTGCACGACAGCTTGCAAAATCTTAAAGCTCGACAGCGTGGAGCGGCAGAAGTCGTTGTCGGCAGTCGGCAGGGAGATCTCTTGGAAGCATTTCAACGCAATCAGTGGAAGTGCGAACTTCTGCCCAACGGCCACGTCAAAGTGGAGCACAACGCTGATAGTCTGAACCCGCTGCTCAAGCTGCTGCAAGAGATCAGGCTCGCGCCGTTGGAAATCATTCCCAGCCCGAACGCGTTAGAAGAAATGTTCATCCAAGCTCTCGAGACTTCGGAAGACGCTGTATGAAACACGACACGACTTACAAGCACTGGGATGGCGCTCACCTAGGGATTTGGAGCCGTCGAGCGGTCATTGCCACGAACGGGCTGAAAAGTTGTCTTCAAGTGAAATGGATGCGCAGAGTCATCACCCTGTGCTGGGCGGCCGGAATGATTCAAGTGGCGATCCTCTTTCTTCTCGGGCAACTTCTGATCGCGGACAGCATCGTGGTGCAATGGCTCGGCAACCTGAGTCCGCAACTGCAAGCCATCGGCCGCGCTCTGGTGGGATGGTTGGAACAACACCCTGAGATTTCCGTGCGGACCACCTACAATCTTCTGTTCTTCTTTTTCTCCTCGAACTTGCTGACCCTCACACTCATCGCCATCGCCCTGGCGATGCCGCATTTGATCACCTCCGATCTATCGAGTAACGCCATCATCGTCTATTCTTCCAAAGCCGTGGGTCGATTTGATTATCTCCTGGGAAAGTTTGGAACCTTGTTCTGCTTGATGACTCTTACCTGGCTGGGGCCTGTCTGGGTGGCGTGGCTTTTCGGAAACTTCCTTTCGACGAACTGGCATTTTTTTTGGCATTCGCGCGCCGCCTTGGGCCATACGCTGCTCTATGTGCTGGGCAGCATGACGATTTTGAGCGTCTTGGCGCTGGGGGTCTCAGCCATCTCGACGCGCGCCAAAGCAACCGTCAGTTTGTGGGTCGCCTTATGGCTGTTGGGCAATGCATTTGTTCCGATTGCCATCAAGACCAAACCGTGGCTCAAGTTTTTCAGCCTGAGTTTTAACCTGCAACAATTCTCCCTCACCGTCTTTAAGCTGAAAGATGATTTTCAGTTGGCAACGGACAATATTCCGTTTTTCGGCGAGATGCTCAAAGGGATACGGCGGCAAGCCAACTCCGTGATGCAGACGCCTGAAATGGGAGGAGCGATCTGGGGCCTGTCCATCATGCTCGTGGTTGCCGTGATCATCATTCTGAGAAAAGTGAAGCCCGAATGAACAGCGTGATCCAGGCCCGCGAATTGAGCCGGTGGTACGGCATCGTCATGGGGTTGAATAATGTCAGTTTCGACATCGACGTTGGCCTGACTGGCCTTGTCGGACCCAACGGAGCGGGCAAAAGCACTCTGATTCAAATCATCACCGGCCAGCTCCAGCCGAGCTCGGGAGAACTGACCGTGTTCGGCGAAATCCCATGGAATAATCCCCGACTTCTGAAGCGCATTGGCTACTGCCCGGAACGTGAGGCCGTGCCGCGGGATCTTCAACCTTTGGCTTGGCTTCGAGGACTCGGTCTAATCTCCGGAATTTCCCCAGCCGAAGCGACTCGCCGCAGTGAGCTGATTTTAGAGCGAGTGCAATTGCCCCGTGAACATTGGTCCAAAACGATGTCTCAGTACTCGAAGGGAATGCGCCAACGGGTCAAGCTCGCTCAAGCATTGCTCCACGAACCGAAGCTTCTTGTGCTTGACGAGCCAATGAACGGCCTTGACCCGATGGGCCGGCAGGAAATGGCCCAGATCTTGAAGGAGCTGGCCGCCGCAGGCACTAGCATCCTGATTTCAAGCCACATTCTCGCGGAATTAGAATCACTCTGTAAGAACATCCTCATCCTCAACTGGGGCCGCATACTGGCTTCTGGAGATCAAAAAGATATCCGGGCAGATCTAAAGAATTGGTCCGAACAACTTTCGGTGCGCTGCGATCAACCTGAGAAACTGGCCCGACATCTTTTCGACGCTGGCGTTTTGTTGGGCTTCGATTTGGATGCAATGGAAGGGACCTTGAACATTCGCGTGAAGGATCCCGGCAGCTTCTACGAGAGATGGGTGGATTTGCTCATCGAGAGCAATGTCACCGTCTCCGAAATCCGCAGCCAGAATCGCTCTCTGAAACAGATCTTTGAAAAGGTGACCACATGAGCCTCACGATGACAGAAGCCCCTAGATCAGTGTCATCCGATGCCGCCGCGTCCATCCAACCGACCTGGCTTGGAGGATTACGCGGGCTTTGGTCTCTCACTTGGAGAAGCCAGTTGACGTTTCGACGGCTTCCGCTGTTGATGGCGACGCTTTCGATTATTCCGCTGCTGGCTTATTTCACGGTCGATAGCGGACGCGCCGATCCTTACTTTCATTGGGTCATCGAGTTCTATTTGTTGCTTCTGTTGCCATTGTACTGCCTGTCCGTTTGCGGCGGGATGATCCGGGATGATTTGCAGGCCGACACTCTGGGATTTCTTACGACTCGGCCGATGAGTCGCGCTCAGTTGTTAGTTAGCAAGTACCTTTGCCAAGTTGCCTGGCTCCAGATCATGGCACTCGTGAGCGGAGCCCTGCTCTGTGGAGTCGGGATCGTTCGAAGTATTTCCAGCGTCGTCTCCTTCGCTCCGCTTTTTTTCGGAACACAATGTCTCGAGATCGTCGCTTACGGCGCGTTAAGCTCGTTGCTCGGATTGATCCACCAACGCTACATGGTGCTGGGGATTATTTACGGATTCATCGTCGAGGTCGGCATCGGGCGAATCCCCACCAACATCAATAATCTTTCGTTGTCCCGACATCTGCGATCGATCCTCGCCAATAACGAAGCCATTCACGGGATTTATGAATGGTCGCCTGAGGGCACATTTTCCTCCTTGGTCATCATGCTCATCGCCGCTGTTTTATTTTTGGGAATCGGCGCTGCCTTTTTCACCTTCAAGGAATTTCATCACAGCGACGAGATGCAGAAGTGACGCGAGCGATACAGAATGGACAGCGGTGGCCGGCCCGAACAAACGAGAATCTGTGTAACCTTTCTGATCTTTTCCGCGAACTATAGAGTAACCAGGATCGAAGACGGTCCGTCCACCCAAACTGAATTACCGATTGTAGAACCAAATGAAATACTATCTCCATCTCCTGATGTGCTTTTCAGCGCTGTCGGCGACCACTTTCGCCGCTCCACTCCAGAGGAAGCTAGTCTCGGCAGACGCCAAATGGCTCGTGCATTTGGATCTGGATAATTTACGAAGCACTGAGTTCGGCAAGTTCGTGACAAAGCGCCTGATCGCGCTCGCCGATTCAACATCAAGCGTCAAAATGGATTTCGGCGCGATATTCCAGAAGGTTGGATCGATTACAGCCTATGGTGATCAATATGAAACAGGACCGCAATCCAATGGCGTCCTGTTGATCAAAATGGACGCTGACACCCAAAAAATTCTGGAAGGCTTTTTGGCCGCTCAGATGTTAACGGACAAAGAGGAGTCGATCAAAAAAACCCAGCAAGAATCATCGGTGATGTACTCCATCAAGGATGATTTGTTCGTGTCGATTCAGCCAGACCACCAAGCCGTCCTAAGCAAATCTCAAAAGCAAATCAACAAAGCCAGGGATGTACTGTCGGGCAAAGCGCCGAACCTGAGTTCGAGCAAAGCGTTTGCCGGATTTCCATCCGCGCCGAATTCATTCTTCTTCCTCGGCCTCGCGGAAGCCTTCAACCAGAAGGTTGACATGCCTCCCCAAGCCAAGATCTTGCAGATGGCCGACGGCGGACGCTTGGTGCTTGGAGAAAACGCGGATAAACTCGTTCTTGAGGTAGTATTGAAAGCCAAGTCGCCCGAAGTAGTTAAGCAAATCCAACAAGTCGTTGACGGCATGACGGCATTGATTTCTCTCAGCAAGACCAACAACCCTGAGCTCCAGCAATTGATCAACGGCGTCAAAGTTGTGACAGAAAAGAATCTACTGCTGGTCAAGATCGATTACCCGCTGGCGCAAGCTCTGGAGAAACTTCGCGAGGTCATCGGCGCTGATGAACGTGAAGATGGTGGGAAAAAGAAGGTTAAGCTGGAGAAAGAATCTGAGAAAAAGGCTGCCGGCGGTTCTGCGGTAAACAAGGAAGCGAAGCCTTAGGCAAGATGCCTCGGCACGAAACCGCAACCCGACGTCAAGAGTGCTTCAGAGCTGACATCGCATCGTGACTCTAGTTGATCAAAATGAGTTGAGCCCTGAAGAGCTTGCGGAACAGTGCAAGGCAGGCTGCCGAGAGTCCTTTGAGATGCTGGTCGAGCAGTTCGAAAAGCGCATTTTCAATTTCTTATACCACTTCACCGGAAACAGCCATGATGCCGAAGATATCACTCAGGAAACCTTCCTGAAAGCTTACCAAAACATGCATCGATATGATTCAGCCTACGCGTTCGCCACTTGGTTGTTTACCATAGCGAAACGGACGGCCATCAGCCATTTTCGATCAAAGAAACCTTCTGAAGAACTATCGGCGGATACCGAGGCCGACCTCGCAGATCCGTCGGCCGCGCTGGAAGCCAAAGAGGAGCGGGTTTCTCTCTGGAACTTGGCAAAAACATTAAAATCAAATCAATATGAAACCCTTTGGCTAAGATACGGGGAAGGCTTTTCCATAGCTGAAATTGCTCAGGTGATGAACACCAACCAAATCCATGTGAAGGTCCTTCTGCACCGAGCCCGCCGTCATTTGGCTAAACGTTTGCGCCCACCCACAAACGCGAGTTGATATGGTGGAAAACCCGATGCTTTAACTCGCACTCAACCCTTAAACAAATACGAGCAATGATCTTCTGTTGGATATACAAACAAGTGATCGCGCACAGCCTGGACGCGAATAGGGCATTGCCGGAACGAATTCAGAGCCATGTTCGAAGTTGCCCCGAGTGCCGGGGTTTCCAGGAATCGGAGATCCGACTGACGGAGAGGCTGATCGGACACGCTGCTCGACATAGCGAAACGCCGCCTCCTTTTCTCCACGGCAAGATTGTCGCCGCCCTCGACCAAGACAGCAGAAGAGGCGAAGCGGAACGAAGCGGCTTCCGTCCAGGTTGGTCAGCCGCGCTTGTCTCGCTCAGTCTCGTTTTGATCTCTGCCCTTGCTGTTCACCTTTTCCAGCCAGCAAGGATTGCTTCGGAACTGGATCACTCTCCCGAGACTCAAGCCGTCTCCACAACTGACGAAAGCTTGCGTTCGGTTGTGAAACTTCCCGATGTGGAAATGCTTCGCGTGTGGAGCCAGAATTTAGATCAGCCTTTGGAAACCGAATTGCAGTCGGTCGTTCACGATGCCAGGCAGACTTTTCAATTCTTTGCGCAAAATTTCTTGCCGGACCAATTTTGAAGCTTTCCGGCATTGATACCGAGGGCAAAGGATTACCTACAAGTTAAACCCAGAACTCTGCTCAACCGAAGCAGCGAAACTTAGCCACCGCGCTATTGGGATGGCGTTCGATCCGATCGGCGGCCCATTGGCTCACGTGAAAATTAAACGTCCCTCTCTCATTCGGATTATCGCCGCGTAGAATCGTTCGGATGTCAATACTCAACAGCCCCTCGGGGTTGCGAGACGCTACGAACTGCCCGACGCCGTGGGCTTCACCATCTTGGACAGGAAGCTTGAATTCAACGCTCTCTGAATGGATGTCTTCGAGTTTCCATTTTGACCGGATCCATATTAGTTCGCTCATAGTTTTTCCGGAAGGTTGCTGCTTGGCTCTGACGCTATCGGGCCGCGTTCGGCCTGTCGATGCAATAAAGGGCCACCGCCGACCAGCGATTCTCCGATGCCGGCGTCAGCCCTCCCGCCGAAAGAAAGGATGCGCAAAGGACGAGCCCGTGTTGAGACAGAGGCAGCAGCTCCTCCAACGCGGATCAATGTCGCGACCAGCCGAAGCTCTGTTAAGATGTTCACGAAGCAAACATCCTCCCGACAAGCCGAGCACCGTTTGGCCAACGGCTCATGCAGCGATGATTCCTCGTGCGTTTTCCTCTATGATCACAAAATCCGGTTGGATTTTAAGGATTTGATAAAATTGTGGATAGGATCCGGGCTGTTGAGTTTGGCGATAAATTGTTTTAAGCCACGAGGCACTTTTTCCGGATTCTGACTGGCAATCTTTAATTCTTTTCGAACGGTC
>SIBE01000036.1 GCA_009695265.1 Pedosphaera sp. | reverse complement strand
GGTGAGGTTTTCGTTGCTATGCAGGGCAAAATGATAGGTGCAAAAGGCGTGGCGGAGTCCGTTGGCCTTGCGCGTCACACCACCTTGTTCCCACAGGCGCAAAGATTCTTTCTGAAAAACGTCCTCGGTTGAATCCCACAGCTTGCCCTTTTCAACTGCGCGAAATGGATCGAGCCAAGCGGACAAGGCGGGGCAGATTTCCACAAGTCGGCGCTGGCGTGTCTTACTCTTTCCAGAAGTGATTTCGATATGACCTGGCACATGCCACACGTCCACCCAGTCCAGGCGCAGCAATTCGGCAGTGCGCAGTCCAGTGAGTCCACCAATTGCTATGATTGCCCGCATTGAATCGTCTGCGGCTTCGAGTAGCGAACGGAGTTCCTTCGACGTGTAGAAGATGACTTCGGCGGTGTTCGCGTGCTCGGGTCTCATCGTGTCCGCTTCGCCGAGCCGATGGGTCACGGGTAAGAAATCCTTCCGCACGCTCCATGAGAGGAATTGACGGATCGTTGCACGATAGTGATTCCGGCTCTTCGCGGAGAAATCGCCAAGCGAGTGGATGAAAGTGTCGAGATGTTCTTTTGCGAAGTCGCACACGGCGGTGTTCGGGAATGTCGCGGCGAATCGTCGAAGCCGAATGTCTCGAGTGTAGATGTATTTTTCCGAGAGTTGCGCCCGCTGGCCTTCGGTGGCCCTTGTGCGCCGTTCGTCGGCTTTGATAAATTCCTCGACGGCTTCCCGAACATCTTTGCGCTTCACGCTGACGACGGTGTTCATAAACCTCTCCACCGCCTCGATCAGCGTGTAGCCACTCAGTTTGCCAGCCGCTTCAACGAACTCAGACATGGCACCCAACAGAGTTAACTTCCGCCCTGTGGCCAGTCGATAGCCTTCGAGACATTGGAGCGCGGCAAGGCTGTCGCGTGCCTGAGTTGAGCTGAGCGCAGAGGTTTGTGATCCATTGGCCAGTTCCCGGACAATCCGCTCGGCATCTTCCTTCGCCTCACCATAGGTGCCGAAGGACTTGATCTTGCGCACGCCGTTGACTTGGTAGGCGAGCCGGTAGTAAGCATAGCCGTGAGTCTTGCCGTAAATCTTGGCCTCGACTTTGCGATGCTTGATGGCTTGGGGGAATTTCACCTTCCGAGTCCCTGATTCAGCCGAATTCTGTGCGAAAACTGTGTCTGATTTCTCAACTTCCTCGATTTGCTGAGTAAAAGTGGAGCGGGCGGCGGGAATCGAACCCGCATGGCCAGTTTGGAAGACTGGAACTCTACCACTGAGCTACGCCCGCGATACGGACATACTAATGACGACGCTTGCGTTGTCAATGCGCGTCCGTAATATTGCTGCAATAAATGAACTCTCTGCTCCTCACGAATGGCCGAATCATCGACCCGATTAGTGGTCTTGATGCGACCGGGGACGTTCTGCTTGTGGACGGCAAGATCTCGGCAGTAGGAAGCCAAGCCTCCAGCAAAGCTGCAGCCGATTCCGAACGTTTAGATCTGAACGGCTTGGTTGTTTGCCCTGGATTGATCGATTCGCACGTGCATTTGCGCGAGCCTGGGCAGTCGGCCAAGGAGACTATTGCCACAGGAACGATGGCGGCAGCGCGCGGAGGATTTACTTCGATCCTTTGCATGCCGAACACCTCGCCGCCCATCGAGAATGCGGGCACCGTCGCTTTGATTCGTGGGAGAGCGGCGCGCGAGGGAATGATCAATGTGTTTGTCACCGGCACCATCACAAAGAACATTGCCGGTGAAGAGCTGGCCCCGATAGGCTCTCTCAAGCAGGCGGGAGTCGTGGCGATCACTGACGATGGCCATTGCGTGCAGAGCAACGAGTTAATGCGCCGGGCGCTCGAATACGTGCGGATGTTTGACCTGCCTGTCCTTGATCACTGCCAGGATTACGGCCTGGTTACGGACGGGGTGATGCACGAAGGTTATTGGAGTTCACTCTTAGGCTTGCGAGGCTGGCCAGCTATGGGAGAGGAAGTCATCGTGGCTCGAAACGTTTTGCTTGCCGAGCTAACGGGAGCGCACATCCACTGCCAGCACCTGAGCTCCGCAGGAAGCGTGCGACTGCTCAAGGAAGCCAAGCGGAGGGGCATCCCCATTTCCGGAGAAGCGTGTCCCCATCACTTTACGCTGACTGACGCATCGATCGCCGGTAGTGAATCATTTTGGTCCACGGACGGGGAAGGGTTGCTCAGGCTCGATGGGAGCAACAAGTCTCTCCCTTTCTGGCATCCTTACGATACGAATTTCAAAATGAACCCCCCTCTTCGATCTGCTCAAGATCGCGAAGCCATTCTCGAAGGGGTTGTTGACGGCACTTTGGAGATCATCGGGAGCGACCACGCCCCTCATTGTGACTACGAAAAGGAGGTCGAGTTTGACTACGCTCCGTTTGGAATCACCGGGTTAGAAACCGAGCTGGCGCTGACCCTAATGCAGTTCTATCATAGCAAGCGGCTCGGACTCTCGGATATTCTCAGCAAGTTCACAGTCGGTCCCGCACGCTTGCTGCGCTTGTCCAAAGGCACTCTAGCGGTCGGAGCTGATGCGGACATTACGGTGTTTGATCCCGATCGAGAATGGGTCTTCAGCGCAAAAGATTCGGCGAGCAAATCTCTGAATAGCCCTTTCTACGGCTGGCCATTGAAAGGGAAGGCCGTAGCAACGATTATAGCAGGACGAGTGGTTTGGCATGAAAAGAAGGACGTGGTTCGCGATCTAAGTCTTTGCGACAAATGAAAGTTTCACAGAATAACCGGACGAAGTCCAACGGAGAGATTCCCCCAAATCAGCGCGTAATATTTTTATGCGTGGCAAATTCCACGCGTAAAGGCGGCGATCAGCGACTTCTCGTGTCATACATGTTGTAGACTGGCATGAGATTTGAGGTATCAATGATCAACGTGGGTTCAGCAGCCTGCGTGACTCTTACGCGCTGATTTGGGATTCCGCTACTTGGGTCATGAAGGCATCAAAAGAATTAATGAAAGCAGTTTTAGCGTTGGAGGACGGCACGGTTTTCCACGGCCACGGCTTCGGAGCGCCCGCTTCGGCTTGCGGCGAGGTTTGCTTCAATACATCGATGACGGGTTATCAGGAGATTTTGACTGATCCGTCCTATAAAGGGCAGATCGTCACGATGACCTATCCGCTGATTGGCAATTGCGGCGTCAACTCACAGGATGTCGAATCCTGGCGTCCGCACGTGGCCGGTTTTGTGATTCGCGAACTTTCACCCGTGGTCAGCAATTGGCGCGCTGACTTTTCACTCGCGGAATATTTGGAACAGAATGGCATCCCAGGTTTGGAAGGGATTGACACCCGTGCGCTGACGAAAAAACTGCGAGTTCGAGGCGCGATGAACGGATTCATTTCCACAGAGTCCATTTCGGACGTTGAAGCTGTCGCGCAAGCCAAAAACTGGCCTGGCATTGCCGGCATGGATTACGTGCGCGAAGTGACTCATTCCAAACCATTCCTCTGGGACGAAAACGATGAGCAAAGTGCCAGTTTCAATTTGATCCGAGGCGACCCGGGCGTGGACAGCCGCAACGTGCGAGATCCTTTGCCTCCTGCTGATATACCGATCGTCGCCTACGATTTCGGGATGAAATACAATATCTTGCGGCGTCTCCGGCAGCACGGATTTAAGGTTCAAGTTGTTCCCGCCAGCACGACGGCTGCCGAGGCTCTCAAACACAAACCAGCGGGTATCTTTCTCTCGAACGGACCAGGCGACCCAGCTGCGCTGAATTATGCCGTTCAAGCAGTCTCCGATCTCGTAGCGACAGGGATTCCAATTTTCGGGATTTGCCTGGGGCATCAGATCCTTGGCCAAGCGTTCGGGGGTAAAACATTCAAACTAAAATTCGGCCACCGCGGAGCTAACCAACCCGTGAAAGACCTCGAAAGCGGCAGAGTTGAAATTACGTCCCAAAACCATGGGTTTGCTGTCGATGCCAAGTCATTGCCCGACAACGTGAGCGTTAACCGAACGAACCTAAACGACCAAACCGTCGAAGGTCTGCGACACAAGACCAAGCCGATTTATTGTGTGCAATATCATCCTGAGGCCTCGCCGGGCCCTCACGACTCGACCCCCTTGTTCAGAGAATTTCGCAGTATGATCGAGAAGCGCCCTTAGACCGGTCAACTCACCACGCGAAGGAGAAAACCGTTTGACTTGGACGTGGTCACCACAGATAATGCACCGCACCTGACCCGACTATGGCTAAACTTGTCCTACTTAGCGAAGGATTGACCGGAAAGAGCTGCGAATTGAAGGTGGATAAAACCACCATTGGGCGGCTTGAGGATAATACTTTCCATATCCCAGAGCCTTCCGTTTCGAGCCATCATTGTGAAGTGCTAGTGCGAGGTGCCGACATCTTCGTTAAGGATTTGAGTTCGACTAACGGCACCTTCATCAATGGGGAGCAAGTCTCCACGGAGTCTCCGCTCAAGCCAGGGCAGATTTTGCGCTTGGGCCAGGTCGAGATGCGTTTGGAGACCGGCGACGCCCTTTCGGCCGCAGCCACAGGGAAGAAAAAACTCGATCAAACTCGCGTGATTCCGCAGGGGGTTAAGTTAAACGAACTCGAGCAGCAAGGAACACGGCCGATGTTTGAAAAGAACTCGCCGTTTGTTAAGAAAAGCAACAAGACAGCGATGATTTTCATCACGATTGGAGCGATCCTCTTCGTGGTCATCCTCGTCTCGCTCTTTATCGCGATTCAAAAAATGCGTTAAGGCTCAACCCCGCGCCTCTCGAAGCCATGTTGCGATGGCCTTGGCAGCATACGTGATGACCAAATCAGCGCCGGCCCGCCGCATCGCCAGGTGACTCTCTAACATCACTCCGCGTTCATCAATCCAGCCATTTTTCGCGGCAGCCTTGATCATGGAATACTCTCCGCTGACGGCATAAGCAGCAGTCGGGTGGCCGAACTCGGCCTTAATCCGGTAGAGAATGTCTAGATAGGCCAGCGCGGGCTTCACTATCACGATGTCCGCTCCTTCTTGGATATCAAGGCGGACTTCCCTCAAAGCTTCGAGCGCATTCGCAGGGTCCATTTGGTAGCTGCGGCGGTCGCCAAAGCGTGGAGTTGATTCGGCGGCCTCACGGAAAGGGCCGTAAAAGGCAGATGCATACTTTGCGGCATAGGACATGATTGGTGTGTCAACAAAGCCGCGCTGATCAAGATGTTCCCGAATGGCTCGGACTCGCCCATCCATCATGTCACTTGGAGCGACGATATGAGCTCCGGCCTCGACATGGCTCGCCGCTGTGAGGGAGAGCAGCTTCAAGGTCGGATCGTTCAATATGCGAGCACCACCAATTCCCTCCGATACGATTCCGCAATGGCCATGGCTCATGTATTCGCAGAGGCAAACATCTGTGATGATGATCAACTCCGGCAATTCCCGTTTCAACACACGGACAGCTTGTTGCACAATTCCATTTTTCGCGTACGCGCCTGAAGCTTTTGAGTCCTTCGTATCTGGAATCCCAAACAGCAAAACAGCCGGAACCCCGGCCTGAGATGCTCCGGTCGCCTCCTTCAAGGCTTCGTCGGGCGAAAGTTGAAAGACCTCAGGCATCGCAGCGATCGGTCGGCGCAGCTTTTTTCCCGCGCGCACAAAGAGCGGCAGAATGAGCTGATGAGCGTTCAATTGTGTCTCGCTCACCAGGCGTCTCAGTGCGGGAGATTGGCGAAGCCGACGGAGCCGTGCGGTCGGGAACTGAATGGTCACATGCGAACTCATGCGCGCAGGTTAGCGGCCGCACGACAGTTCGGCAATCTTGCGGTTGCCGCGGAAAAGCACGATCTGGAACCCCAAAAAACAAATAGGAACCGAACTTGAAGCCGCGGCAAGAGACCTGATTTATCACGGTGTTGACACATCTGCCCAGACTATTTCGTCCGGAGATTTTTCGTAACGACTTGCCTGATGAGCAGAAGCAGGAGATAGATACGCGTCTCGATGAAAGCTTTTTTTGCTAGGCTTTGTGGTCACGCGTTCGTGGCTCGCAGCGACGTCCACGCTGGGGGTTCCACACTCCAAGTCCGCAGTTATCACCGGGTGGCCTATTCGCTTACGTTGTTGTGGCTCTGCGCAGCCGACGTGGCGGGACAAATAGTTCCAGCGCTGAAGATAATCCAGGGTTATTCCATGTCTAATGCGCCTTCAGCTCAGATCGCGGCCAACCGGGACGGTGACGCTCGCGCCGTTGACCCAAGTGCGCATCTAATAGCGGCGACCTTGCAAGCGGCGGCAGCCTCATTCACGACCCATTCTGCGACTGATCTCGTGGCATCTGAACCACCGAAAACCCGTTTGCAGAACGAAGCGATGGCGAAGCTCCGTGACAAAGTTGGTGGCGAAATTCAAATTCACCTGCGCCCGGGCAATCTAACGCCTCGGCAAATTCGAGGCGCCTTGCTGCAACAAGGGCCCTTCGCTGTGACAAAAAGCGTCAATGAGTTCGCTGAGCGAAAGGCGCGAGCTTTTTTCCGCGAGAACAAGGAGTTGCTCCGCCTCGATGATCCCGATACCGAACTGAAGTTGACCCAGAAGGCGAAAGATGACCTCGGGCGTCAACGTCTCCGATTCGCGCAGTATTACAAATCAATCGAGATGTGGCCAGCGGAGCTTAGCGTTCATTTGGATTCCATAGGAAATGTCGATTTGCTGGACGGCGCTTTCGTTCCCACGCCCACTGCAGTCAGCGTTGATCCGGTGATCTCTTCTGAAGAGGCGCTGTCGCTAGCGCAATCCGCGGTGGCCGGTGGCTTTGGCGGAGACGCAACGGGTGGCGGGCTCATTATCTATGCGCCGCTGGATCGGCCCGCAAGGCTGGCTTGGAAGCTGGAATTGATGATCGGGCTGACACACGCTTGGCTGTTTGTTATCGATGCCTCGGACGGAACTATTCTGAAACGGGTCAACCAATGCAGTTGCGCGGCGGCCGCAGGGTCAGGAATCGATCAGATCGGGATACAACGCACCTTGCATGTTTCCATGACAAACGCGGTCTTCTATTTGGTGGACAGAAGCAAGCCGATGTACGACGCGAACACCGGCGCTGGAACGATCACGATTCTGGACGCGGAGAACGAGACGATAAGCCAACTGGCGGCCCAGAATCGATTGCTCAACTTGCCCGTTGTGAGTTCGAGCGACCCAAACTCGTGGGCCAACTCATCGGCCGTCAGCGCGGCTTTCAACTTGTCCGAGGCCCACGATTACTACCGCGAACGCTTCGGGCGCAATTCTTACAACGATCTCGGGGGCACCATCACCGCGATCATTCGCATTCGGGATTATCCCTCCGGAGCGTCTTGGCATCCTATCTTAAAGACATTGCAGGTGGGCAACCTGGACCGATATCCCGCCGCGCTGGATGTTTTGGGCCACGAATTCACTCACAGCGTCGTCGGCAGCGTCGGTGAAGGAGGAGTCCTGGATCCCGAAAACCAACCCGGTGCGCTCAACGAGGCGTGGGCAGACATCTTTGGTGAAATGATCGAAGCGCGCACCGGCGGGAGGACTGACTGGCTTATGGGAACGAAGCTTTCGCAGCCGATTCGGAACCTGAAGAATCCTGGATTCGCCCTTTTTTTTGACGGGACGAAGAAGTATCCGTCCAAAATGAGCGAGTATTGGGACCTGCCTAATACGTTGGAGGGAGATCAGGGCGGGGTGCATTTGAATTCCACTATCATCAGTCGCGCCTACTACCTCTTAGCTGAGGGACTTCAAGGCGCGATCGGACTGCGCGATGCCGAGCGGATATTCTTCCGGTGCCTCTTCCAACACCTCGCCCGCCAATCCCAGTTTATTGACGCACGCTTGGGTTGCGTTGCCTCCGCCGAGGAAATCTTTGGTGTCCAATCGGTCCAGGCCCTGAAAACAGCCGAAGCTTTCGATGCCGTCGAACTCTTTTCCGCTCCCGCGTCAGTGATTTCGGAAGGAGCCAAAGTTCCTGTGGTCGCCGGGTCAGATGCGACCTTGTTTATCTACTCCGATCCCGAAACGGGAGGCCTTTCGCTGGGACGGCGCGAGGGAGCACTTGCCGATAGCACCCAAGGAACGCGCCTAACGACAGACATCCAAATGGGGCGTGTGTCAGTCGCAGGGAATGGTTCGCTCGGGGCTTATGTTAACAATGCGGAGGGTTTTTGCTTTATCGGAACGTCGGTGAATTTCGAGACATGTGAGTTGCCAGGCCAAGTCTATGCCGTCGCGCTGTCACCCGATACCAACCGGTTCGCGGTAGTGATGAAAGAAGGAGGCAAACCGCTGAATGAAATTAGAATCCTTGATTTTCGCGGCGGCCCGGCGATCAGAATTCCACTCGTGACTCCCGTCATTGATGGTCCGCCTCTGGATAACGTCAGCTATGCCAATTCCCTGGATTTTTCGCCGGATGGCAATCTGATCATTTACGATGCGCTGTCGAAGGTGCCTCAGCCTGATGGTTCGGCCCAGGACCTGTGGGGACTTTACGTGTACGACCTCCGGAGTCGAACGATGAAAATCGTCGTGCCGCCGATCGAAGGGCTGCGCTATGCAAATCCCTCTTTTAGTCAAACGACGGATCGTTTTATCACTTTTGACGCTCAACAAAGCAATGGTGATTCCGGGATCTTTACGATGGATCTCACAACGGGCAAGCGGGCGTTGATCCGGACAGCTGAAGGAGGATTCGGCTATCCCTGCTTCACGGGCAATGACCTGGCGTTGGTTTACTCCGACCGCGATGTCGATACCGCTTCCGGCCGCACGCTGTTCCGACAAGCCCTTTCCGCAGACCGCCTCTCAGCAGCGGGGTCTCGTTCCACGTGGCTTCGGGATGCGCTCTTGGGGGTCGTGTATCGGCGCGGTCGTTATGTGGGCTCGAATGCACCGCCCGAGGTGAGTATTTTAACGCCACGGAATGGCGACACATTCCAATCCTTAGCCGCCATCCCGATTGAAGCGGCCGCGTCAGATCGCGATGGAGCGGTTGTGAAAGTGGAGTTCTATCAAGACAGCCTTCTCCTTGGAGAGATCACGGCGGTGCCGTTCAGTTTTGTGTGGACGAATGTGCCTACCGGAAATTACCGGCTCGTTGCGCGCGCTACCGATAGCTTAGGGGGGGTTAATACTTCGAAGCCCATCCAAGTAGCAGTGCATTCTGAAAAGCTTGCTGGGATATTCACGGGCCGGCCAGGTCAGTTCCAATTCTCCCTCGATGTTCTCCGGTCCGGACTGTTTCGCATAGAAGCTTCCCCTGACCTTTCAACCTGGACTCCATTGGCCACCGCGCAAAGCATCAATGGGTTCGTTAATTTCACGGACGCCAACGCGACGAATTTTCCTCAGCGTTTTTATCGTATCATCAAGACGCCTTGAGGTTCAGGTTTCGCCATTGCTTTCCGGGAGATGGGGTTCATGCTGCGCGAAGGCACCGGATTAATATGCGAACCTACACAATCCTCCTCTATTTGTTGGCATTCGTGCCAAGACCCCATGGCGCAACTTACGAGGGCTCGAATTGGCCTCAGTTTCGCGGACCCGGTGGTCACGGTGTCGCCGTGGAGGGAAAAACGCCGACGCAATTCGGACCCACCACAAACCTGCTGTGGAAAGCTGCACTGCCGTCCGGCCATTCTTCGCCTTGCATCTGGGGTGAGCGGATTTTTCTGACAGGATTTGAAAATGGAAAGCTCGAAACGCTTTGCTTGAATCGCCGCGATGGCAAAGTCCTGTGGCGGGTAGCCGCGCCTGCCGAAAAGATTGAGCCGGTGCATCGCATTGGCAGCCCGGCTTCCCCTACGCCATCGACCGATGGTGAACGGGTCTTCGTCTATTTCGGATCCTTTGGTCTGATCAGCTACGACTTCACGGGGCGCGAGCTTTGGCGCAAGGCCCTGCCCTCACCCATGATTGAATTCGGCACGGGATCGTCACCACTCCTCGCTGGAGAGCTGCTCGTTCTGAATTGCGATCAGGATGTGGATTCGTTTCTCATGGCCGTGGATCGCCGCACCGGCCAGACGGTCTGGAGTACGGAACGACCGGAATCTCGCCGAGGCTTTTCCTCTCCATATTTGTGGCGGCATGATGGCGTCGAAGAAATCGTCGTCGAAGGAACGGTCTGGCTTAAATCCTACGATCTGAAGGATGGCAAAGAGCGCTGGAAGATGCGAGGCCTGGCGCGCGTGACCAACGCCTCCCCCACCTCGGGCGATGGCTTGCTATTCGCGTCCAGTTGGAATGTTGGCAGCGATGTGCGGGACCATCTTTCACTGCCGTCGTGGATCACGGTCACGGCTGAGCACGACAAGAATAAAAACGGTAAATTGTCCAAGGATGAATTTCCGAGCGGGCCATTGCTCGATCGATTTTCACAAATCGATCTGGACAAGGACGGGTCGGTCACGCCGGAAGAGTGGCGCGTCTCGGAGGAGATTTTTGCCCGGGCCGAGAACGCTTTGTTTGCTGTCCGACCCGGCGGACGTGGCGACATCACCGAGACACATCTCGCCTGGAAAGAAACGCGCGGCCTGCCGTATGTGCCTTCAGCGCTTTTCTACGACGGACGTGTTTACGTGGTCAAGAACGGCGGCATGGTGTCGTGTTACGAGGCGAGAACCGGTCGGACGCTCTACCAGGAAGAACGGTTGGGAGCCGTTGGTGACTACTATTCATCGCCTGTTGCAGCAGATGGTAAAGTCTATTTCGCCTCGCAACAGGGAGTAGTTACCGTGCTCAAGAGCGGCGATGTTTTCCATGTTCTCGCTCGCAATGAACTCCAAGAGGCAATCATGGCCACGCCTGCCATTGTGGACGGAGTGGTTTATTTCCGGACGGCTGGGTATCTTTTTGCCTTTGGCCAAACACCCAAGAGCGAGGCGCTGAACAACCGCTAAAATCAGCGTAAGGATTTGTCAGCAACATCGAGCAGCATCAGGCGTGAGTCCTGAACCGGAGCGTCTGGTGTTGCCAAAAGTTGGCCGGGACTCACCTCGAATTTTCTTGGAACATGGTTCGTTTGTTCGCAGTCTCCGGCGATCAACCTTGACTTGACCAAATGAAGACTTGCCTCCTCTCTTTTTTCAGGCGTTCGCACCGCCTGGCTTTTACCCTCATTGAGCTCTTGGTGGTGATTGCGATCATCGCCATTCTGGCCGGCCTTTTGTTGCCGGCGATGGCTCAAGCGAAAGAAAAGGCCCGTATGATGAAATGCCTCAACAACTCGCGGACCCTGGCTTTGGCGTGCGTCTTGTACGCGGGTGACAACCAGGACTTTCTCCCCGTGCGGCGCGGCGACAATCGCTGGCCAACTCAGCTCAAGACTTACTACGATGTCTTGGAAGTTCTGCGCTGTCCGAATGATCGGCCGAAAGATCAGAGCCAATTCGATGCAACTCAGCGCCGCAGTAATCGCACCGTCGCGCCGGACGACGCGTTCCGCAGCTACATCATCAATGGTTGGAACGATTACTTCCGAAGCGTCCTTGGAACCAGCTTCAACCTTGATTCGACGCCCAATCAAAGGATGCCTCTGAGCGGCATGCCGAATCCGAGTGACACCATTGTCATGGGTGAAAAGAAAGGCGATTCCGACCATTTTTACATGGATTTATTCGAGCCTTCTCGTGATGGCGCTCGTGGAAACGATGTCACGGAAATCGAGCGCGGCCGGCACTCGGCGGGCGCCGGGAAAAAGCAAAGCGGAGGGGCAATGTACATGATGGCCGACGGCAGCGGACGGTTCATCAAGTATCGAGGCTTGCTCTATCCACTCAACCTATGGGGAGTGACCGATTTCTACCGGACCAATTATGCGCTGAGTAATTAGCGGACAGTTCCGTCTCGATCAGTGGATCTCTATCGCTTCTTTAGCACGATGCAATGAGAGCGCTGAATTGAATGTTGATCTTGTCCTCGGTGAATCTACATTAACGGGCACATCGATATTTCGGTCTCTTTGATCGGTCATCGCGAAAGAGCCTGACTGACTCGGACCGTCCTGTCATAACAGATATTCAATGCTACTGAATGTAACGATTACTGCCGTCGCTCTTCTATTAGGTTCCTTCGCTTTCGGGGTAAACACCGCCGACTCCACCGAGATGGAGCTTGAACGCCGGTATGCAGAGACGGTGCATCCCTTCCTGAAAACTTACTGCTTTTCGTGCCACGACAAAGAAAAGCAAAAGGGCAAGCTCGACCTCAGCCCTTTCTCCAGCATGAGGGCGGTCGCGCAGAACTACCGTCTCTGGGAAATAGTGCTGGAAAAGCTCAAAGCACAAGAGATGCCCCCGGAGGAAGCCAAGCAGCATCCCAAGCCCGAATTGCGCCTTGGAATCATCGGCTGGATCGAGGCGATGCGCCAACACGAGGCCGCACGTCATGCCGGTGATCCCGGCTCTGTGCTGGCCCGTCGATTGAGCAATGCCGAGTACGACTACACCATTCGAGATTTGACTGGTGTGGACATCGGACCCACGCGCGAGTTTCCGGTCGATCCGGCCAACGAAGCTGGCTTTGACAACTCGGGCGAATCGTTATCGATGTCCCCTGCCCTGTTGAAAAAGTATTTGGAGGCCGCCCGTCAAGTTGCCGAGCACCTGGTCTTGAAGCCGGACGGGTTGGCGTTTGCGCCACACCCAGTGGTCACCGACACGGATCGCGACAAGTATTGCGTCAGGCGAATTATCGATTTTTATCAGCGCCAAGCGACGAACCACACGGACTATTTCATGGCTGCCTGGCGCTTCAAACACCGGGCTGCTTTGGGCAAGGAGGGCGCGACATTGGCCGAAGTTGCTGTGGATGCTAAGATCAGCGCCAAGTATCTGGAGATGATCTGGTCCACCTTGACAGCAGTCCAAGAGGAGCTTGGTCCGATCGCAGCCTTGCAAGTCATGTGGCGGGAACTGCCGGTGCCTGACCGGCAACAGGCGGACATCGCGCGGCCCGGATGTGTGCAAATGCGCGACTTTGTAGTGCAGCTTCGCAAAAAACTGACGCCAGAGGTCAAGAACCTTTCCGTCCGCGGAATGAACGCGGGCTCGCAGCCCTTGGTGCTCTGGAAGAACCGCCAGTATGTGACGAATCGCATGCGCTACTCCGGCGGGGCTTTGAGAATCCAGCAGGACGAACTGCCCCTTGGGGTCGCGGCTAGGCAAGCACTCCTTCCGCCCACCGACGAGCCAGCGCGAACGCGTTTCGAGGCCACGTTCAAGAGCTTTTGCGCGATCTTCCCCGACGCGTTCTACATCTCGGAACGTGCCCGCGTTTACCTCGATCCGGAGAAAGAGAAATTACTCGGGGGACGGCTGTTGAGCGCTGGCTTTCACAGTATGACGGGATACTTCCGCGATGACGGACCGCTTTATGAGTTGATCCTCGACGAGCAGGCACAGCGTGATCTTGACGGCCTCTGGCAGGAGTTTAATTTCATCGCATCCATTCCAATCCGGCAACACACCAGCTTTATCTGGTTCGAGCGCACGGACTCCAGGTTTATGATGAGCCCTGAGTTCGATTTCGCCCGCGCCGAAGATAAAGACGCCGCCTCCGAAGCAAAGATCAAGCAACTCGCTCAAGTTTACTTGGCCAAGGGACGCGCCAGCGCCGCTAGCGACATCGCGATCGAGGCCATCGAATACCATTTCAAGGATGTTAATTCCACGATTCGTTGGGTGGAGCAGGCTCGGGTAACGGCCGAAGTTAGCCACCTCAAAGCGCTCCAGGCATTTGCCGAGCGCGCCTATCGACGACCCTTGTCCGAACAGGAACGCGATGACATTCTCGGCTTCTACCACTCCCTGCGCCGGGAGAGCGGCATGAGCCACGAAGAAGGTGTCCGTGACACGGTCGTGAGTGTGTTGATGTCCCCTTACTTCTGTTACCGGGTCGATCTGCCTGAAGCCGGCAGCGGCGTGCAACCCTTGAGCGATTACGCGCTGGCCAGCCGTTTGAGCTACTTCCTTTGGTCCAGCATGCCTGATCAAGAATTGATGGCCCGCGCTACAGCCGGCGACTTGCATCGCCATGATATCCTCGTCGCTCAGACTCAGCGTATGCTCCAGGATGGACGTGTCGCCGCTTTGGCCACGGAGTTTGGCGGCAACTGGCTTGATTTCCGCCGCTTCCAAGAGCACAACAGCGTGGATCGCGAGCGGTTCAAGAGCTTCAACAATGAACTCCGCCAAGCCATGTTCGAAGAGCCCCTCCGCTTCTTTCTGGATCTGATCCGGGAGAATCATCCCGTGCTTGATTTCCTTTATGCTGATTACACTTTCGTAAATCCAGTCTTGGCTCAGCACTATGGCATGACCGATTTGAACGCCTCCTCAAACCAGTGGGTGCGGGTGGATGAGGCAGGGCGGTACGAACGGGGTGGCCTCTTGCCCATGGCGGTGTTCCTGACCAAGAACGCGCCGGGTCTGCGCACTAGCCCAGTCAAACGCGGCTATTGGGTCGTGCGCAGGTTGTTGGGCGAACACATCCCGGTGCCACCGCCCAAAGTTCCCGAGCTGCCCAGCGATGAGGTGAAACTGGGTGAGCTTACTCTGCGCGAAACGCTGGCCAAACATCGAGCCGACAAAAGCTGCGCCACGTGCCACGCGCGCTTTGATGCCATCGGGCTGGTTTTCGAGGGTTACGGCCCGACTGGCGAACGACGCTCCAAAGACTTTGGCGGCCGGCCGGTGGACACTCAGGCCGTCTTTCCCGGCGGCAGCTCGGGCACTGGGCTGGAGGGCTTGCGCACTTATCTTCGGGAAAACCGGCAGGAGGAGTTCCTCGACAACCTCTGTCGCAAGCTGCTAGCCTACGGGCTGGGACGGGGCTTGCTGCTCTCGGATGATTCGACTCTCAGAGAGATGCGCGCCAAGCTGACGGCGGATCATCACCGTTTCGCCAGTTTGGTCGAAAGCATTGTCACCAGCCCGCAGTTTCTAACCAAAAGAGGTCAAGACGACCTCGCAATTCGATAAATGATATGAACGCATCACAGCCTCAATATATCAAAGCCGATCGTCACCGAGTCTCTCGGCGAACCTTCCTCCGTGGCGTCGGCGTTGCCATGACATTACCTTGGCTCGAGTCGATTCCGGCCTGGGGCTCAGCGCCAACGGCAGGTGGGTTGCCGGGCCCATTTCCCAAACGCTTTGCCACGTTGTTCATGGCCTGCGGCATCAATTCCGATCACTGGTGGGCGAAGGGTACGGGAGCCGAGATGGAACTTGGCAAGAGCCTCGAGCCGATGGCGCCGCTGAAGACTAAAATGAACTTCATCACCGGCCTGTTCAATAAGCACGCGACTGGCGTTGGCATTCATCCTGGCCAGACTGGGAATATCCTTTCCGGCGCGGCTTTGCAGAAAGGTGCCGAGCTCAAGGGCGACATCAGCATGGATCAAGTGCTGGCCAACCATTGGGGTCAGGAGACTGTGCAACCGAGCATGGTCCTGGGCTGCGAACAACCGATCACCGGCTACCACGAAACGAATTTTTCGATGGCCTATAGCTCGCACATTTCTTGGCAAAGCAAGACCTCCCCAGTCCCAATGGAGGTCTATCCTTCGCTAGCCTTCGACAGCCTTTTCGACAACCATGGCAACCAAAGAAACCGAAGCATTCTGGACCGCGTCAAAGAGCAGGCCGCGAGTCTGAGCCGCAAGGTCAGTACCAGCGACAAAGCTAAACTCGACGAGTATCTGACCAGCGTGCGTGAAGTCGAGAAGCGCATCGATGCCATGCGATCCACAAAGGTGACAGCGGAAGAGAATGCCAAGGAGCGGGGTCGCGCGCTCATCACCATGAAGCGGCCCGATAACGGTTTGCCGGAGGACATCCGCGAGCACATGCGGCTCATGTGCGACATCGTTGCGCTCGGATTTCAAACGGATAAGACCCGCGTCGCCACGCTATTGCTTTGCCGTGATATCTCCGGCCTTTTTTATCCGTTCCTCGGCGTCCGTTCTGCGCATCATCCAGCCTCTCACGATGATCGATCCGATGCCTATGAAAAGGTGTCCCGCTACTACTGCAGCCAGCTCGCTTATTTGGCAAGCCGCCTCGAATCGATGCAGGAGGGCGAGGGAACCGTGCTCGACAACTCCTGTCTGCTCTGGATTTCGAACATGTGGTCGGGCAGCAAGCACGACTCCACCAAAGTGCCAGTGCTTCTGGCGGGCGGCTTGGGCGGCACCATAGAAACCGGGCGCGTGCTGGACTACACAGACAAAGGCGACGACAATCGCAAGCTCTGCAGCATGTATCTCTCGATCATGGATCGTATGGGAGTTAAGCTGGACCACTTCGGCGATGCTGAGACCCGCCTGGCTGGCCTGTAAAAGCCAGGCCAACGTCTGAGGGGATCGAAACACTTCCGCAAGAAATGGCCACGGCCTATCGTAATGTAGCGCATCGCTCGCGGGCGATAACCTGGCCTCTCAAGGCTAAAGCACCTGCTCCGTGCTTTTGAAAGGCATAACATGAGCTACCTTTTTGACCACCCAGTTTTCATGAAATTAGACGTTCATCTTCCAAACGGAAACCGTCCTGCTCGGCAGAATGGGATCGAATCGACATCTCACGCTTTCACCTTGATCGAACTGCTCGTGGTCATCGCGATCATCGCGATTCTGGCCGCGATGCTCTTGCCCGCATTGAGCAATGCCAAGAATCGCGCCTTGCGGGTGAGCTGCACTAACAACCTCCGACAGCTCGGCTTGGCGCTGGCCATGTACGCCGATGGAGCCGACGATAAGCTGCCGCCCACGCTCTTCAACCCGGAGAAAGATCCCGGGTCCGGTCCGTTCCAGGGTTATTTTCTGTTCTACGGCGCAGCAGGAAGGCCGGCGGACGTAACTACTCCGCTCAACTTGGCCTACCTCTACACTACGAAGCTGATCACGACACCTAAGACTTTTTACGACCCCGGCCTCAAGCATCCGGACCTGCTGCCCATTCGCTTCGAGATGAAACATTACGAGAATGCCAAATATCCGTGGCCTAAGTCGGACGACAAAAGAGACAACGTGCGTGGCAACTACATGTATTACCCGCAGTCAAACCAGCTCGCAAAGAAGACCCCCAAGCCCGGGGAAGAGGAGTGGTCACTCGTGGCGGAAAAGTCATCCCAGTTAGTCGCTCAACGCTCCGTCGTGACCGACCTGATCTACACGCTGAGAACAAGGCCTCATACCACCAGCCGCAATCCAACGGGCCTGAACACCCTGTGGGGTGATGTCCATGTCTCGTTTAGCACCACAAAACAAGCCTTTGATCCGAAATTATGGGACGCAGGCGACGATCACCTGAGCTTGCAGAACCCAGGTGACAACGCGACGAAGTTTCGCTCGATCGTCTCTCTCCTCCGGCCGTAGCCTGAACATCTCGCGCGCTTTCGAAGGGACGCCGCGACGTGGAGGCGTGGAAGGGCTGTGCGGGAACCGTTCCATTTTAGACGAAGTGTTGTCCGAGCACTGACTCGCAGCCTTACGCCCTACTCGCCCGCCGCCGCAATGGCTTCGATTTCAATCTTTGCTCCCACGGCCAGGCGGCTCACTTCGACACCTGTTTTGGCAGGCGGCGCCAAAGGGAAAAACCCGGCATAGATGCGGTTTAGCGCCGGGAGTTGACTCACATCGGTCATATAAATTGTCGTCTTCACCACGCGCTGAAGGGAACTTCCGGCGGCCTGAAGAATAGTTTCGAGATTCCGAAGAGCTTGCTGATACTCGGCGATCTGCCCACCGCTCACAAGTTCCCCAGTCGTCGGATCGATTCCGATCTGGCCAGAAACATAGATCGTGTCGCCCAACCGGACCGCGTGGTTGTAGGTGGGGTTGGCAGTCGGCAAATCTGGAACAAGAATAATTTTCGGAGGCGTCATGATGTCAGGTGATGTGTGGGTTACTGGAAACTCGGTCAACACGGCAAAATCTCGTCCGAGAGACGTCGCGTACCCTTCGCTTCACATCCGCTTTGATTTCGGTTCGTCGTTCAATTGAAGCGTCGATTCGTCGAGCGAACCAAGGTGTCTCAATGGCTCGATTCGGCGGGCATCTGCTGCTTTCACTCATGGGAAACATTGTCTTAGTTCCGCGCCCCGCTCGCGGCTTTTTTCACGCAGCGAAAACCGTAGATATCATATCCGAAGCAGACATCTGCATAACCGGGACTCTCATTGTAGCGATAGCCGGAGCGACAGCTCTCGGAACTAAATCTCCACGCGCCGCCGCGAACCACTTTATTCTCCCCTTCTTTTGGTCCTCTCGGATCCTCCTTGGATGACTCCTCATAGTAATCGACTTTGTAGAAATCGTTGCACCACTCCCATGTGTTGCCGCAGATGTCGTAAAGTCCAAACGGATTGGCCTGCTTTTGCCCGACCGGGCGAGGATGGCCACCCGAATTTTTATCGAACCAAGCGTAATCTCCTAGCTTTGCGGGGGAATCCCCAAAAAAATAGGCGGTCGTGCTTCCACCGCGACAGGCGTATTCCCACTCCGCTTCAGTTGGCAGCCTGTATCCGGTCGCATCAAAGTTGCACTGCCATGTCTTGAGGTCGTAGCAAGGCTGAAGCCCTTCCAGCTCGGATCGCTGATTGCAAAACTTCACCGCATCGGACCAACGTACCTGCTCAACGGGATTCTTGTCTCCTTTCCACCGGGACGGATTCGCGCCCGTGACTTTTTGAAAGTGCTCTTGCGTCACGAGAGTTTTGTCGATGTAGAACGAACTGACAGAAACCTCGTGTGGCTTTGCATCGACTTCATCCTTATCTCCCATCATGAAACGGCCGCCGGGAATCTGAATCATCTCCGCTTTGGGGTCAGTTCCTGGCTTATTGGAGATGGTCGCTGAGTTGTTAGAGTTCGCACTGGTTGGATGCGAGTTGGGGGCTGGCGCGTGCGCGGCATCCGATGGAGCCTTGCGTTCACAACCTGGCAGCAGTGATAAAGCCACGGAGAGGAGAACAGCGGTAACAATATGATACTTCATGGTTCTGTTATTCAATCGATGTTCGGATTCGTGAACGACCCTCGAGTCGGCACGGCGATCCGGCATGAGTTGCGTCAAACGACCCACAGGGGTTCTCCTAGTACTCCGGCCATATCTCATATCCATCGGCATTCCTGAGGGACTGCCGACATCGTGTTCGGATCTCTTGGGCAAATTCCACAGCCTTCGGCTGATTGACACAGCGATAGCCGGCCTCCTGGAACAATTTCCGAGTGATCGTGTGACACTGCGCGAGAACGTAGTCTTGAGCACCGCCCATGGCTCTCCATGCTTTGAGGAGATCCATGTACGCCTTTAAGTTGTTCGGGTCTTTTTTGCTGGCCAAGGCGGCGGTCTGGCGAGCCAGTTCATCGGCGTATGGGAGCGATTTCATGTTCTCCTTCTGAACATCGTATTCCTGCGGTATCTGCTGGGCGATCTGCTCGAGGCCTTCGAGGAATGGCTTCAGCTCGGGAGAAGAGATTACTTGAGCTCGCAGCAACTTGATCGTCTCATCGGCAAAACGCCTGTACTCGTCGATTCGCTCCACATGCTGCCGAACAAAATAGATCATATCATCCAACGCACCTTGAACGTAATCTTTCTTGCTGATCTCCTCGCCAGTCTCAAAAACAGCTTGGATAGCCTCGGTGCATCCGCAGGTGCAAGCTCGATGAACTCCTTCGCCACCGCGCCGATGGTGAGTACGGAGCTTTCGGCCAGCAACATCGAGTATCGTATCCGCCATCTGTCTGCCCAACGTCTCCTTCATGATATCGACCGGGGTTGAGACTGAAACGGGAGTGTCGCTTCCCTCGACGAAATAGATCAGAGACTCGCCTTTCGGAGGCACTTTCTTGCTGAGATGAAAGAACGCGCTATCTCCATTGAACCAGACGGGATAGCTATACGAACCCGGCACACCTCGCCAGACCTGCGATTTGGCTTCCCGAAAGGCAAAAGCGGCTTTGACTCCAGCTTCGTCCAATTGCGTTTTCCATTTTGCAGAAAAAGGCTTCTTCCATTTGATTGCGACGTCCTTTTCCAGGTAGGAAGGCTGCAATTTTTCCCTGTGCCAGATGCCGGGTGCTCCTAACGCGGCCAGATAGAAGCTCTGTCCATCGTTGTCAAAGTCGATCGATTCGATCTGACGAGTTCCTTGTCGATCACTGCTCAGCTTGAGACTCATCTGCTGTTTTCCCTTCGGCCACGTCATGACTAACAGGTTCTCTTCGCCCTTCAGCATTCCTAAGAACAGATTTTCTGCGGGAACACAAAGAGTGTTCGCCGACATGTATTCCTCCGGGTTGAAAATCAAGTCGTCGCCAATAAAGCTCGGCACAACTCCATACTCGATTGGGCTGAACAGGCTGACCCCCTTCATTGCTTTGCCGGGCTTAATCTCTACGATCTCCGACTTTCCAAACGCGAATACGGCAGAAATGTCCGCTGAGTTTTTAGCAGAGAATGAAACCTCCAACACCACGTCATCACCCGCATTTCGCACAACCTCGACGCGAGTGATGCTCGTTGGCTGTGTTCTTCCCTCAAGCGGGGTGAATTCCGCGACTTTCTTGCCGAGGCTTGTATCGCGCAGCGTCCCAATGGGCAAGCTATCATCCCGCTTTGAGTAAATCGTCACTCGTCCCGTGGAGGACCTGAACACGGCAGTCACACGACGGTTTTCCACTACCGCGTCGCCCTTGAATGAGTAATCCCTGCCGTAGTACCCCGGATCGGAAGCGGCTTTGGGCGGGTCAGCTTCCAGCGTAAAAAGATCTGTAGGAACTCGTTTCCATCCCGACCGGTCGTCGCCAATGGTCACCCCAGTCAAACGTGAGCCGGTGTCCCATACGACGACATTCGTGGATGCCTCGGTTCGGGGGATTGCGGAAAGCGCCGAGGCAGTTGCCAGGAAGATGAGCAACGTCGTGTTCTCCAAAAACGACGCGCCCTTTCTGATGCATTGATATGACTTCATAAGGTGTCTTGATTCGATCCTCCGAGGTTTCGCAACGCGCAGGTGTACGCTGAGCAATTCGAATGGACGAATAATGTGATTCTACGCAGGACTCGTTGCCGAGGCAAGCGGTGGAAAAGCCCCAAGAGCAGTTCTGATCGTGGCAGTCTTTCGCCGCTTTTCCGGAGGTTTCAGACGGACATAAATGACCGCGCGCGGGAGAGTCCCTCGGCTACCTGCCATTAGTGGGTTTCGAAAGCTCGCTTTGGATCATCCTCTCAACCAACCCCGGGGCAATGACCTGCCGGTAGCCCTCGCCCTCGCGCTGGAGCTGAACTTTATCCGGTTTGACGGCTCCATTGGCGAAATCCTTTTCTACCACAATCATCGACATGTCCCTTCGGTCAACTTGAGAGACAATGCGAACTCCTGCAGGGTTAGGTGCCTCCATCATAAAGCTGTAGATGAATCCTTCGAGCGACCCATGGAGGCCACGGAACGAATCGGGTGCTGCGGCGAAGGCGGCTTCCGCTTTCGCACGGTTCTGATCATCCGCCCAGATCAAGCCGCTCGCCAGGACATTGGTATCGCGATGGGACATTGCCCAACTCAGAGTCTGGAACGCTGCCGCGGGTGTCGCAAACCCGACGTTTGCCCAAGCCTCCGCTGGCTGGCGCGAGGGATTGAGCGCAGATACCTTAGGAGGTTCTGGGGCCACCGGAGCCTTCTTCGCATCGGACTTCAGCTGGCGATTCTCAGCCTGGACCTGGGCCAACTCGGTCTCGCGTGCTCGCAGCAAGGCAACCTGGCCCCGCAGGCGCACCAGTTCTTTGTGCTCCTGGCGGAGCCCATCGAACTCCTGGGCCTCCAGCTTTCGCTCACGTTGGCTTTGCTCGGACAGGCGGGTCAGATCCAGGTTCTGCTGCCGCAAAACCTCGATCTCCGAGCTGAGTCTGGTCTTCATTTGAAAATGCAGCACGCACGGTGTGACGATGGCAGCAGACAGGATAATGCCGACAAGAATTCTTTTGGTTTTGGTCAGGCTCATAAAGTCGATCCGGTTCAGAGATTACTCAGGGCAATCCGCGCTGAATTTGTGGTTCCGTTTCAGCGATGTGGAGTGAGCCACACAGAACCCCGGAAGTGTGTCAATGGCAATATCGGATTCGAATATCGGATGCGGCCCCCTGGTGTCGTCTTGGACGGATCCTAGCAAACGAAGGCATTCGACGAAATCCCTCTTGGCAGTCCCGAAGCGTTTTGGTTAGGCTGACCGCGCCAAATGAATAAACCACCTTGGATCTACTTGCTGGCCATTTTCTTCTTGGCATTTTCCCCAGCCCTCCTGGCGGAAGATGAGACACAAATCGTGATCGAACCGTTGCATCCATCCTCCGAAAGCGAGCTGATTGGTTCGGTTGAAAGCGGGGTTTGGATCGGAACCAACGGCGTGGTTGTCCGCTATGGAACGAATGCGGTCTTGGTGGCGGACAGCATCAGCCTGAATGACAAATCGGGCGAAGTCGCCGCGGAAGGCGGAGTTAGTCTGCAAAGTGAAGGACGCCTTTGGCGCGGTGAAAGCCTGATTTATAATTTCAAAACCAAAGAGATGCGCGCGGATACTTTTCGAGTGGGCCTTCACCCTTTTTATGCTTTTGGACAGGGCTTAACTGCGAGCCAGACGAACCAGACGTATAGCGCCACCAATGCTTTCATCACTACCGACGACCTGGCTGACCCTTCCTACAAAATCCGGATGAAAAGCCTAAAGGTCATTCCAGGCAAGTCTATCGAAGCTGAGGGAGCCACGGTTTATTTGGGAAAGGTGCCTGTCATGTTTTTTCCACATTACTCCCGGCGTCTCGATGCTCACCCGAGTAAGTTTCTTCTCACTCCAGGCTATCGCAGCCTGTATGGCCCGTTTCTTCTGGGGTCTTACAACTGGTATTCAAACACGAACTTGAATAGCGCATTTAACCTCGATTACAGACAAAAGCGAGGTGTCGGCGTGGGACCAGACATGGACTACACTCTCGGAAGATGGGGCCAGGGATCGGCGTCCCTCTACTACCTGCATGATGAACAGCCGGGCATCGATCCCAATAATCGCCCCATTCGCGATGACCGCCATCGATTCAACTTTTCGCATCGCGCTAGTCTGCTGACGAACCTGACCGCCAAAGTCGTGGTTCGGGAACAGAGCGACGCCCAGATGATCCGCGATTTCTTCGAATCGGAATACCGGGGCAACCCTCAGCCAAAATCTCTTTTTGAAGTTAACCAACTGTGGCCCAATTACAGCCTGAACGTGCTGGGCCAGGCACAGCTTAACGATTTTTCTCAAACCGTTGAACGTTTGCCCGACGTTAAGCTCACCGCTTTCCAGCAACAACTAGGAGCCTCTCCATTTTATTACGAAGGCGAAAACTCAGTTGGTTATCTTCGTTTCCAGCCAGCCGAAGGCTCAGTCACCAACCATTACGCTGCCTTCCGCGCCGATTCATTTCATCAGATTATTTTGCCGCAGACCTTGTTCGGCTGGTTGAACGTGACTCCGAGAGTCGGAGGACGCTTGACCCATTACGGCGAAACCGAAGGAACGGGCACTAGCTTCGCCGAGCGCGACCGAGGAGTGTTCAACACCGGAGCCGAGGTCTCCCTCAAAGCCTCCCGCATCTGGGGCGGAGTTCGCAGCAAATTCTGGGAGATTAATGAGTTGCGGCACATCATCCAACCTTCCATCAATTATGTCTTTGTTCCTTCCCCTAGCAGGTCCCCGCGCGAGCTGCCGCAGTTCGACACCGAAATTCCCAGCCTCAGACTCCTGCCCATCGAGTTTCCAGATTACAACGCCATCGATTCCATCGACAGCCAGAACGTCTTGCGCCTGACCCTCAGGAACAAGGTGCAGACCAAACGTAAGGGGGAAGTCGATAATTTCGCTAACTGGGCGCTTTATACCGATTGGCGACTCGCCCCGCGCCGGGATCAAGGCCGCTTCGCCGACCTCTTTTCTGAGTTGGACCTTCGGCCATGGTCATGGCTGACGCTCAGTTCGGAGGTGCGCTACGACGTCGAAGCGGAGCAAGTCAATTATGCCAATCATCAGGCGACCTTACAGCCCAACGATGTCTGGAGCGTTTCTCTCGGCCACCTCTACTTCAAAGATAATCCAGTATTCGGCCCGGATTCAGGCAACAATCTGATCCGGAGCAGCATCTATTATCGTTTCAATGAAAACTGGGGCGCTCGGATGACGCATCATTTTGAAGCCCGTGACGGGGTTCTTGAAGAGCAATACTACACCATCTATCGCGACCTTCGAAACTGGACCGCCGCTTTGACACTTCGCTTTCGCGACCGCCGAACTGAGCCGGATGACATTACGGTGGCCGTGACTTTCTCCTTGAAAGCTTTTCCTCGTTTTGGCCTTGGCAAAGATCGTGACAAACACTGGCTCTTGCTTGGAAGCTAATTCCAATGCGCTTTCAAGATGAGACTAAGGCGCGCCGGATTTTAGGCTTTTGGCGAGGCGCGAACGAGGCGCATATCCGCAGCGATCTGCAACGAGTGAGCAACGAAGCCAGAGGCCCAAAAGACCAGCGAGTGGGTCTCATCTTTAAAGCGCATTGGAATAAGACCTCTATGTGAACTGGTCTCATGAAGAGTGTCACCCCTTCGCGTATGCCGCATCAGTCCGAAACACACCCAAATCAGCACGTAATATTTTTATGCGTGGCAAATTCCACGCGTAAAGGCGGCGATCAGCGACTTCTCGTGTCATACATGTTGTAGGCTGGCATGAGTTTTGAGGTATCAATGATCAACGTGTGTTCAGCAGCCTGCGTGATTCTTACGCGCTGATTTGGGACACAGCAGCGCAGGCAATAGGCGCTCCAAGGAAAAGCGACATCCTCGTCAGCAAGGCAAGGGGGAGCGAAGGAGTTGTTGGTACGGCGACAGGGGTTATAAAGAAATTCGTGTAAGTGACCAAAGATAACTGAGAGGATAAATGACTATGGCTATTACCGATGAAGTGTTGAACGAACGTAACCGTCCGGTCCTGGGCCGCCGCAGGTGGACGAATGCACCATTAGTCAGCTCCGACCCCTTTACTTGCCAGTGTTCGCGGCAGTGCCGATATTCAGTTCGCCATGAAAGTTTGCTTGGATGTTGAAATCCTGGTCGAGAGTGCGACGCCCCCAGTTGAAGGAAATCGCGGAAGTCGCGGCATCGTTCAAAGACCCCAACACGGACGAGGCGTGTGTGGCATTTGCGCGCCAAGTTTCGATGTTAGAGGGATCCCTGAAGCAAACCTTTCGGGGCGCGGGATTGCGTCCTGACAAACT
>SIBE01000035.1 GCA_009695265.1 Pedosphaera sp. | reverse complement strand
CAAAAAAGCGTCTGACGTCACCTTCACCGTCGAAAAGTAGGACCGCGAGCGGAGCTACGGCGCTGGCCTTAATTCTTTCGCTCGATCGGGCGGATCTTGATATTGCGGAAAGAGACTTGGCCGTGATCGCCTTGCAGGGCGATGAACCCTGTGTTGGACTTAGCAAAAAGCGGCATTTTCCCGAACTTGCTTTTGGCGACTCGGCTATTGAAATCTTCGCTGCCTAAAACGTAATCAAAGTATTTCATCCCGTTGATCTCGTGCACGCACTTCTCGGGTGTGATGAGGATTCGGATGCGATTCCATTCACCGGCGGGCTTGGTGGCATCCAGCGGCTTGCCTGTCTTAGAGTCGGTCGGCGGTTGGTAGAGAGCATAGAGCCACCCGCAGCGCTGAGTGTCGGCAGCTTTCGCGTTGTCCTCGAGCTGGATTTCCGGGCCGGTCGCCCAAGCTGAGCCACCTTGATCCGTGACGTGAAACATGATGCCACTGTTGCCGCCCTCGGAGATGTTATAGTCGAGTTGCAGCTCGAACCAATCGAACTTGCCGACCGTGACAATGTCGCCGGCATTGTGGGGATCAACGCAAACCAGCGCGCCGTCCTTCACCTGCCATCCGGGAAGCACACCCTCGCGCTTGAAGTTGTGCCAGCCCGTGAGGTCCTTGCCGTCAAACAGAAGTTTCCACCCTGCGGCTTTTTCGTCCGGAGTCAGGGTGTTGACCTTCGGAGCGTCGGCGGCGGCCAGACGGAACGTCGTGGTCGAGGCGAGAGCGAGTGCAATCAAGAGTAGGCGTTTCATGAGGGCAGACTTTATACAAATGGGAACGCGACGCCAACTCAAAATAGTGACGAGAGCGCACCACCCCAAGAATTGGGGGGCAGGTCCGCCGCCACTTTGCGGTTACTCCGCGCTGCGCGTTCGTCTTCCTTGAAGCCCCCTGTCGGAGCGTCGGTCGAACGAGTCGAAAGCAAAGCGAAGGCGGACCAGTGGGTCATCCCAACCCATTCAAACGCCACATGGCCGAGGGTGAGTGTCAAATCGGGCATCATGATCGTTTCACGGCATTCACAAAAAGACTTCCGCTCGCGAGTGTTTTCGGGTGACTCTCGAGAGATTCAGATGCTTACCAAGATTATTCCATACGCCCATGCTCTCCTGATTCTCATGGGGAGCGCTTATTGTGTTCATTCCTCCGCCGCCCCCGCGCGAACGCCCATCCGCCACTCGTTCAAGGCGGCGTGGAGCGACAATGCTCTGAGCAAAGAAACTCTGGGACTGAACGACAGCAACGCCACAGCCACCCATCAAACGAATTCCATTGAAGGCTGGACCGTGCTCGTCAGCAAGCGGTTGCTGACGGAGGAGAAAGAAGCGACCGCCAAAGCGCTCGAACTGATGCGAGAGCAATTGCAGGAGATTGTTCGCGTCGTGCCGGCTCCCGCAGTGGCGAAATTGCGCGAGGTGACGCTGTGGTTCTCGCCCGAATACGCCGGCGTGCAACCCAGAGCCGAATACCATCCAGGCGCGGGATGGCTGCGCGACAATGGTCGCGATCCCGCGATGGTCAAGAGCGTGGAGTTCACCAACGTGCGAAGCTTCGAATCCGAAACGAAGCGAATGCCAAGCTTCACGTTGCACGAACTGGCTCACGGCTATCACGACCGCGTGCTGTCGCGGGGCTTTGACAACGCGGAGATCAAGGCCGCTTTCCAGAAGGCAAAAGCCGGTGGCAAGTATGACCGTGTGCAACGACGCGATGCGAAGGGCAACATGAGGATCGACCGAGCTTACGCATTGACCAATCCGATGGAATACTTTGCCGAGTCAACCGAGGCTTTCTTCTCGACCAATGATTTCTTCCCCTTCAACCGGGCGGAACTTGAACAACATGACCCCGAGATGGAGCGGTTGCTCGGCCGGCTCTGGGGCACCTCGAAGTAATCGACAAAGCCAATCAGACGCAGCGGCTTTTTCTTGTGTCAACGAACCTGCGCGGCTATGGTCGCGTCCGATGTGGATAATCCTGTTCCAATCAGATGGAATTACCCTTCGGCAACAGCGCCGCTCAAGATTTGCCACCACCCGTCGATGAGCTCCAGAGATACTTAAACCACGCGGTCGGCCAGCCTAATATGACCAATACTCCTAAATTAACATTCCGTTCCCCGGACCGCCGCCAGTGGCCCGACCTGACGCCATGCCTAATGTTTTTGATTGCACTCATGCTGATCTCCGGGTCGAACCGCTTGAGGGCCGATGACCTGGAGACGAAGCGCGAACTGCAACTCTTGCGGCAGCAGAATGAGCAGTTCCAGCGGCAATTGCAAAAGCAGCAAGAACTGATCGATAGCCTTGGGCGGACGGTCGCGGAGCTTCAGCGCGCGCCCGCCAAGCCCTCCAGCGATGTCTCGGGCGCCAGCGAAGACTCGACCGAGGGAGCCTCGGCTAGATCACTGGCTGCGGCCGCGTTTGGCAAGCTACACGTCAGTGGTGAGGGTGGCCTGGCCTTCTTCCGCCACGAACCGAACGGCAAATTTCCAGCACCCACGATGCGCGTCGATGAGGCGAAGTTGTTTTTTGAAGCACCGGTTTGGACAGACACGTATTTCTTCACCGAATTAAACCTCACAACACGAGAGGATCCGAGCGCTCTTCTCAACGCAGGTGAACTTTATCTGGATTTCGAGAATCTCTCGCGCATGTGGAAACAGGATGGCCAGCTCAACTTTCGCGTCGGACGGCTTGATATCCCCTTCGGCGAGGAATACATGACTCGCGACGCGATTGACAGTCCGCTGATCTCTCATTCGCTCATGGATTTCTGGGGGGTGGACGAAGGCGTGGAGCTCTACGGTGCCCTAAGCAAGCTGCATTACGTCCTGGCGGTGCAGAATGGTGGACACCCGAGCCTCAAGGAATACAACTCGGACAAGTCCGTGACGTTGCGATTGGGCTACGACCCGGCAAATTGGCTCCACCTCGGCGTGAGTGCAATGCGCACGGGAGGCTTGGACGTGAAGGGCGATCAACTTTCGGAGCTCTGGTTTGGCAACGGGTTTGTCCGTTCGTTGGGCTCAACCAACACCACCAGCTTCGGTGCGAACCTGATCCAGGGCGATGTGAACCTGCGCTGGCGCGACGGTCATCTCGGTCTCGCTGGCGGCTCTCTGAGATACGCCGACAACGATTCATCAGCCAACAATGGGCGCGACGTTTACTTCTACTCCGCGGAGGCGGTTCACCATCTCACCAAAAAGTTTTACGGGGCCGCCCGTTTCAGCGAGATCATCGCACAGAAAGGCTTTCCGGTGCTCAGCGATGGTCAGTACGTTACATACTTCTTGAAGAAACTCACGGAGGATTATTGGCGGTTGAGCCTGGGCTTGGGTTATCGCTTTAGCCCAAATCTCCTGCTCAAGGCCGAATACAGCTTCAATCAAGGTCGTGAGCTCCGTGGCGTGGAGCGAACTCTGGAAAATCTCCTCGCGGCCGAAATAGCCTTCAAATTCTGAAATGAAACACCTCATCATCGGAGTGGTCTGCGTCGGGATGGTAGCTTTCGCCACTAGAGGCGGGACTATCGTCCGCACAGTGCAGGCACGGGCCAAGCTGGGTGCTGACGACGCAGCGGGCGGCAAATACGACAGCCGCAAGTTCAAGTTCGCCCAACGGGTCAACTACGAGGCGTTGCGTGACTTCGTGGTGTACATCGAAGGACCGCTTGGCACCAATGCCGTGGTGCCCGCCAAACCCGCGCAGGTCGTGACAAAAAGAACCGTATCTCAGAAGGGAGCGGTATTCTCGCCGCACGTGTTGCCCGTGGCCGTCGGCACGACGGTCGAGTGGCCCAACGAGGATGAGATTTTTCACAATGTCTTTTCAATCTCGGAAGCGAAGGAATTTGATTTCGGGTTTTACAAGAAACCGGAGATGAAGCGCATGACCTTCGGCAAGCCGGGGCGCGTGGATGTTTTCTGCTCCATCCATTCTTCGATGAACTGCGTCATACTGGTGCTGGAGAATTCGTACTTCGCCATCGCGGACGGGAAGGGACGTTACTCGATTTCCGATGTGCCGCCTGGAACCTATCAGCTCAAAGCCTGGCACGAGCGACTGCCCAGCCAGCGCCACACGATCACCGTGAGTGAGACCGGCGAGGTGCGGGTGAACTTCACGCTCGGCCCTGGCGGCGCTCCGAAGAATTGAGTTTCTCGATGCCTGCCTCCCACCAGAAACGCCGGGTGAGCTTGCAAACCAAGGTGCTGTTGCCTGTCCTTGCCATGCTCGTCCTGATCCTGGGCAGCACTCTGTGGCTGGTGAACCAGCACATCCGCGAGGAGTTCCGAGCTGGCGCGGCGCAAAGTCTGGCCACCGCCGACGCCGTTTTTCTGAACTCCCAGAAAATTCGGATCAAGAACCTGCTGCTGCGCTTTCGCACCGTTCCCAACGAACCGCGATTCAAGGCTGTGTGTCAACTGGGTGACCCGGCCACGTTTCGCGCTCTGCTAGCTGAACTGCTGGACGAACTCGGTGCCGAGGCGGCCCTGTTCACCACTCCGGAAGGTAAGGTTCTGGCCTCAACCACCCGGCATCCCATGTTCAGCCAGGAAGAGTTCGAGGCCGCCAGTTCAGCGTCGATCAATCAGGCAATGATGGATGGCCAGCCCAACATCGATCTGATGGACGTCGGCGGACGCTTTCTTAATGCCGTATCCATTCCTTCGACGATCGCTGACCATCTCGTGGGTGTCTTGACCTTCGCCATGGAGATGGGGGAATCAGCCGCGCAGGAGTTCAAGCAACTGACTCACGCGGAGGTCATCCTGGTGATGAAGAACCATGTTGCGGCATCCACGATGATTGTGGCCTTGCCCGAGGTGGTCGAGGCCATTGGAGCGCTGGGAAGACCCGCTCGCTCCGCGCGCCTGGACTCGGATTCCATCTTTGAAATCATCCTGGGAGGCGAACACTATCTTGGCACTTCCGGACGGCTGACCGCGTCGAACAACGAGAAACAACTTGGTTACATCCTGCTCTCCTCCTCGGAACAGCACCTGAGCGTGCTGCGTTCGACACAGCGCCGGATTGGATTAATCGGCCTTGTAGGCATCGTGTTAAGCACGGCCGTCCTGTGGCCGGTGATCCAGAGCACGACACGCCCATTGCGCGAGCTGCGGAACGTCGCCGAAAAGATCAGCCGCGGCGATTTCTCGAGCCGCGTCCCGGTCACATCGAGCGACGAATGCGGAGAACTTGCGGGTGTGTTCAATCAGATGACGGAGAACCTGACAGCCTCGCGCACGCAATTGCAGCTCGCTCACGACGGACTGGAATTGCGTGTGCGGGAACGTACGGGAGAATTGTCTGAAGAGATCAGCCGCCGGAAACGGGCTCAACAGGAACTGTTGGAAGCCGCGCGGTTGGCTGGCATGGCCGAGGTCGCGACAGGCGTATTGCACAATGTGGGCAACGTCCTGAACAGCGTCAATGTCTCGGCCTCATTGCTGCGGGACAATCTGAACAAGTCGCAAATCCAGAACCTGGTCAAAGCCACAAATCTGCTGCGGGATCATGCCGACGACACCATCGCGTTCCTGAGCAAGGATCCGAGAGGGCAACTGCTGCCGGGGTTTTTGATCAAGCTCAGCGAGCATCTAGCCTCCGAGCAGCGCATCTGGCAAAACGAGTTGGAGGGCTTATGCACCAATATCGAGCACATCAAGAAAATCGTTTCGATGCAACAAAGGCACGTCAAGGTCTTCGACGCACTGGAACCAGTTCCACCCGCGGAGTTGGTTCAGGATGCTCTGCGAATGAATGCCGCGGCGTTCGAGCGGAGTCGCATCCAGGTAGTTCGGGAGTTTAATGAAGCGACGCCGACGGTATTCGTGGATCGGCATAAGGTCCTTCAGATTATCATCAACCTCCTCCACAACGCGAGGGATGCTATGGAGGAGCAGAACGTCCAAGAGAAACGGCTCGTCGTCAGGGTGGAGCTGGCGTCGCCGGACCGAGTAAGGATAACCGTTAGCGACAATGGGGTCGGAATTGCTCCAGGGAGTCTCGTCAAGATTTTCAACCACGGTTTTACAACGAAGAAGGATGGCCACGGCTTCGGGCTTCACAGCAGCGCCAATGCCGCGATTGCAATGGGTGGGAGTCTCACCGCCCACAGCGCAGGCGTCGGCCAAGGCGCCGAGTTTGCCCTCGAGCTAAGCGTCAAAGGGGCAGCGCCTGGTCCTGATACCTGAAGCGTCACGGCGATTCTGACGCCGAACCAACGAAAGTCGAATACATCGAGGGGGCGCGCTAGTAACAACATTCGCATTTCCGAATCGTAATCATTTCCTTGTTGGACACGGAAACTCTCTGTGCTAGCTTGTAGTCCCCTTTTCGCAGTCTTCTACTGAAACACGCTGTGCCCGCCCGGAATGGAGGGGGCGGGCTCATTTAATTAATTCTTTGCGCGAGTTTGACACCGGCCGAGCAATCGCTATATTGCGTGACTTTTTTATGGATCGCAATCCTCATGTAGCTGTGGTCGGTGCGACAGGAGCTGTCGGCATCGAGATGATTAAAACGCTGGAGAAGCGCAACTTCCCGGCAAGGCAATTGACTTTATTGGCTTCGGCCCGCTCCGTCGGCCGGAAGCTAACCTATCGAGGAAATGAGATTTCCATCAAAGAGCTCACCAAAGACGCTTTTGCCGGAATCGATATTGCCTTGTTTAGCGCAGGCGGGAGCATTTCCAAGGAATTTGGACCGATCGCCGCGAAGGCAGGATGCGTGGTCGTGGATAACTCGAGCGCATTCCGGATGGACGAAACCGTGCCGCTGGTCATTCCGGAGATCAACGCCGAGGATGTCAAAAGTCATAAAGGGATCATCGCCAATCCCAATTGCACCACCGCAATCACGCTGATGGCGCTCTATCCTTTGCACCGCGCGTTTCATGTGAAGCGCATTTTCGCCTCCAGTTATCAGGCTGTTTCCGGCACCGGGGCCAAAGCCATTGAAGAGCTCCGCCGGCAAGTCGGTCAAATCGTCTCTGGTCAGGCAGTGACCAAGGAGGTTTACCCTCACCAAATCGCTTTCAACGTCTTGCCGCATGTGGACTCATTTCTCACCTCAGGCTACACGAAAGAAGAAATGAAGATGGAGAACGAGGGACGCAAGATCATGCATCACCCCACCTTCCGCGCGAGCGTTACCTGCGTCCGCGTGCCAGTCTATCGCGCGCATTCCGTCGCCGTCAGTGCGGAATTCGAAAATCCGATCACCGTTGAAGCAGCTCGCAAAGTTTTAGCCACGGCTCCCGGCCTCGATGTGGTGGATAGTCCGGAAAAGGCTGAGTATCCCCTGCCCCTCTACGCGGCTGAGAGGGACAATTGTCAGGTCGGACGCATTCGACTCGACTGCGCGATGGATAACGGGCTGGCATTCTGGATCTCTGGAGATCAACTCTTGAAAGGCGCGGCGCTGAACGCAGTGCAGATAGCGGAAGAATTGCTGAAGTAAACCGCCGTTGCGGGTTGCCGTGGAAAAGGCGCGGATCGGCTCGATGAACGCCTGCTGATTGGCGGCCAGAATTCGAACTCAGTGGGTCAGAGACATTATTGTGGTCGCAGCCCAATGAGGCAGCGAGCACCGAAACATTTCGGCCAACGTGATAGCAACCGTTCCATCCGCTGCAACAGAGGCAGGAGGAAAGCTGGATAGAGAACCGCTTTGCTAAAGCCTCCGGATAACAGGTAGCTGAAGGCGGCAAATGGCTCGGCATGAAATATCGACCAACCATCGAGCAGGCTCGGATTCTCCGACCGAAAGAAGATGCGAGTCGCATTTCCCTGTGCAGCGTAATAATCACGGGGTCGCGGCAAGGTCTCGGCGGCATTGATTGCGAGATTCCATCCCACTTTTTCATGATGGAACAATCCGTACGCGGCATAGCTCGCGCAACTAATGTATGGCTCAAAAAGGATGAGCCGGCCATCGGTGGCGAGGACTCGCCGGGCCTCGTTGAGAAAGACCCTCGGAGCGCGCAAGTGATGGAAGACATCGAACAAAATCAAGTTGGAAACCGTGCGATCCCGCAATGGCAATTCATAGCCGTCACACACTAAGTCGAGCCATGGATTCGCAAAAAGATCGCTGGAGATAGCTTCGGGCAAGTGCGCTCTGAGGTTGCCAATACCTGAACCGATTTCGAGGATTCGGCCGGTGACGCTGCGATCCACCAGCTTGAGAATGCGATCGTAAAAGTCGGCGTAGATTTGCCGGAGCAACGGTTTGTTTTCCCACGCCCGCTGATTACGCTCGATCTCATTTTGATGCTGGCTGAGCGAAGAATTCAAGGCGTTGTAGGTTCAGATGAACTTCAAGCGTGAGGCTGCGAACAGCACCATTCGCCAGAGCAGCCAGCCATGTTTCCATCGGTGGATGTTGGTTTCGCCATAAGTGCGGGCACGGTAGCGAATCGGCAAATCCACAATCCGCAAATTGAGTTTGGAGGCACCGAACAAAAGATCGAAGTCGCCGAACGGATCGAAGTCGCCAAAGTAGGCGCGGTTGTGTGAGATCGCCTCGTAATCGGATCGAAACAGAACTTTGGTTCCGCAGAGCGTATCTTTGATCGGTTGCCCGAGGAGCCAGCTAAAGATCAAGCTGAACATTTTGTTCGCGACCATGTTCAAAAACTGCATGGCCTCATGTTCCATCGGATAAACGAGCCGAACGCCATTGACGAACTCCGCCGTGCCCGACCGCGCCACTTCATAAAACTTAGACAACTCTTCCGGTGGCATCGTCAGATCGGCGTCGAGAATGAAAAGCACATCACCCGTTGCCACGGCGAACGCTTCCCTCACAGCGCCGCCCTTGCCTTTGCCGTGTTGTTTGAGAGCCCTGATGCGCCGGCTCGGGTATTTCGCGATCACGCGTTGGATTTCATCCCATGTGTTATCTTTGGAATCACCTTCGATGAAAAGAATCTCTGTGCCCAATCCCATTTCAGGCGTCCGTTGGACGGCGGCCTCAATATTTCCCGCTTCGTTCCGGGCTGGAATAACAACGCTGCAACGGTAATGCTGATCGACCGGGACTCGCGGCCTGGGGCGGGCGACGAGCATCACAGTTAGGGAGAAATGCCGCAACAAGGGAGCCAGCCAGCGATTCAAGAGAGGCTCCAGAATCGCAGTGCTCAGGGGCCAGAGAATGCGAGTATCAGTTTTGATTAACTCCCATCCGGCCAGGTGCAAGAGATTATTCAGATCGGCTCTGGAAAGCCAATTCTGCGGGAGGGTCGGCGCTTTGAGGTTGAGCTTCTCCGCGAAAGCCAGGATTGGATGCCATAGCGAATTGAAAAAGTTCACGACCAGACGCGTCCGGGGATGGGCAAATTGTCGCAAGTGAGTTAGGAAAGCTTGGACATCCGGGAGATCGTTCACCAAATCAGAAATCACGATGTAATCGAATTGCCTCTCGATCGCAAAGGACGCGGCTTCTCCCACCTCGAACCCGAGCTGGGGATGGCGTTGCCGCGCGGCTTCGATCATCGCGGGGCTGAAGTCAATTCCAAGGCCATCCGACGGCTGAAGCGACGCGAGCAGATCTCCCAAGCCGCAGCCCACTTCGAGAACGCAGGAGTGCTGTGGAACAAGAAACGCAAAATATTTCTGTAGTAATTTATGATAGAAGCGCTCGCTTTCGCGGGGACGAAAGACGGCACGGGTATCGTAGAACGCTCGGCGATCTATCATCGTGCTTTAACTACTCGAAAGCACTTTTCGGTGCGAGCTTGAAAAGCACCCCAACATCATGGCAAGTCAGGCGGAGTCATCATCTCACCAGTCTCATGGATCCTTATCTCGGAATCTCGATGGATCCTGGACCGGCGTCATTTCTCGGAGCGCTCGCGCAACGCAGCCATGGCATTGCAGGCAGCTCCGCTTTCCGCTTCCTTCTTGCTCTTACCCGAGCCTCGTCCATATTCCTGTCCGCGATAGAACACGGCGCACTCGAAAACGCGATCGTGATCTGGGCCGGTGACGCCGACCAATTGATACCGGGGCGATTCCGGAGAGTTAGCTTGCAACATCTCCTGTAATTCGCCCTTCGGGTTATCCAAATTAGGAATCTCCGCGAGTTCGCCGAACACATCTCGAAACTGAGAGAGAATGAAACTCTCGGCGTGTTCAAATCCCTGATCCAAGAAAATGGCGCCCACCAATGCTTCAAACGTGTCGGCCAATGTCGAAGGGCGTTCTCGTCCGCGGTTTAACTCTTCTCCTCGACTGAGGACCAGATGCTCGCCGAGGCCAAGGCGAAGAGCCTGTTCGGCCAATGCACGGCGATTAACCAGTTGGGCTCTTGCTTTTGTAAGAGGCCCTTCGCTAACTCCAGGAAATCTTTCATACAGAACTCGCGTGAGAATTAGTTGCAGGACCGCATCGCCGAGAAATTCAAGCCTTTGGTTGTGCTGAACGACAGTTCCCTGTTCGTGCGCGACCGACGGATGAGTCAGCGCCAGGCGCAGCAAACCCATGTCCTGAAAAGAATACCCTAACCGAGCTTGAAGAGTGTCGAGATCAGACACAAATCACATTGCTTCCATTGATGAGGGAGAAGCGACGGCCGGTTCTGCTATTTGATTCGGATCTTCGGCGTTAGCAGGAGCGGCGGACGGTCCGCTCAGGGCTCTGTTTTCAAGAGCCGCTGTCGGTTGAGCATTCTCGGGAGGATTCAATCCAACCTCGAGGAGCTGCGACACATCGCGTTGCACTTCTTCCAGTTGATCGAGTTGCAAATTGGGATCGACGATATTGAACAGGTCGCCACTCTTGACATGTTCGTAAATGAAGACGCGCTGGTTGTCCTGCGAAAGCTGCGCTTTGACCTTTAAAAGCCGCTTGCGCTCCAACATGACCGCCAGAATGAATCGAGCGCCAGCGTGGCTCGGATCATCTTGTTCGATCAACTTGCGCAGGAGTGATTCGGCTGTTTCCTTCTTGATCGGATCGGGCGGCGCCGATGGCGGAACTGCATACACACTTTGCCAGAATGAGATGAACCCCTTCCGATCCGTCGCCCCTTGGCTGTATTGCGTTCCCCAGCACCCTTCGCAAACATCTAGGCGCTCGTAAGCATGGTTTTGATCGAACAATAACGTCCAGAAGAGTTCCTTGCCCGCGAAGGGCTTTTGGCAAGCCTGACAGGCGTGTGCACGAGACTGAATATTCCAATCGACCATGAAAATCGTTAAATGCCCAACAACCTCCACCTACTTATCATCAACCTGATGCCGCGTGCAATCTCATTTCCAGAAACGATGCGATCTCCGGGACTTGAATTCGAAATAATCATCGAAGTTGAGCTCGCGTGACATCGATCCCGGATGGGAACTCTCATAGCTGAACACGGGCAGGCGCTCAGAGATTATCTAGTTGCGGCCGGAACGGAAGCCGGTTTTCGGCTTACTTGTAAACGTCGCCACGCGGGCCAAGGTGGGCGATGACCACGGTGTCGTGGGCCGGGTCGAACGTGTAGATGACTCGCAGGTCGCCGTGGCGCAGGCGGTAAAATCCTTGCCATTCGCCCAACATGGGTTTGACACCCGGCATCGACAGTGGATCGCGGGCGAGGATCTCCAGCTTGGCCCGAAGTTGAGCCTTCATGCGCTCGTCCAACCGCTCAAAGTAACGCGCCGCCCGGCGATGCAGAACTAATTGCGGCATCAGAGCGAAGAGAGCGGAAGGAACGCTTCGGGTTGGCCGATCTCTATGTCGCGCCGGGTTTCCCGCAGGTCAGCCTCGGCCTCCGCGTCCAGGTCCCAGCCGAGCGTTTCCGCGATCTCACAGAACACGGACCAAGGCAGGATCACTTCCAGCGGCGTGCCGTGCTCGTCCACGACAATCCTCTTGGAGATGGCTTTCATGCGGATACCTTACTCGCGCCGATCTCGTCGGACAACTGCGAATTCTGGTCGGACCAGAACAAACGATTTGGCCTGAACGGTTAGGCGCTAATTCTCCGTGAGGAAAACAAAATCAAATCGATCGCACTGCGTAACCGCCGCCGCGCATGTTCCTTACTCCGTCAGAACGGACTCAATCTTCTTTCGCAACTCCTCGTTGATCTCATCGACGGATCGGTGGCCATCGACAATGGTAAATCCATAGGTGGCTTGCAGCCGTTTGAACTGCTTTTCCACCAGGGCTTGATACTTCAGAAAGCTGTCAAACAGATCGCGAGACAAACCCAGGTCCATTCCACTCTCCCAGTAATCCAGCGTAAAATTTTTGGCAAAACTCCGCTGGATCAACTGCTCGGGCGCGACGTTCAGATAAAAAACCGCATCCGGCACCACGGCAATTCCATAAAGGTTCTTCAGCCATTGTTCGTCCATGCCACGAACCATATCGCGAACCATCAACGTGTAGATGTAACGGTCTGCCAGCACCATGAAGCCAGCCTTGAGCGCCGGTAGAATGATATTCTCCAATTGATCAGCGAAATCTGTCGCGTAGAACAAGCTCAGCGTGATACGGCTCAGGATGTTTCCTTGCTGCGCCTGGTCCAATTCCTCGCTCACAAGGGTAGAGCGTTTGAGACCGACCTGAACCGTGGCATGCCCGCTCCCCTCCAACCACTGCACCAGACGAGCGATTTGCGTGGATCGGCCCGAACCGTCGGCCCCTTCCACAACGATGAGTTTTCCAGACAATTTTTCCGCGTCCACCTTCGGCATTCCGTGACCATAGAACTTTTTCGCGGAGGGCTGAGGGATCACTATTTCACGCGCACCACGGTGAGAAATGCCAGCATTACGTCTTCGTTTCATGCTCTTTGAAAAATCAGTGGACCAAAGCTGGGTCGGGCTGTCGAAAATAAAACCGAGCTAAATCAACCTTGGCCGCGACAAGCTGGCGAACGACGCTTTGTTGCGCTTCGACCGGTTGGTTCGCGTCGATCACCAAAAATTTAAACTCCGTGCTCATGCCCAAATATTGTTCCAGAATCTGGCCCTGAAAGATGCGAAAGCTTTCGTAAGGATCCTGAGAAAGGTTCAAGTCCATTCCAGCTTCAAAATATTTCAAAGCCGGCCGGCCCTCGAGAATGCGCTGAAGCGAGACCTCCAATCTGGCTTTGAAGAAAAAGACCAGGTCAGGCAAAGCCGCAAAATTGTAGATGCCACGAACCCATTCCGTGGGACATCCGCGCACTGTATCGCGGGCAAAAGCCGTGAAAATATAGCGATCGCATAGCACGATATAACCGGCGCGCAGCAATGGAACCAGTTGCCGCTCGTAACGGTCCGCAAAATCAGTGGCATGAATCAGGCTAAATGTCGTGGGGGTGAGAAGCTCCCGTTTCTTGCCTTTGCTGGTGGCATTCTTGACGAGCGTGGAAGAGTTCCACTCTGTGAAAAACACTTTCGCTCCTTGGAGTTCGAGCCAGCGTTTCAAAAGATAGATCTGCGTGGATTTACCCGACCCATCCAGTCCTTCGACAGCAATGAGGCGACCGGAAAAACCCAGTTCTGCGAATGTTTTCATCACGATTCGAGGCCGAACGTACGAACTGTAGCGTGGAAAACAACTCTATTCCGGCTGAACTCCCGGCGTTTGAAGCAGCGTGTGATCTCCCGGTGAAGTATCGCTCATCGAAGGCCACTCCCAGGAGAACCCCTGTTTCAGAGCCGGGATAATCTGTCTTCGAATCACGATTGCCGCGGCAACAGTGTGAAGTGGAAACTGGCCCCCTGACCGAGGTCGCTCTTGGCCCAAATCTCGCCTCCGTGGGCCTGCACGATGTGCTTGACAATAGAAAGGCCCAAGCCTGTCCCACCCTCCTTTCGCGACCGGGCGCCGTCCACCCGATAGAATCGTTCAAACACTCGCGCCAGCGCCTCCGACGGAATTCCCGGTCCGTCATCTCGCACGCAGATCTCGATTTTCTTGTCTTCCAACAGCCGGGCGCTCACCTGGGCGTGTCCTCCCACGCGCCCATATTTGATCGAGTTATCCAGCAGATTAAACAGAACTTGTTGAAGCCGGTCAGCGTCAGCCGTCACGACCGTTCCGATGGGCACATCATTTTTTAGGAGCATTTGCTTCTCATCCGCTCGCGACTGAAGGTCTTCCAAAACCTGGACTGTCACGGCCTTCACGTCCACCTGTTCAAGGTTCAAAACGCTTCTTCCTGATTCCAATTCAGAGATCGTCAGCAAGTCTTCAATCAAATAGTTCAAGCGATCGGTGTGCTTGAGAATAGTCTTTAAAAAACGACCGGATACGGTGGGATCATCCTTGGCCCCGTCAATCAAAGTTTCGACGTAACCCTTGATGATCGACAGAGGGGTTCGCAATTCATGACTGACGTTCGCCACAAATTCCTTTCGCGTGGCTTCGAGTTGCTTGAGCCGTGACCGATCATGGAACACGAGAATTACTCCATCTATCCGCCCTTCGTTATCGGTGATTGCGGCGGCATTCACCTGTAGGGAACGGGCGTTGGTTCCATGCAATTCCAGGTCAAAGTCCAAGACCTGTCCTCGACTCACAACTTGCTCGATCAACTCCGATAACTGGTGCAGGCGAAATGCCTCGATGATTGTTTTCCCACGAATCTCGTGCGTCGAGCCCATCAACCGATCGAGGGCTTGATTGGCCAGTTGAATTCGCCCGTCCGCGTCCACCAAGAGAACCCCCTCGATCATGCTGTTGAACAAAGCTTGTTGCTGTGCCTCCCCATGCGCCGCAGTCCTCTTCCCCTGCTCCTCCAATCTCGCGATTTCCTGCTCCCGCTGCAGTTTCTCCTTCCTAACCCCTCGGTAGCACGCGCTCCACCAGAGATGCAAAAGGATCGCTGAGGCTGCGAGAATGAAAGCGAATGTCGGCCACATGAAATATGATGATGCGCGAAACCGATCTGCATCAGGTTTCAATAAATCGATAACCGACGCCGCGGACTGTATCCAGGCACCGCGCCGCAACTCCTAGCTTCTCCCGTAGACGCCGCATGTGCGTATCGACCGTTCGGGTGTCGATCAGATTATCGTACTCCCAAACATCGTGGAGCAATTGCTCGCGAGACTGAACGCGACCGCGCCGCTGGGCGAGGACGGTAATCAGCTTGAATTCCGTGGCTGTCAAATCAATCCGACGGTCTTGAACTGTCACTTGATGTCGAGGAATGTCGATGCAGAGAACTCCGAACCGGATTTGATCGCTCTTCTCTTCCGTAGCTTGGTTGCGGCGGAACAAACCCTTCACACGCAAGACCAATTCACGGGGACTGAACGGCTTTGTCACATAGTCGTCTGCACCCAGTTCCAATCCCAAGACCCGGTCGATCTCAGCCGACTTGGCTGTCAGCATCAGGATGGGAATGGCCGAAGTGGCCGGATCACGGCGCAAGATTTTGCACACCTCCAAGCCATCGACTTCCGGCAGCATCAAGTCGAGCACAATCAAATCCGGTATCATTAGGCGTGCTTTTTTCAATGCTTCTTTCCCGTTGGAAGCGGTGATTACGATATAGCCAGCAGCCTTTAAGTTAAACTCGATCAATTCAACTGCGTCCTCTTCATCGTCCACGACTAGAATCTTTGGTTTCATTTTCGCACTCACTCAAATCTTCATCCGGTCTTCCGCCATGCCGCGGACTCCCCTCACGCATCACGCACGACACTGCTCGCCTTAACTTTTGCAATGTGCCGAATGTCCAATGCTTCATACAAATACACCACTTTCTCCGCAATATTCGTGGCGTGATCGGCGATCCGTTCGAGACTCTTCGAAATGACCATCAAGTTCAAACAACGGCCGATAGTCTCAGGTTTTTCGACCATCAGATTGACCAGAGCGCGGTGGAGTTGCTTATTCCGATTGTCCACATCCTTGTCTCGAGGGATGATTTCGCGAGCCTTGGTTGGGAGCCGGTTCACAAAGGCATCGAGCGCATCTTTCAACATCGAAAGGGCGGTCGAGGCCATCTGAGAAATATCTTCGTAAGATTTGAGTTGCTGTTCCCGGCTTAATTCGAGGGAGCGCCGGGCGATCGTTGTCGCCTCATCGCCCACACGTTCCAGGTCGTGGGAGATTTTCATCGCCACAGTAATAAACCGCAGGTCCGTGGCCAGGGGAGCTTTCGACAAGAGGTTAATCGCTGATTCATCCACATCGATTTCAAATTGGTCGATCACGCTGTCGTCCTCTTTCACGCCCGTGGCCAAGTCGTCGTCCCGCTCCACCACCGCCCGGATCGCCCGGGTGACAGCGGCCTCCGCATGGCTGGCCATCGTCAGAAGCATTTCCTTAAGAGCGGTCAATTCCTGTTCGATGTGATGTGACATATTCCAATCGAGAGTGTTGTTCGTGTTTGGGAGTTCCGAAAATGAACTGAGACGGCTTTAGAACATCGGCTCAGCCAAACCGGCCGGTTACATAATCTTCAGTCTGTCTATTCGCAGGATTTGTAAAGATCTTGCGGGTCGAGTCGTACTCGATCAGTTCTCCCAGATAAAAAAATGCTGTAAAATCCGAAACGCGCGCTGCCTGCTGCATGTTGTGAGTTACGATAACGATGGTGAATTCTCGTTTCAAATCGAGAATCAATTCTTCGATCCTCGATGTCGCTAAAGGATCCAGCGCGGATGCCGGCTCGTCCATCAGAATAATGTCGGGTTGAATGGCAATCGCGCGCGCAATGCAAAGACGCTGCTGCTGGCCGCCCGACAAGCCGAGCGCGCTCGCATGGAGCCGGTCTTTGACTTCATCCCACAACGCGGCTTGCCGCAGGCTTTTCTCGACAGCCTCACTCAAAGCATCCTTGTTTGTGAGCCCGTGCAGTCTCAGCGCGTAGGCGATGTTTTCATGGATAGATTTTGGAAATGGGTTTGAGCGTTGAAAGACCATGCCAACGCGCTTGCGCAGCTCAATCACATCTACCTGCTTGCCGTTGATATCTTGGCCCGCGATCTCCACCACACCTTCGATCCGAACGTTGTCAATGAGGTCGTTCATCCGGTTGAAGCAACGCAGCAATGTGGATTTACCGCAACCCGATGGGCCGATGAAGGCAGTGACAACTCTCTCGTTAATCTGAAAAGCGATCTTCTTGAGAGCCTGCGTTGCTCCATAATAGAGAGAGAGATCCTGGGTGCTGATAATGGGCAAAACCGTTCCGACGGTCGGGCTTATTCGCTCGGACACTTCTGACGCTACGGGAATTTTTCGAACAATGGACTCGGTCATAAGCACGTCAGGAAAGCATCCGGCGTTGTTTTCGGATTCGGGATCGGACCAGAATAGCGACAAAATTGAGCGCAAAAGTCAGCAACAGCAGAACAATCACGGTGCCGTAAAGGATAGGACGAGTCTGCTCGATGTTCGGAGATTGCGTCGAAAGGATGAAGATATGATAGCCAAGATCCATGAACTGGTCGGCTAACGATGTTGGCAAGGATGCCATGTAATACGCCGCGCCTGTCATCAGTATGGGCGCTACCTCGCCTGCCGCGCGGCTGACGGAAAGAATTCCTCCCGTTAGAATTCCAGGCAGAGCTTGCGGCAAGACTATCCTCCAGATGGTTTGCAACTTAGTTGCCCCGAGAGCGAGGCTGGCTTCACGCAAGCCCTGAGGGATAGCTCGGAGAGCTTCTTCCGTGGTCACGATAACGACAGGCAAAGTCATCACGGCCAACGTGAGAGACGCCCAAATAATGGCCGGTTTCCCCCATATCGGCTCGGCGTTGGTGGGCCGCAGAAAGTGGTCCAGGTTCTGTCCAACAAAATGAATGAAGAACCCGAGTCCGAATAGCCCAAACACGATCGAAGGCACTCCGGCCAGATTATTTACCGCTCCGCGAGTGAATCGTGTCGAGAGGGAATTGTGTCGGGCATACTCGGTCAAATAGATGGCCGTGATGACGCCAATCGGAACGACAAAGATCGTCATCAAAATAACCCGAGCCGCGGTGCCGAACACCATCGGCAGAACCCCAGCCTTGTTCACGTCGAACATGTCCTGCTGCGTTCCGCTCGTGATAAACCGCCACGAGACGGCTCCCCATCCGTTATGCAGAATGTTACCCAGGATAATGGCGAGGATGGCCAAGATGAGGAATGTGGCGCCGCCGGTCAGCCCCGTAAAAAAAAACGAAGCATAATCAAAGCGCTGCGCCGTGAATTCACGCCTTGCGTTCATCCTGCCTTGCCCTCCAATCGGCTCTTCAAGCGATGGATGAATAACTCACCAAAGAGATTTGAAACAAACGTCACCAGAAACAAGAGCGACCCGATCATGAACAGCATCCGATAATGCGGTCCTCCGACGACAGCCTCCATGACCTCAGCGGCAATCGTGGCGGTTATGGTCCGTGTCGAATCGAAACCATTCCAAGAGACAATGCTGGCATTGCCGCTCGCCATCAGAACGATCATCGTTTCCCCGATCGCCCTGCCAAAACCAAGGACGATCGCCGCGAAAATCCCCGGCAAGGCGGCGGGGAGCACGATATGCCAGGCCGCTTGCCAACGTGACGAACCCAACGCCAGCGCCGCTTGGGTATAGCTGCGGGGAACGCTGGTGAGCGCGTCTTCAGCAATGGAGAAGACCACGGGAATAATCGCCAATCCCAGCGCAATGCCCGCCACAAAAGAATTGAGCCGTGATTCATAGCCCCCAACGCTCTGGAGAAAACTAGCCATCACAATGAGCGCGAAGAAGCCGAGCACCACCGAAGGAATCCCAGCGAGCAACTCAACACTCGGTTTGACGATTTCCTTGACCCGAGCCGGAGCCAGTTGAGAAACAAAGATGGCTGCCCCGATGGCCATGGGAACGCTGAATAACAGAGCGATGATGGTTGTCTTGATGCTTCCGATGATCAAGGGAGCGATATTGTACTTCGGGATTTGGGAGATAGGCTGCCAGATAGACACCGGCCTTTCATAGTCGCTCCATTGATACGGAAAGACCAAGTACCGCCACGAGGTCGTGTTGATGGCTGCGTCCTTGTCCTTTGGAATGTCTTTCGCGGTTTCAACTTTCAACTCCATCAGGAGCTTGCGTGTGTCGCGATCCATCGCTCCGAGTTGAGCTTCGGTAAGTTCCAAGTAGTCACGCAATTCTCGCGGGGTCAACTGGTCAAGGTTTTCAGGTGGAATCACCTTCCGCACGAGCGAACTGTTCATGCGCCCGAAAACAATCGGCAGCGCTTCCCTCCCGACGAATACGAAGATCAGGAATATCATTAGGATGGCCGAGAGCGAGACGAGAAAAATAAATTTCTCAACCAGCCATTCCAAAGGACGCGCTCGATGCCCTCGCCGAATTCCCATCCAGCCAGCGGTCCGATTCTCGCCTGGAGCCGTGTGTTGCATCAAGTGATTGAAGTCATGCTGTCCGATAAGAGCCGCAAGACATCTGCGTTTAGCCTGACGAGCAGCCATCCTGGGCGGAGCGGCTTTGAAGAGTTAAGACGCAACGGGATCTCTGTTCGAACTCCGACGATCGTTGCTGACGCGATCAAGGTGGCCACGCGCCGATCAACTATTTTTCCCGGAGTGTCGATGGGAGAGGAAAGTAGCCAACGTCCTTCACCACTTTCTGTCCATCATCGCTGCGAATCCAACTCAAATAGGCCTTGATCTCGCCTTTATCCAAAGCCGGGTTCAGGTAAACGTAAAGATGTCGCCAGATAGGATAGACTCCTTTAACCACATTCTCTTCCGAGGGCTCGGTTGCCGGTGAAGCGTCGTCCTTTCGGATGAGTAGATGTTTGGCTCCTTCTCCATAAGCAGCTCCCCCATAGCCGATCCCATTTTTGTCCTTAGCTACGGCTTGCAACACCGCGGCCGTTCCCGGCATGGTCTGCGCCGTGGCCACAAAATCTTTGCCCTTCAGAATGCTCTCTTTAAAAAACTCATAAGTTCCCGAGCTGTTTTCGCGGCTATAGACAGTGATCGGCGCATCGTTTCCACCGACCTCCTTCCAGTTCCTGATTCTCCCAATGAAGATGCCGTCCAACTGCTCAAGGGTCAGTTCCTTCACGAGGTTGTCTTTGTTGACATAAACGGAAAGGCCATCGAGCGCCACCTTGTATTCCGTGGGTCGCTTGCCGAAGGCTTTGATGCATGACTCGACTTCCTTTGGTTTGATTCGTCGCGAAGCATTTGCAAGATCGGTGCCGCGATTCTGCAACGCAGCAAAGCCGGTCCCGGAACCGCCGCCGGTGACTTGAACCTTTGTCTCCGGATGTTTCGACATGTAAACTTCAGCCCATTTTTGAGCGAGGATGACCATCGTGTCCGAACCTTTCACTGTGATGGTGCCTGAGTGAACAGAGCCCGAGAGAGCCATGAAAGCTATCGCCAACCCAAGGTTCAACGTCTGCTTTGGTGTCTGATTTTTTATCGATTTCATATTGTGTCTGGTCGCATAATCTACTTCGGCCTTGTAAGGATTGAATGAAGTTCTGGTAACTTTCTGGTCACCTTTGCGCTGCTAGAACTTCCATGTGGCATCGATTTGGATACGGCTCGTCTGACTATCCGAACCGGACGGTGCTTCCTTGATGAGGTCAAAAAGGAAGTAAGTGAGTCCCAGGGTCAGGGAATCTAGCGGCGAGTACGCCGCTTTAATATGGTGCCCTCGCAAGTTCGTGCCCGGTCCATAGCCACCCGAGCCTCCTATCGGTGCGCTTTGATAAAATGCCCCAGTGTCGGAATCAACGAACTCTTCAAACCAGGAATCGGCTTCCAGACTCTTCCAGTGATAGGCCAGGTCCCATGTGCCTCTTTTTCCTGATTTACCAAATGTGACGCCGATCGAATAAGCCTGATTGTCAATGCCCGTCGCGAGGTTGTTAACGTAATCCCCGCCGAATCTTATCGGAAAAGCCCCGGAATAAAGAGGGAAACTATCAAGCAGATAAGTGAGAGAAGCGTCCACGACGATGGGATTGAAATTCACCGCAGGCACGAAGACCGGGCTCGCAACCGTCCCGACGTTAACGCGCGTGTTGCCTTTATTTTGATCGGGCACATTGGCTGTGCTGAGATTTGGCGTCCCCGTAATCGCCAAGCCGGCTACTCCAAACGACGTCTGAATCTTGGGGCTCCACTTGGAATCCAACCGCACTTGGGCTCCCAACAAATAAGGATCATTGCTGCTCGCTCGGAGTTCGTCCAAGAGAAACCCACCCAGATTCAGTTTCGCCGAATGATTCGCGTCAATAGTGTAAGACCAATTTTGGCCAAAGCCCTCGGGAGTGTAGTCCGGATCGAAGATCAGACCGGAGAAGACAAAAGGATTTTCCATCTTGCCTCCCGTGAACGAGGCGGACCAGTCAGCCGTGTTGAGCGGCGACCATTTGGCATAGACCAGGTCGATAAAAACCCCCTTCTTGGCACCATTGTTGTCAAAAGTAGTATTACCTGAAATCGGATCGCTCACGCGGTCAATCGAAGTTCCTTCGCCCGACATCAAACGGAGCCCTACTTCAAAATCATCCCGCATGACGGCGGTAAAACCAAACCTCGCCCGGTAACGAAATCGGTTGCGGTCCAAAAAGGCGGGGTTGTCGGTATGAATCCCATCGAAGCGCAGGCGCAGATCCCCGTTAAAGCGGAGGCTATTGACCCAATCCGGCATTCCACTTTTCACTTGATACGCCGATGTGAAGCCTTTGTCGGATTCATCCCGGAGCTCGTTGGCCTCCTTGACACTCAGAATCCCTTTATCGACGAGCTTGTCAATCAGCGCATCAGAGGATTGAGCGCGGACTGAAACGTCGAGGGCCAAGCCGATGAAAAAGCCGGTTGCAACCAAAGACAAGCGAAGGGTTCTATTTATTAGGATTGGTTTATTCTTCACGATTTTCTTATGTGAGTTCATGCGTCCGATCAGGTGGAAGATGAGGATCCATTGTGACGGAGCAACGGCTGTTCTGTTACGATCATGTTACTTTCAAAAAGGTTTTGATAGAACAAGCTCACCTCGATTTTCCAAGCTCGAGTTTGTGAAACCTGGTTTCAGGAATCTAGCCCCACTCATTTTGAAGAGCCGTCGCAACCGAATTTCGGCCAGATCCACACCAAGATCAAGGAGAAGCGCGGGTTTGGATTCGCGCCAACGACTCGCCCGCGATGACATCTGTCCCGCTTTCCTGGAGCAATTCTCTTTTTAACCCAGGAACGTGGCTCTCCTAGCCGCACTGAAGCTAGGACGTTTTGGCAGCCTCCGTGTCCTGGAGCAATGCCATTGGATTAAGGATTTCGAGCGTGACTCCTACTCTTACTCCCAAAAGAAATCACACCGAGGAGATTGCGATTAAGAGTGGGATCAAGAGCATGAAAGCGGCACTCTGAAATCCGCGCCTAATTCGTTGGCGGTGGTCTCCAGGAGGGAGGTTCAAGAATAGCCCGGCAGTTCACTGCTGGGTTGGATAAGCGATTGCACAAGTCCCGGAGGGACGGCTGAATCCCCCTCCGCGTCATACGCCAGATTTTATTCATTCCTGGGTATCCTATTGACTCCACCAAGCGCAACATCTTGTGTCGGCGCTCGCGCAAACCTCACTGCCGATAGGGGTTGGTGGAGTGATCTGAATAGGCAAGTAATCATTAACAACATCCAAAAGTGACCTTTCAGGAAGAGTTCATCGCGTTGCCCAAGAAGCACAACATCGATTACGACAAGCGGTATTTGTCGGGCTGCTTCTCAATCGTCCCTTCGGGACTTGGGCTCTCCACCTTACAATCCCACCCTTGGAAGGGTGGGTTATTCTCAAATCTCCCATCCGGGAGACGGAAGTCGGAAGCCTCCCTCGGTTGGGTCAGCACGCGCAAAGATCCAAACTCCAGCGCGGCAACCCTGGGCACTGCTGGTGCGGCCTCGCAAGGGCGTCGGACGTCTGTTGAGCTTCATGACAAACCACTGCTGCTGCGGCCATCTCAGAAATCACACTTGATCAACTGCCCTTGGTCGTGGTTTGCTCTCGCGACAGCCATGTGATCAGAGAACGCGTTGAGGCGTCGCGCGTTTGTCACCCATCAACAGTGCTGAACCTTGAGAAACTATGGCCGCGACCAATACTAGCACACCCTTTGATCCTGGAGATCCGCTCCCATGCATTTCCAACCCTCGTCGTTGGGCGGTGGTGTGGTTGTTGTTCGTCGCTTCGATGGTCAATTACTTCGACCGGGCAACCATTTCCTTCGCACTGCCTCTCATTTCGAAAGATCTGAATCTCGGCCCTGAAACAAAAGGAGTCCTGCTCTCCGCGTTCTTTTGGTCCTACGCGCTCATGCAAATCCCCATCGGCTATTGCGCCGACCGTGTAAATCTCCGGTGGCTCTATGCGGGTGCGTTCGCTCTTTGGTCAATCTCGCAAGGATTGATGGGGCTCGCGACAAGCCTGAGCAGCTTGATCGCGTTTCGGGTCGTCCTCGGGATTGGCGAATCCATCTACCTGCCCGGCGGGACTAAAATCGTCAGCCTGATGTTCAAGAATAGTGAGCGCGGCCTGCCGTGCGGGTTGTTTGACTTTGGCACTCGCACCGGGTTGGTGATCGAAGGTGTGCTGCTGCCGTGGATGTTGGACAAACTAGGATGGCGGACAAGCTTTATGATCATCGGCTTCACAGCGCTTCTCTGGCTGATCCCTTGGCTGGCGGTCTTGCCAAGGAAGCTGACCGTTCCTAAGGCCGCGCGGGAGGGCGGGATTCGAGTGACTCCCCTGGAAGCAATCACCACTCTGCTGACCAACCGGAATCTGATTGGTATCTGCCTCGGCTTCTTTTGCTTTGATTACTATTGGTATCTGCTGCTGACCTGGCTGCCCAATTACTTGATCGAAAAGCGCGGCCTCGGGATGCTCAAAGGTGGGTTCTACGCCTCCCTGCCCTTTCTTGTTTTCGGAATCTGCCAACCGCTAGGCGGGTGGTTCGCGGACCGGTTAATCGCTAAAGGCTACGATGAGATGCGGGTTCGCAAAGGGATTGTTTCAGTGGCGTTCCTAACCGGGCTATTTTTAATTCCTGCCACTGAGGTTCAGAGCCCAAACTTCGCTTTGGCCCTGCTGCTGTTTGGTGGAGTGGTCGGACTTTCCACGGCCAACATGTTGGTCATCCTCCAAGCCTGCGCGCCGCACGACAAAGTCGGGCTGTGGGTCGGCATCTATAATTTCGTCGGAAATATCGCCGGTATTCTGGCGCCTTTGGTCACAGGCATCTTGATTGAGAAAACCGGCTCTTATTCAACGCCCTTTATGGGAGCCTCACTCCTGCTGATCTTCGGCATTTATTCCTTCTGGGCAATCGTCGGCAAAGTCAAGAGATCGGAGTCTTAACAATTACAGGGTGCCGTTACTTCTGATATATCGGCCCGTTGAAAAGCTCGTTCGGAGCCGCGGCCTTGTTGATGATTTCCCAGGAACGCTTCCATTTCAGGAATTGGGCGCTGCCACCGAACATCCCAACCACGGCTCCTCCAGGGAGATTGGTTGTGGTGTTGATTCCAACATTTGCATTTGGGTTGGAAACGCCCGACCAGCCCGCGACGCCTGCATGACGGATGGACACGCCGTTGCCGGCATTGCCAGGCGGAGGAACGTTTGAGGCATCGTTGAAGTTAAATGCATCGAGTTCGTTCTGCTCCCACATCTGCCAATCCGTCGCGACAAAATCTGTTATTTTATAGGTCTTCCCATCCGGGCTGAGCGAGGCTTTACCAATGTTGTTGTAACCACCGATAGTGCCGTTCCAACAGTAAGAAGTGAGCTTGACCGGGCGTCCCAGCCAGAGCTGTTTTAATTTCCCCGAGCCGCGTGTCGCCACATCTTTTGGACACCAACAGACCTTGTAGTCGCTCAGGAACGGCCCAAGCTGGCTGATTTTGAAAAAGGCCACCTGATTGCTAAACTGAAGGGAGTCCACGTCCTTGCCGGCGGCCGATCCAGGAGCAGCCGGGCCGCCTGGGATGCGGCCGTTGTTCTTGGTTGCGTACACCCAGCCGTCCGGACCGCTGAGATCTCCGCCCCATGTGGGATGGGCGTTGTAATCGCTGTTATCGCCGGCGTAGAGATGGTTCGCCAGGAGGATTTGCTTCACGTTGTTTAGGTCGAGGGTGAGTTGTGCGCGATCCTTCGCTCTCGCTAGAGCCGGCAACAGCAAACTGGCGAGGATCGCTATGATAGCGATGACCACCAATAACTCGATTAACGTGAATGCCGACCAATAGAGAGTTAGGTTGCGACCGCGAATCGAGTGTATCTTGGAATTTCCATGCGTCTTCATTATGTTTTCGCTTTCCTTCGTTTTCACGGCCGCAATCTCCGCCAAAGTCGCCGCGCGCCATGCGCGTGCCTCTTCGGCACTCAAGGAA
>SIBE01000034.1 GCA_009695265.1 Pedosphaera sp. | reverse complement strand
CTGCCCAAGTTACCCGCACCAATGTTGTCTCTAGGAAAAGCCAACAAAAACCGATTGAAGAACCCACGCCGAGGTCGTGACTGACAAGCAGTTACGCCGGACAATGTGCTGGGAATTTACTGTCCGGCAATGGGGGAAGATGAGTCTGAAGTCGGAACTTCCCGTGTTGCGGTACGTAGTCCCGGCTTCAGCCGGAGGCGCACCGGCAAGTCCACAGGCGTTGCATTCTCCCACGCGATGCTGCGGGAGGGCGGGACTACATGCGTGCCAAAATGAGCAAACCAAGCGCGAAGCGCGCGTGGCAGGGCTGATGAACTGCGTTGCCGTACCCAAGGTCGCACGCCAAGAGGCGATGTTTACAACTCGTTGCGGCAAAATCGTCCGCAGGGAAGTTCATTGGAAGAATTGCTGATCATTACCACCGTTCGCTTGCGCTCGCCCCGAATTCTGGCCTAAGGTGCTGCGGATGCCGACGTTGTTAGAAAAAATTGAAGCTGACGCCGCGCAACGGTTGCCGCTGCCACCCAATCGCCAGCCAAATAAGGAAGTGGTCCGGTACAAAAACTTCCTGAAGCTTGAAAGGCATCGGCTCAAAATGCTGCACCGCGCCGGATCTAGCGGAGCGGAGGTCTGCCATGCCCAGGCCGCAGTTCTCGATGTGCTGATGCGGTACCTATTAGAGGCGGTCAAAGGCCAGTTACCGCCGGCCAAGACTCCCTCGGGTTCGTTGGCTCTGGTGGCCACCGGCGGTTATGGCCGAGGCGAGCTCAATCCGCACAGTGACATCGACATCATGTTTCTCCACTCGGGCGCCCTGGTTTCAAACGGAAAAGCTGACTCTTACATGGGTGCTCTGACGGATGGTTTGCTTTACACGCTCTGGGACATCGGATTGAAGGTTGGGCACTCAGTCAGGAGCATTGATGACTGCGTCAAGATCGCAAACAGCGATGTGCAATCTAAGACTTCGCTCATCGAGGCTCGCTTGGTCGCCGGCGACAAAGCTCTTTTCGAACGCATGCAAACGGTCGTCCTGGCCAAATGCGTCCGGGGTTTTGAGGAGCGCTATATCGAGTCGCGCATTACTGACCAGGAAACGCGGCGGTCCAAGTTTGGCAATTCCGCTTGCATGCAGGAACCGAACATTAAGAACGGGTGCGGTGGGTTGCGCGATTACCAGAACTTGGTGTGGATGTCGTTTTTCAAATTCCGAGTTAGATCATTAAAGGAGCTCCAACAGCGTGAAATGATCAGCAAGAGCGAGTTAAAGCAGCTCGATGCCGCGTACGGGTTCTTGCTTTGGGTCCGCAACGAACTCCACTACCACGCCAACCGAGCGGGAGATGTCCTTCCCAAGAGCATTCAGCCGGCCATCGCTCATAGTCTGGGCTACACCGACCGTTCGCCGAGCAAGCGCATCGAGCATTTTATGCGGGATGTCTATACCCACATGCGGAACATTTACTTGATCACCCGCACAGTGGAACAAAGGCTGGCCCTGGTCCCTCAGCCCAAGCGCTTGCCATCGTTGCGTGCTTGGATCCGGAGTGGACGCCAACGTGTGCGCCAACAATTGGTGGACGGCTTCAAGTGCATCGATGGAGAAATCCGCCCTATTTCGCAGCGTGTTTTCCGCGACGCACCTCGACGCCTGATGCGTGTTTTCCTTTATGCGCAACAGCGCGGACTGAAGCTTCATCCGGACGTGGTCCAGTTCATTCGCAATCATCTCTCCATGGTCGATCGTGCCTTCGCGCGCGACGCGCACGTCCACGAGACGTTTCTGGAAATTCTGAATCAACGGGGCAATGTCGCTCCCATCCTTCGGGCCATGCACGAGGTCGGTTTACTGGGAAAATTTCTACCGGAGTTTGGCCGGTTGACATGTCTGGTTCAGCACGAGTTTTATCACCAATACACAGCCGACGAACACACGCTGGTCTGCCTCGAAAAGCTGGATCAGATCTGGGACGCCAAGGAAGCCCCGTTCAGCAACTACAGCCAGCTCTTGCAGCTGGTCGAACGGCCTTTCGTGCTTTACCTGGCTCTCCTGCTCCATGACGCGGGCAAGGCTTATCCGGGGGGCAAACACGCGGAAATTGGCGGACAATTAGTCCTTAACGTTGCCAAGCGGCTCGGCTTGGACGGTGCCACGGCGCACACGCTGCGGCTGATTATCGAAAACCATCTGGCGATGGTTCAGATCTCCCAAAGGCGCGATCTGGATGACCCCTCTGTGATCAGGGGTTTCGCGAATCAGATCCAATCCGCGGAGAATCTTTGCATGCTCACACTGCACACCTTTTCCGATTCGCAGGGCACGAGCAGCCAGTTGTGGAATGGGTTTAAAGATTCGTTGCTGCTGACGCTTCACCGCAAATCGGTGCAAGTCTTGAGCGGTGGGCTGGATTTCATCCGAGCTGAGGAGAAGCATCGCGAACTCCTGGAAGAAGAGGTTCGCGGGATGATGCCCGGCACGTTTTTACAAGAGGAATTGCAGGCGCATTTCGATCACCTGCCTCCGCGCTATTTTCGAGTCCACTCCGCCAAAGAAGTTCTGGCGGATCTCAGCTTTGCCCATCGGTTCATGCACTTGCAGGTGGACGAAGAAGATAAGGCCTTGGAGCCAATCATTGCCTGGCATAATGAGCCTGATCGTGGTTACACCTCAGTCCATATTTGCACGTGGGACCGCACCGGATTGTTTAGCAAGATTACCGGTTGCCTCACCGCGGCGGGACTGAACATTCTCAGCGCCCAGATTTACACGCGAACGGATGGCATCATTCTCGACACGTTCTTCGTCACCGACGCCAAAACGGGCGTCCTAGCCAAACGTGAAGAGCGCGAGAAATTCGAAAGGCTACTTCCGGCCAGCCTCATGCACACTCTCGATGTCGCTGCCTTAGTTGCCCGTCACAAGGTTCCCAGCCCGCTCTATAAATCTCTCGGACAAGAACGAATTCTCACCACCATCCACTTCGACAACGAAATGTCGGAGGACTACACCATCGTTGATGTCGTGACCGAGGACCGAGTCGGGCTGCTTTACATCATCTCTCAAACTTTCTCAGAACTGCACCTGGATATTGTCCTGGCGAAAATCTGCACGGAAAAAGGCGCGGCGAGCGACACTTTTTATGTGTCTCAAGCCGACGGCACCAAGGTGACTTCAACCGACTATCAACAGCGCGTCGCGGACCGATTGCGTGGCGCGATTGCGAGCTTGGACGACGCTTAGTTTCTTGCGACATTCAAGAATGCTGACGAGCGGCTGAAATTTTGCACACAACACAATCGCGAACTTGACCTATGGAATATGAAGCTGTCATCGGGTTGGAAACGCATGTCCAACTCAAAACGAAATCGAAAATGTGGTGCGGATGCGCCAATGCATTCGGCGCGCCACCAAATACCAACGTCTGTCCGGTCTGTCTGGGCTTGCCAGGAGTGCTGCCCGTCGCAAATGACGAAGCCCTGCGCCTGACAGCTCTGACCGGGCTGCTGCTGAACTGCACCGTGGCGCACTCGGCCAAGTTCGATCGGAAAAATTATTTTTACCCCGACATGCCGAAGAACTACCAGATCACCCAATATGACCGGCCTACGACGATGAACGGTTCTGTCGGTTTCGAATTTGCCGGCAGCATGGCTCATGTGCGCATCACACGCGCGCACTTAGAGGAGGATGTTGGGAAAAACTTTCACTTCGAGCGCAACAGCGGCGTCGATTTCAATCGGGCCGGAGTTCCGTTGATGGAGATCGTTTCCGAGCCGGATATCACCAACCCCGACATGGCTTATGACTATCTCAATGCCCTGAAGAGCATTCTGATCTATGGCGGCGTGAGCGATTGCGACATGGAAAAGGGAATGGTCCGATGCGATGTCAACGTGAGTGTGCGGCCGAAAGGTCAGAAGGAACTGGGCTCCAAAATCGAAATCAAAAACATGAACAGCTTCAGCGGCGTCCGCCGCGCTTTGGAATATGAGATTCCCCGGCAAATCGAGGTTCTAACGAAGGGCGGCAAGCTGTCCCAGGAAACCCGGCGGTGGGATGATGTGGGTTGCATCACGGAAACCATGCGCACCAAGGAGCAGGCGCATGATTACCGCTATTTCCCCGAGCCGGATCTGATGCCCTTTGTCCCTTCGGCTCAGTGGTTGGAAGAGGTGAGAGACCGGGTCGTGGAACTGCCGCTGGCCAAGAAACAGCGGTTCATGACCGCCTATCAATTGCCGGCTTCGGATGCCGAAACATTTGTGAACGATACGCCCCTCGGGCAATACTTTGAGAAAATCGCCGCCCAATCGAAGAATCCTAAATCTGTCGCCAACTGGGTCATCAACAATCTCCGCGCCAAAATGACCGAGACTCAAACCACGCTTTCCGATCTCAAATTCAAGCCCGCTGACATCCTCGATCTGATCGACCTGGTGGAGAGCGGAAGAATCAGCACGCGGATCGCGCAAGAGGTTTTTTCGGAAACCTTCTCCACCGGCGAACCGCCCGGCGAGATCGTTCAGAAGAAGGGCATGGCCCAAGTCAGTGATTCGGCTGTTGTTGAGAAGTTTTGTGACGACGCCATCGCAGCCAATCCGAGGAGCGCAGAGGATTTCCGCGCTGGCAAGGCGGCCGCGCTTAATTTTCTGAAGGGCCAGGTCATGAAGTTGAGCAAGGGCAAAGCGAATCCGAATCTGGTCGGCGAGATTTTGGAGCGGAAACTGAAACAATCGCCCAACACCTGAACCGATGAGCAATCAATCTCCCGTCGCCGGAAGTGCTTTCCTGCCATTCTGATTTAGACATTATCACGCCATGTTTTCTGAGATTCGTTCGGTTCATTTCGTGGGTATCTGCGGCACTGCGATGGCTTCGGCCGCGGCTGCCATGCAGGAAAAGGGATTCCAAGTGACCGGGTCAGACCAGAGCGTCTATCCGCCGATGTCCACGTTTTTGGAGGAGCGCAAGATCGCGGTCATGTCCACTTACGCCGAAGCTAATCTCGCCTACAAGCCGGATTTGGTGGTGATCGGCAACGCGCTTTCCCGAGGCAATCCCGAAGTCGAAGCCGTTTTGGAACATAAGCTGCGATATTGTTCACTACCTGAGCTGCTCAAGGAATTTTTTATTCGCGGCAAACGTTCTCTCGTGGTGAGCGGGACGCACGGCAAGACGACCACCACCGCGCTCCTGGCTTGGGTTTTCGAGCACAACGGCCTTAACCCCAGTTACCTCATTGGCGGTATTCCGAACAACCTTGGCCAGGGCGCGCGTTTCACCGATAGCGAGTGGTTCATCATCGAAGGTGACGAATACGACACCGCCTTTTTCGACAAGCGAAGCAAGTTCGTTCATTACCTGCCGGAGGTCGTCATCATCAACAATATCGAGTTTGATCATGCCGACATTTTTGAAAATTTGGCGGCGATTCAAACCTCGTTCAAACGTCTCATCAATCTCGTGCCTCGCAACGGTCAACTACTTGCCAACGGGGATGATTCGAATTTGGCGCCGCTGCTCAACGTGACGCATTGTCCGGTCAAGCGCTTTGGCCTGTCGGAGACGAACAGCGTGCGCGCTTTCAACGTCAGGCTCGGGCCGACCGCTTCGGAGTTTGAAATACCGAGTTTCAAGTTTCACCTGGATCTCTTGGGCGAATTCAACGTTCGCAACGCCCTCGGCGTGGTCGCCTGCGCCAAGCATTGCGGATTGAAGAACTCCCAAATCCAATCCGCGTTCAATACGTTTAAAGGAATTAAACGCCGCATGGAAGTGCGGGGCATCGGCGGCGGCGTGGTCGTGATCGACGATTTTGGGCATCACCCCACGGCGATCCGGGAAACCTTGCGGGCTTTGCGCCTCAAGTTTCCGAGCCAAAAGATATTGGCCATCTTCGAACCACGCTCGAACACCACCCGACGCAATATCTTTCAAACCGAGCTGGCCGAGGCGTTTTCCGACGCCAACGTCGTGGTCGTGGCCCAGGTGGCGCGCCTGGAATTGTTGCCAGTGAATGAAAGACTCGATCCAGCTCGTCTCATGGAGGACCTCGAGATTCTTGGCAAATCAGCCGCCTATCTCCCCGACGTGGATACGATCGTGAAACACGTCGTGAAGGAGGCTAGGGGGGGTGATGTGATTTGCGTCTTCAGCAACGGTGGATTTGGAGACATTCACGCCAAGCTCTTGCAACAATTGCAGCGCAAATGAGACTTCTCCCACTGTTTGACAAAGTCTAAAGTCGAAACAAACCAGCCGCAGCCGAGCCCTGGATCATTTCTGCTGAGCACTCGTCTCAGACGGCGCATTGGTCCCTTTCTCCTTCTCAGCGAGATTCTTCAAGAGCCGATTTTTCAACGCCGTGTACATCGCGTTTGTGCCCATGTTCAGATGCTTCCGTGCCTCTTCATACAGACCCGAATTGAGTTCAACCCGAGCTAAGTGCAGGTAAACTCCCTCTCGTTCGATGTCGTCGCTGGCGACTTTGAGCGCCTGATTCCAGGCCGCGATAGCGTCGTCGGTTCGCAGCGGCTTGATTCCGTAGTAGCTCTGGGCCAAATCGGTCGCCAAGGGAAAGTTATTTGGATCCAATTGCAACGCCTTGCGATAGAGATCGAGCGCGCGATCAAACACCTGCTGCTCGTCGATCTGATAAAAATCCTTGGCGTCCTTGCGAAACAAATACGTGGTGGTGGCCAGGTTTTGCAGATAGACGGATTCTTGTGGGTCCAATTCGATCGCCTTGGTGTAATATTCGAATGCCTTCTTGACCGGACCGCGGTGGCCATAGTGATTGGCTAGGTTATTCCAAGCCGCGGGGTTCGCCGGGTCAAGCTCACGCGCCCGTTCCCATTGAACCACTGCTTTTTCCTCTTCCTGAATGTCGTTCAAGAAGCTGCCGTAAGCGAGGCGTGCGCGGGTGTGATCGGGATGGCGCGCGAGAAAATCTATGTAGGATTTGCGCACCAGTTCGAATCGTTGTTCGATCTTCGCCGTCAAGGCGGCCCGCGGGAGTCCTCCGCCCTTGGCCGTAAACGCGTCCGCATCCCGAATCCATTTGTCCGCTTCCTTCTGGGCGGCATCGTCCTCCGCGAGCAATTTCACGTAGGCCTTTTCGACGGAGTCATTCGGGGCCGCAACCTTCGAGGGCGCTCGGGTGGCCTTGGGCACGCGGTTGCTGGTCGTCATCGGTTGGTTCGTCGCCACCACGGCGCTGAGCAGGAAAATCAAGAGATTACTCACAGGTTAAAATTAGCATCTTACGATCAAAGGACAATCGAGATTCAATTCTGCTCAAATCCGCTTGGAAATTGTCGGTCAACCGTTAGGCTGCTCGACCTCACTGCTATGAGTCGATTCCAAGTGTTCATTTGGTTGCTTATGTTCAACGAAACAATCGCTGCCGGGGAAGGTCGAGTGGCCTTCGAGGGCACGCTCTATTCCCCGATCTTGCAGTCCACCCGACTGATTCGAATCTATTTACCCCCATCCTACGATCGCGAACCGACCCAGCGTTTTCCCGTTCTTTATCTGCACGACGGCCAGAACGTCTTCAGCACGGTAGGAACGAATGTGGCGTTCGGCTGGGGCAATTGGCAGCTCGATAAAACCGTGGATGCACTGTCTGCCGCACGCAAGATGCGAGAGACGATCATGGTTGGGATCGATTGCACCGCTGAACGGTATCTCGATTACCGTGGGCCAGCATATCCCTATCAGGCTTCCGACCTGGAAGCGCTCAAGAAACGCCCGCCAGCGCCGAGGGATAATAGCCGTTACGAGAATTACGCCAGGTTTCTCATTCAGGAATTGAAGCCTAAGATTGATCGGGAGTATCGCACCTTGGCCGATGCCGCCCATACAGGTGTGATGGGATCATCCATGGGTGGAATTTGCAGCCTGGCGCTCGCTTGGCAGCATCCGGAGACATTCGGGCGCGCGGCCAGCCTCTCTGGCGCCTTTCAAGTCGAGAAGAAATATTTCTTGGCCAGTGTCTTGGGAACCTATCGAGATAAACGTAAGGATTTCAAAATCTACCTCGACAGCGGAGTTACCGATTTCACTGGTGGCGACGATGGTCGTAAAGAGACCGACGCCGTCGCTGCTGAACTGATCCGGATCGGCTGGCGTGGTGGAGTGGACCTCTTGCACTATGTCGATGCTGCACCCCAGCGCGAGCCGGAGCTCGAAAGAATCGGTTTGCGGCGGGGCAAGTGGAAGGAAGCGCAAACGAGCCAGCACAATGAATTCTACTGGCGGCTTCGGGCTTGGCGCCCATTGACCTTTCTATTTCCCCACGACTAGCGCTGCTGTGAACGGGACGAACACAGCGCCTCCGCCCAGGAGGGAAAAGAGACGTTGAGTTTCTTTCGTGCGGCGCTCATTATTCATTTCATGGTCCATTGCAGAACTTGTTTTTTGTTGCTGTTGTTCTTCAGCGCCTCGAATTGTTCAGAGGCTGCGACAGCGAAAGTCATCAAAGTCCTGCCGCATTATCTGGATCTCGAAGGCCGCCATTCAATCTCACCCAGTTTGTATGATCGTGATGCGTATCAGGCTTATTTGAGAAATCATCCAGCCGAACGTTCAGCGCTACGCTTTGATATTCAGTGGAAAGCCAAAAGCGTTGACGCTTCCAAACTGAAGCTGCGCATGGAGCTGCGCACCAGCAAAGGTGCTATTGGAAAGCCATTGGTGCTCGAGCGGTCAGTGAACAGTTCGAGATGGTTCAGTCATTGGTCCGCTCTCACGGTAGTCGGCCGGGATTACGAGCAAATGGGCGATGTTGTTGCATGGCGCGCCACCTTGTGGAACGGCGAGCAGCAACTCGCCGAACAAGAATCCTTTCTCTGGTGACTCGGCTACTCGGGCTTTTTGGCGGCTGCCCTCGCTTTCAAGACGGCATCGAGGTTCTTGCGGGCAATCGCATCATCGGGATTTATCCGCAGCGCGCTTTGAAAATGAACCTCGGCTTGATCCAAATTGCGCTGTTCGAGGAAGATCAATCCGAGATTGCCGTGCGCTTCGAAATTGGTGGAGTTAATGCGAAGCACACTCTCGTACTCGGCGCGCGCCTCCATTAGCTTTCTCTGCTTTCGCAGGATAAACCCCATGTAAAAGTGGGGCTCTTCAAAATCGGGCCGGATGACGGCGGCGGCGCGGAAATGGTTCAAGGCTTCCAAATCTTTGCCTTGGCCGAGCTTCGATTTTGCCAGTCCGTTGTGTGCATCCGCATTGTTGGAATCAATCCGCAGCAACTGTTCGCTTTGTTCCTGAAAGACCTTCAGCATTTTCTCCTGGAAACTTCGGATCAAAACCGTGAGATCCGCTTTCTTGCGCGGCAGCACCTGAAGCCAAAGCTCGGCCATCTCGTCCACTGTCTGAGGGCCATAAGTGATGCGCTGAGGCGGATGGTGAGGGTTGCGGGTGTTTTCGGCGGAATTGTCATAGGTGAAATGCATCGAGATAACCGTGCCCGTGGGCAAAAATATCGGTTTCGAGTATCGATAGTCGCTCTGCCAGCTAAAATCCCATTGATTGATCAGCAGCAGCCATTTCTTTGTCCCGTCCGGCAACGTGGCGACGCCTTGCATCTGCTTTCCCAGGTAATGCGCATGCGGCAAGATTGCGAGCACATCCAAGTCCACCGGCGTGACGAACTCATCCTTGACGGTGTAGTTTTTCTGGCCGGCCGGAATGTCGAGAGCACGGGAGGTCAGCAACACTTTGAACGGGCTGTTCGTAGGTGCGATATCGGTAAAATAGAAACCGACGCTCGACTCAATCATCTCGGGTTTGCCACTCGGATACATGTGGAGTTGCAGAACCAAGTCGGTCCCCTTATCCAGAGTCCAAGCTAGGCCCTCTGGACTCTTCGATGCCATTCTACCAGGCTGCCAACTCAGGAAGTAGCCTTCCGGGATTTGGGCGCTGTCAGGTGTTGTCATGGAATTGAAACCAGGTTCCGGGTCTTGCTCATCCAATCGGCGCGATTGCGGTGTTCGGTCCACTTTCAGAAAAGCGTGATGCACTATCTTTTGATTGCCAGGCTGAAACTCAACGGCCTTAACATGGCGCGCCGCGGAGATCGGAATCGGAATCACGAAATTGCGATACACCTCTTTGCCCTCCGGCGGCAGCGTATAGGGCTGAGTCATCTTCACGACCAAGTCCGGCTCGCCGAGTTGCCAGCCCACCGTCCATTTTGGCATCGATGGCAGATCGGAGGCGACGCCTTCCCGTGCCCCTTCTGCCACCCATTGCTCGATCAACCCAATTTGCTCGGCGCTCAATCGCCGTTCCTCGGCAAATTCGCCATAGCCAATCTCCGGCAACCACGGCGGCATGAAGCGGCGCTGCGTCACTTCCGTAATTTGTTGGGCGCGTTTTTTCACCTCTTGATAGGTCAGCAAACTGAACGGCGCGGATTGTTTCGGGCGATGGCAGCCACCGCAGTAATTGAAGATGATGGGAGCAACATCTTTGTTGAAGGTCAGCGTGCCTTTTGGGCGGGGCATGTAGCTTCCCGGTGAAGTGCGGGTCTTCAATGTGATCCAGACGGCTGAACCGACACTCGCCACGATGGTGAAGACCAGGAGGACGGTGCCTAACTTTGCGCCCCGCGCCCTTGCCAGCCGTTCCGGCATAGGTGCCCGACGCGGAGAAGCTGCCTTTCTCATCGGCTCCAGGCGCGCTTCAGAAAACTGATGAAGTTGCCGTGCATCGCGCGCTCGATGTCGGTGGGCTTGTAGCCGCGGTTCGCAAACATCTCGGGCAACCGTGCGAGATCGGCGATTGTGTCGATGTCACCTGGCGACTGTTCGAGGCCGAAGCCGCCGTCGAGATCGGTGCCAATGCCAATATGGTTCGCATTGCCAGCAATCTGGCAGATGTGATCGAGGTGATCCAGAAGATGGCTCAACTTGACGCCTGCTTCTGCGGGAGTCGTCTTGAACTTGATCCAGCCAGGAACCATCATCCAGGCGTCCAGCGCGCCGCCGATGACTGCGCCGCGTTCGATGAGCGCTTTGATCTGTTCGTCGCTAAACTGGCGATCGTCCGGAACCAGCGCGCGACAATTGGAATGGCTGGCCCAGACGGGTCCATGGAAATGATCCAACGCTTCCCAGAAACTTTCGTCACACAGATGCGTGGCGTCGAGAATGATTCCAAGCCGATCCATTTCAGCAAGCAGTTCTCTGCCTTTTGGTCCAATTCCGCCCGTGTGGTGGGTTCCCTGGGCGTACGTTCCGGGACCGTAGTGCGCGGGGCCAACCGCGCGGAGACCTTGAGAGTAGGCCTTCTCCAGATGGGTCAACGGAACCAGAGAGTCCGCGCCTTCCAGACTGAGAATGAAACCGATGGGCGCGTCCGGCGGCGGGTTGTTGGTCCAGAGCCGAAGGTGTTCATCCAGCGCGGCAATGTCCATTATCTGAACCATTTCACCCGATTCTTCCATCGCGTGATACCACGCGAGTTGGCCCTGCGTTTGTGCCCATGCCTGCGCTGGGCTGTGCCAACCGGGAAGCTTGTTCGATCGCTTCACGTAGCGGGCGATCTGCGTGGCAACACACAGGCCGATCTTGCCGCGCCGCATTTCGGGCAACGAGACCGTGCCATGGCCGCGGTCCCGTTTGTCGGTCATTTCTTTTTCGCGGGAGCGGAGTTCCGAGACAGGCTGCATGAGATCGCGATTCCACTCCAGCGCGTTCATGCTGAGATCGAGATGGGCATCTAAGATAAGCATGACGAGAGTTAATCTGTAACGCCGCTTTGATTCCAGCGCAGAATCCACGCCTTGCTCAAATTACTGAACTGATTTCCAATAGTGCTTCCGGCTGCCGAAAGTCCCGTCCCCGCCACCGCGCGACGCTTCCCCCCTCCAAGGTCTGAATCCCGGTCGTCAGTTCGGTAACTGCGCGGACTCGGCGGTTTGCGCTCCGTTCCTGGCGAGGGCGGAGGTTACGAGGGGTTTTCCCGCCCGCGCGAAGTTCGTGGTGGTCTCTCCCTGCGAGGAACGAGCGGGAAGAGGACCGAGGAGAGGGGAAATCCCAGCCAACCTGCCTCCTCTCCCCCGTCCCTCGCCTCCATCCGATGGAAGAAAGGGTGAAGTTTTGGCCCGTCCTCATTCGGAGTGCGCAGGTGGTGCCGAACACGAAATGGGTCTTGCAGGAGAAACTGGGCGAAGGCGGCTTTGGCGAGGTCTGGTTGGGGCTTCACCAAACCATGAAAGAGCACCGAGTGTTCAAGTTCTGTTTTCAAGCTGAGCGCGTCCGATCCTTGAAACGTGAGCTGACGCTCTTTCGATTGCTCAAAGAGCGTATTGGAGATCACGTCAACATCGTGCGGTTACACGACGTGTATTTGGACAAGCCGCCCTATTACGTGGAGATGGATTACGTGGAAGGGAAGGATTTGCGGTCGTGGTGCGAAGATCATGGCGGCATCGGAAGGATTCCGTTGGAAACAAGGTTGGAGATTGTTGCTCAAGCGGCCGAGGCTCTGAAAGCGGCTCATGAGTCTGGAATCATTCACCGCGACGTCAAGCCGACGAACATCCTTGTTGGTGGCAAGGGCGTCAGTGCTCGCGATATTCACGTCAAGCTGACGGATTTTGGAATTGGGCAGGTCGTTTCCCAAGAATACCTGTCAGGAATAACCCGGGCCGGCTTTACCGAAACTCTCAGCCCAAGCAGTTCGTCCTCCCAAACGGGCACGCATCTCTACATGGCTCCTGAGCTGATGGCGGGAAGGCCCGCGTCCACGAGCGTGGACATCTACTCATTGGGCGGGGTTCTTTATCAGCTTTTGGTCGAGGATTTCTCAGAACCGGTGACGACCGATTGGACCGACAAGATTTCTGACCCGGTTCTGAAAGAGGATTTGAAACATTGTTTTGCTGGTGAACCAGCACACCGATTTGCGGATGCGGGCCAACTGGCAAAGAATCTTCGTTCGCTGGGTGAACGGCGGAAAGTCTTCTCGGCCCAGCAGCGGATGGTCGGGTTGCAGAAACAACTCAAGGCGGCAGTCCTTGCCGCGGTGGTTCTCGTCCTGGGCGCAACTTCGGTTTGGTTCTATTACAAGACTTCCAAGGCACGCTGGGCTCGAGAGAACCTACCCGAAATTACTCGGCTTGCCGATGAAGAGAAATTCTCAGCGGCCTTGGAATTAGCTCGGAAGGCCGCGATTTACCTCCCGACCGATCCCGGTCTCAGCAATTTGCTGGGGAGGGTTTCTGTTTCGGCTTCATTTGAGATGGAGCCTCCCGGCGCCGATATCTACATCAAAGAGTATCGAAACCCAGAAAAGCCTTGGCAGCTCCTTGGCAAATCTCCCATCAATGGTTTTCGGCTTGCCCTCGGCTTCTATCGCTGGCAAGTGGTGAAGGACGGGTAGGGGTCTCTTGATCGGGCTTTCTTTCCGTGGACCTATGTTCCGCAGACCAATCCAATTGCATTTAAGTTGGACGTTCTCGGAACGCTTCCTCCAGGCATGGTCCGCGTCCAGGGATCAACAAACTTCTCTCCTCTTATTTCGTCCCTCCGTCCTGTGGGACAAGTCGAACTCGGGGACTTTTTCATCGACAAATTCGAGGTGAGCAATAAGCAATTCAAAGAGTTCGTTGACAAGGGGGAGTATCAAAAAACCAACGTATGGTTATACCCATTCATTAAATCCGGGACGACCCTTTCCTGGGAGAAGGCCATATCTCAATTCCGCGACCAGACCGGCCAGCCTGGGCCAGCCATGTGGTCGAACGGTTCTTATCCATCTGGCCAGGCCGACTTTCCGGTAACAGGGGTCAGTTGGTATGAAGCGGCTGCTTACGCACAATTCTCGGGCAAACGTCTTCCGACGATTTTCCATTGGTATCGAGCTGCGGGCACGGACGACTACGGGCCAGTCATTTTCAACAGTCCGCAAATCGTTCCTCTCAGCAACTTCGACAAGCAAGGGCTTGCGCCGGTTGGCAAATATCCCGGGATGAGTTCGTGGGGAGCGTATGATATGGCCGGAAACGCCGACGAGTGGTGCTGGAACGAAAGCGCGTCCAGGAAAAGATATACTCTCGGTGGCGGATGGGATAGTCCCGCCTACAAATTCTTTGAGCCTGACGAAGCCGATCCATTCGATCGCCCGCCGACGCTCGGCTTCCGCTGCATGAAAGATCTCTCCCAGTCGGGAATCTCAAAAGTGGCATTCGATCCAGTGGCACGTCAATTCCGCGACTACACGAAAGAAAAGCCAGTCTCGGATGAAGTCTTCCAAGTCTTAAGGAGCTCCTTTAGTTATGACAAAACCGCTCCTTTGGATCCGATCGTCGAACCTGTGCCAGATGGCTCAGAGCTTTGGAAGAAGGAAAGGATTACCTTCAAAGCTGCCTACGGGGAGGAGAGAGTTCCGGCTTATCTCTTTTTACCCAAGAAAATCTCCCCGCCTTATCAAACGCTCATTTACTTTCCGGGCGTCGGCGCGTTTGGGCCCCGATCCAGCAAAACGAACCTGGCTTCCATGAATACCATAGCGCCTCTTCTGTAGGGTGGCCGAGCTGTGCTGTACCCGGTTTACAAAGGTTCTTACGAACGTGCGAGCGTCCCCTTTCCGACCATCCGAATCCCCACTGAAAGGCGGGATCTTATCATTCAATTTACAAAAGATTTCCTAAGGTCCGTTGACTATTTGCAGACCCGCCAGGACATCGACAACCACAACCTCGGCTTCGTGGGGATTAGTATGGGAGCGCAGAGAGGTCCACATCTCCTTGCTTTGGAGGACCGCATGAAAACAGGTATCCTGATCCATGGGGGTCTTATAATGGCACCGCAACGGCCCGAGCTGGACCCTTTCAACTTCGCTTCGCATGTCACCATTCCCATTTTGATGATGAACGGACGTTTCGATGCCACGTACCCTGGGAAACCTCTCAACTTCCGCTGTTGGACCTGCTCAGTACACCGCTACCGAACAAGCTGCGTCTTGAGTACGAAAGAGGCCACCAAGGCCCACCCAAAGACGAGTTGAGAAAACAGATGAACAACTGGCTGGACAATTACTTGGGGCCTGTGAAGTGATTCGATTCCAGAGCTGGAGCCGAATCGAACAGAAGATCGCAAAGAAACGGATTCCGGCTTAAGCGGCAGAAAGGAGTCATGAAAAGGGGTCAAACCATAGCTTTGCCTTAACTGACGTTCAGGGTTTCGCAACGGTGCTGTCACGCCGCGCAACTAGGCATCTTTTCGGCGTGGCCGCTGCTTTGCTGACACCGAGCGAATGATAAGCCTACTCGGGCCAGTCGGAGATAATGGCGCGTTGGCTTGCGCCACCGCAGCCTCGATCAACGCTTCGACTTCGGGGCGATCCAACGCGGCGGCTGATTCGAGACGCATGAAGCGAGTCTGCTTACCCGAGCCGGAGAGGATCTTCTTCGGGTCGGAAAGTCTTGCGCCATGTATGAAACACAACCTCACGCCATTTGACGCTGCGGTAATCGAGAAGATGCATTCAGACGGTCGCTCGGTCGGACCGTAGCCGATGACAAAGAAAGTGTAGTTGTCGTAAACCAATTCGTGGGCCGTAGGAAACCGGCAACCCAGTGCTTTACGCAAAGCGCGAATCAAGGTCTGATGCTTTGGCGCGAACTTGCCAATGAAACTGCTAAGCTGCTTCTCGGCATTTGTGCGCGTAATCACAAGCAGGTATCAGTCCTTACTGTTTAATCAAGTGCCGGATTTAGCTTTAAGGTTTACCGGTGGAACTCGATCACGCGCCCTGGGAGCGGGTGCGCGAGTGTCTCAATCGGCTGGCCTTCGCGGATGATGCACGTCCCATTGACCAGGACGTGCTCGACGCCAATAGAGAACTGGTGCGGCTCTTGGAAAGTAGCCTGATCCGCGATAGTCGCGGCGTCGAACACAACGACGTCGGCGAATTGGCCCTCTCGCAAGACACCGCGTTCGCTCAAGCCGAAGCGGAGCGCCGGAGCCTCGGTCAGCTTGTGAACGGCGTCCTCGAGCGTGAAAAGTTTCCGGTCGCGCACGCAGGGGCCGAGCAGGCGAGCCGCGGAGCCGTATTGCCGCGGATGAATGACGCTGTGCTCGTGGAATATGCCATCGGTGCCCATCATGTATTTGGGGTGAACCAGAAACGGTTCAACCAAACTGTCATCACCGCCTCCTAGAACAAGGAGGACGGCAAGGTTCTCTTCGATGAGCAGGTCAGCCAGCGCATCGGCGGGCGGGCGGCCCGTGGCTTTAGTGTAATCGGATAATGTTTCACCAAGATGAACGGCGTTCTCGCGCCCAGGTAGCCACGCGATTCGAACGGCACTGAGATCTCTGAAGGCAAGGCTATCGGCGAATTTCGCGCGAATCCAAGGATCGCTGAGTTTCGTCTGCACCGCGAGCGGACCCTCCTCCCAGATCTGGTAAGGCAACAAGTAATTCAACATCGTCGAACCAGGAAAATATGGGTAAACATCGAAGCTGAAATCGACTTCATTTACGGCGACAGTATCGATGTAACGAATGATGGCATCGCACTCCTGAGGCGTGCTCCCCTTGAGGTGTGAAATGTGGACTGGAATGCCGGCGCGGCGACCGATCTCGACAGCTTCCTTTACTCCGATGAGTGTGCCCTTCTTGTATCGAACGTGTGTGACATAGAGTCCCTGCGCGGCGCGCAAGGGAGCGCAGGCTTCGACTAACTCATCGGTCGTCGCAAAACATTCAGCGATGTAATCCATGCCGGTCGAGATGCCCACCGCCCCAGCCGCCATGCCGCGCTCGATTTCGACCAGGATGGAGCGCATCTGAAAATCGTCGGGAACGCATCGGCCGAAGCCGCAGGCCATGGAGCGAACGTTAGCATAGGGAATTTGTGTGGCGACGTTCTGCGCGGTGCGGCGGTCGAGGAGCGCAAGATAGTCGGCAAGGCTCTCCCAACCGCGATAATCCTCGAAACGAAGCGCATCGAGCGCGCGGAGATAGTGTATCCATTGATGCGCTGTGTGGTGGTTGACTGGCGCGTAGGAGATGCCGTCGGCCATGATGACTTCGGTTGTGAAACCTTGAGTGGTTTTCGAAATGAAATGCGGGGTCTTGAGAAGCCATGCGTCCGAGTGAGTGTGAACATCAACGAAGCCGGGCGCGACAATCTTGTCGGTCGCGTCGATTGTGCGGCGCGCTTCGGCTCCGCGCAGGTCGCCAATCTGTGTGACGCGGTCTGCCGTGATGCCAATGTCATCGCGACGCCGGGCGGATTTCGTGCCGTCGATGACGAGGCCGTTCTTTATTAGGACGTCAAACATAATTCTATCCCTGCACTTTGGATTCGGTCATTTTCGGCTTAGAATTTAGCGCTCTTATTTCACAACGAATAGGCAGCTTTTCCAGGCAATGCTCTCACATCATGGCCTTCAAAAGGAGGACGCCAATCAATCCGAGGATCGAACCCGCCGTCGTGATCATGCTCCACGTCTTGAACGTCTGCGCCACGGTAAGGTTGAAATATTCTTTCACGATCCAGAAGCCGCCATCGTTGACGTGCGACAACATCATCGATCCTGCTCCAAGGGCGATGACCAGAAGTTCGAGATTCGTTCCAGGCTGATTGGCAACGATGGGGAGGATCAAGCCCGCCGCGGCGGTGATGGCCACGGTTGCGGAACCGACGGCAATGCGAATGGCCGCGGCTATCAACCAAGCCAGCATCAGCGTGGAAATGGGCAACCCGGTTGTGAGTTCACTGATTGCATCGCCGACGCCGCTGGCATTGAGAATTTTGCCAAAACCACCGCCCGCCCCAACGATCAGCAGCGGGGAGGCGACCGCGCCCAGGCACTCTTCGCTGAACTTGAGAATTTGGTGGCGATTGAAGCCGCGCGACACGCCGAAGGAATAGAAAGAAAACAGCACGGCGACTGTGAGCGCAGTCACTGGATGTCCGATGAACACGCTCCATCTCCGCAGCGGCGAGTCGGGCGAGAATGCAAGTTCGGCTCCGGTGGTGAGCAGCATGAGCAGCACGGGCAGCAGAATCGTGAAGAGGGTCAGGCCAAAGCTCGGCGGATTCGGATATTCGGCGGGCGGGCCAAACTGTTCCGCAATTTTTCCGCCGGGCTCAACCAGGATGCGACTGCCGAGCTTCCCGGCGAGAGGGCCGAGGATCAACGTGATCGGCAACGCAATGATAATGGACCAAAGAATTGTTTTGCCGACGTCGCAGTTCAGCACGCCGATCGCAGCCATGACACCGGGGTGCGGCGGCACGAGCGAATGCGCCATCGCAAGCCCCGTGGCCAGCGGCAGACCGGCCAGGAGAAGGGGTTTTCTTGATTCGCGGACGATCGCAAAAACAACCGGGACGAGGAGCACAAAGCCGACCGCAAAGAACACTGGCAGCCCAACGATAAATGCGATGATGGCTATGGCCCAGTGGATTCGTTTGGTGCCGAACACGCGGACGAACGTGTGCGTGATCTGCTGTGCTCCGCCGGATTCGGCCAGCATTTTACCGAGCACAGCGCCGAGCCCGATGATCATCGCGATGGAGCCGAGCACTCCGCCGACGCCTTCTTGGAAGGCCTTGCCAATCTCACCCGGTTTCATCCCGGAACAGAGGCCGACAAAGAGACCCGCGATGACCAGAGCGATGAACGAGTTCAGCTTCCAACGGACGATCAGCGCCACGAGCAAGCCGATGCCGACGAACGTGTAAACGAGAAGCTGTGTGTTATGGGTCATTGGCACTCGGGAACAGCGGGTCTTGACCGACAGGGAGCGGATCCCTTTTGTGAGCCTGAGATTCTGCCATCACCGTTCATCGCAATTCTGGCCGGACGTTGCCGTAAGACCACGGCGCGGTAAAGGGCGGTGCCTTGGGCGGTTCGGGTACTTTGCCGGGCGTCATTGGTGTTGCCAAAGCAAGTCCGGTCTCGATGAACTGACGGCCAGCGCTAATTTCAAGATTGCTGTAAAACGTAAGGCGCGTTTCGTAGCCCCCGCCGTTCGGGCCGAAGGCTTCCTCGGTTGGCACATAGCCGACGCAGCCATTGGCCAGCTCGACGGGCCAGGTGAACTTAAAGTTGCTTCGCTTCTTCATCTCCAATCCGTACTCGACGAAATACTCCGCTGGGTTCGAAATAAACACCGCTGGGCCCACTTGAATCGCCTGCACTTCCACCTCCTCGGTTGGTTGCCTGGCAATCAGCGCATCGAGCAAGACAATTTCCTTCGCGAAAACCCATTCGCTGTGACCGATCTCCTTTTCCGGCTTCTGCGCCAGCTCGAGCGACTTTTTCACCCGCTCTGAGTCAGGGACGCGCCGCTTGATTTTCCAGACCTTCGACCGCGCATCGAGCGGCACGGCGGCGCCTGGCTCGGCCCGCAGCAACACCTTGACCGCCTCGGCACCCACGCTGCCGCCGACGCGCTGGGCTTGCTTCTCGCCTGGCCCGTCCGCGTAAGGACTGAGATTATCCACCTGCGTGATGTCGCCACACGCGCCTTGCAAAAAGACCACGGGCACTTCAGCAGCCATGCCGCCGCGGATGGTTTGTTCCAGATAGTGAATCCAGTTCGCGGAAAACCCCGGCGGACTCGTGGTGGCATGACAAGCAAAGTTGACAATGACTCCGAGCAAACGGTTGTTCTTGTCCCAGGCACCAATCACACCCACTTCCGGATCAATTGGACCGGCATAGTCGAATATGTCCGGGTTGCCGCGGCCGGCGTGAGTAATTGTCGTTCCATTCTTCAGGCGTAAACGGCGGTTGAACGAAACCTTGTCCTCGCGGCCCGAGCCGAAGCTGCATCGCGCTTCCACGCGGAATTCGTTCGCGAGGCAAACGGCGTCTGCAATGGCCTTCTCGAGGCGCTTGATATAGCCGGGATCTCCACCCGGGGATTTTTCGTAGGCGAGCATTTGCACGAATGGCGATGCGTGGTCGAAATCGCCCGGCATCACCCAGCCTACTGGACCGGACGAGTGTGAGTGCGAGGCGCCAATCATCACGTGCTCGGGCGGAATACCGCAGCGTTCCTGGATCAATTTGCGAGCTGCCTGCACGTTCTCCCGCCGGATGAAAAGCGTGTCGATTCCCACCAGCGCCACTCGTTTGATTCCGTCATCAAATACTGCTGCTCGGACTTTGCATGGATCGTGAACGCTGCGGCCAAAATTTTTGCCGTAATTGCCGGGCATTTCCATGCCGATATCCGGAGTGATGTCGCGCTGCGCGAAACCTGCCTTAAACTCGGCGGCAGAAGCTCGTGCCAGAAAGACAACGGCCAACATTAGGAAGACCGCGCGACGAATTGGAATCTGTCTGTTTCTATGCATCTGGTGTCAATTCCTTTCGGCTCTAAGGTCGGATCGCTAGAGATAAATTAGTGGGTTGCAATTTCTCGATTTCAGGTTGCGGATTCAAAATTACTCACTCGCCATCGGAGTCGCTCCCCCGGGCTTCGGTCGCGGCAGTCTCGGCGGGGCGACCGGCGCCGTCATCCCGGAACATGAGCGCAAACACGAGCATCACGGCGCCCGCGCCAATCGCCGGAAAAATCCAGATTGGTTTCCAGTCGTGCGTCACGGCGCCCGTAACGGCTGTGACCGAGTAACGTTGCAGTGTTTCGCCGGCGAGGCGGGCTCCGACGTAGGTGCCGAGGCCGAAGGTGACGAACGCGATCAAGCCTTGAGCCGCGCCGCGAATTTTTTCATTGGCTTGCTGATCGACGTACATGTGGCCGGTCACGAAAAAGAAATCGTAACAAATTCCGTGAACCAAGATCGCGCCATAGAACATCCAGACCAGCGGTCCGTTATTGCCGTAGGCCAGGAGAAAATAGCGTGTCACCCACGCCGCCATCCCGATGAGCAGCATTCGCTTGATGCCGTAGCGGCCAAGGAAGAAGGGCATCAACGCCAGAAAAACCATGTCCGAAACCTGGCCCAGAGTCATCTTGGTGCCGGCGTGCGCCATCCCGGATTCATTGAAGAAGGAGTTCGCCAGGACATAATAGAAATTCAGCGGAATACAATTGAGGAATGAACAGACGAGAAACACCGCGAAGGGAAAACTTTTCAGAAGCTTTAAAGCGTCGAGCCCAAGCACATCCCGGACGGTGACGCGCGCGCCTCGGTTTTTAGGCGGGGTATGCGGCAGTGTCAGAGAGTAAAACGCCATCGCGAAAGATGAGAGAGACGCGATCTTGAACTGGATTGCTTTGTCTTCTGCTTTGAGCAAGTAACTAATCAAGCACCCCGCCACAATCCACCCAAATGAGCCCCAGATTTTGATCCGCGGAAAGTCGCGAGCGACCTCGGCGACGTGATGAAAGGAAAGGGAATTAGTCAGCGCAAGGGTTGGCACGTAGCAAAGTTGAAAAGCCAGCAAGAGCCAGAAGAACGGCTCGAAATGCGTCTGCTCGGCCGCAAGCCAAACCAGGACTCCTCCCGCCAGGTGGAGGACGACCATGATCCGTTCCGTGGCGAAAAACCGATCTGCAATCATCCCGACGAAGAACGGCGAAATCATTGCCGCAATGGCGAAGACACCATAGGCCGAACCGACCTGACCTCCTTCGAATTTGCGCGTCTGGAGCAAGTAAGTGCCCATCGTCACATACCATGAGCCCCAGATGAAATACTGGAGGAACATCATGAACGAGAGCCTGAGCTTCAGTGAGTTCATCGCGGTCAGTGCATCTCGACCGCACAGGATCCAAGACCGCCGCGGTAATAATTAAACTGGACGTTCGGGTGATCCGCCAGCAGCGACATCGGGACAGCGGTGTCAACGATGCGGTTTGAAATCATAAAGGCCGTGAGTCGTTGTCCAAAAGGGTTGTCGTGATTGCCTGAATGCCAGATCGAGACTTTCTCGGACTGCCAAGTCTCGACCGGCCCAACGCTGATTGCCCGGGTCGGGACGATAGAAATGTTGCCGCCTCCCGAGGTGCGGGCATTCTGAGCGATGGTGAGCGGGTGCAACTCCACGACGCGTGTGGCGAGCCTCCGGTAGTCGGCGGCTGGCGGTGGGGCATTTTTGTACCTGCCTCTGCGAGGGAGCGGGTCGTTGAACGCCCAATGCTTCACGTCACCCTGTCCGCCTTGCATGACCGCGCAACGAACGCCGTCCCAAGTGCTGCGATACGCCGCGGTGTTCGCTTTCGGAAAGTGCAGGTTCGCATCGCGCATTCGAAGCTCTTTGCGAATGCGGTTGAAGCACAAATCCCGGTCGGCTCGCTCGAACGACAGCGGGTGTTTGACCGGAACCTCGGCACCATCCAGAAACCACTCATCCATGCCCCAGAAATGAGCGGAGTGCAGGTTGAGGCCGAGCGTGTTGACGATGCGCGCGACGAGAGGCAGTTGTTCGGTCGGGCCAATGGGACCGCAAATGCCGACCGGATTGTCATCCGTGCTTTGACGCCAGGCATCGATGTATTCAAGCGCTTCCGCCAGATAGAAATCTTCGAGAGTGTCGTAAAACACCACTTTGAAACCGGAGCGAGAGAGCTTGAACAACTTCTCGGGCGTAAGGCGAGCTGCAGCCTCGATGACTTCGGAGTCGAGCGTTGTGTAATCCCACCAGTCGGGAGCTATCGTGCTGAGTTTGCGTGGCATTGAGTTGGTTTGGTTTGAGGGTCGAGAATCGGAGCATTCCGATCTGATGTGATTTGGGAAATTCTCACACGGCGACGTTGACTGTGTTGAGCGCAGCCGCGAGAAATTCCGCGACAAACGCGCGACGTGAGTTTAGTTTGTTTGGCGGATGAAGACCGTTCGGCGTCCGTTTGCCAGGCGACGCTGACAAACTCTCCACCTAGATCGAGACCATGACGAACCATGACGCTCACGTTTTGCGGGAGAACACCGGCACGAGTGGCTTGGCGGAAACCGCGCGACTGGCCGCGGAGACGCTCGCGTATTGGGACATTCCTCATCTGATTGTGGGTGGGCTCGCTGTGCAAGAACACGGGTACCCTCGAGTGACGTTGGGCGTGGACATCGTGGTGCCGGACATCCTCGATGCCTTGGAGCATTTGACTGCGGACATCACCGGCCCGTTTGTTCGATTGCCAGGCATTGAGAACAGAGTCAAGGACTCGCGCAACGGCGTGCTGATCGATTTGCTCCCGGCGGGCAGGGTATTGAAGCGCGGCTGCCAAGTTCCCTTTCCCGAGCCCAAGGTCGTCTCGGAGACCCCTCGGATCGTCTCGCTGGAAGATCTGATCTCGCTCAAATTGGATAGCTGGGCCAATACTCCAATGAAACGGTTGAAGGACAAGTCCGACGTGATCGAGTTGATGAAGAGCAAGAGTTTGCCGCGCGACCTGGCTGTTTGTCCGGCGGTGCAACAGCTCTACCAGGAGACTTGGGACGCGTTGCAGGCGGAAACCTGAGCGGTCATCCTTCAGCAGAGTCTGCAACGGCTGGGTCATTGGGGCTTAATTCTGCCATGACAAGCCTCCGTCCGCAACACACATTCTGATTTTCTGACCGGGATTGTTGGCCTGTTGCTTCGTGGCGTCATTCCGACGGCCAATTCTCGCGCAATAATCCGTGCGATCCCAGAATGGCACTCCGATCCAATGGCCAAGCTCCGCGCAGTTGCGCGCCATCGTCGGTCGCAAATCGATCGTGCTGCGCAGGCGTTTGGCTCTCGCAACTCGACAGTCTAAACAAACTGAAGCTTGGTGGTGGGCGCCTCCGCATCCCAGCCCCGTGGCGGTTTGCTATTAACCGATGAAACGTCCTTGATTGAAATCTGGCGTCCGCGTGTCTTCGCCCCTTTCACTTCCACCTCGGTGGGGTTGCACGTTTGTTGGTTGATCTTTTGATACGGCGCGGACTTGTACTTGATGTAAAGTCCGGCTGGCGTATCCGGCTCAAAGAATAAGATTTTCGATTTCGGCGGAATGCAGTGATAAACCTTGTCCAGAATCGTCCCGCCGAAAGTGAACCGCTTCAAATAGGTCGCCTCGCGGTTGGTGTAAGCCAGCGTAAAGACCCGGTCACGCTCGGGAATCGCGCAATGAAACACGTCCGGGCCAATAAACAATTTCTCCGGCAGTTCGATGACTTTGTAATGGCCGTCCTTAAACACGAGAAGCAGCTTGTCGAACTTCGTGCAGTCCACTTTGAACTCATCGCCGGATACTTTATAACCGACGTAACCCGATTCTCGATCGTAGGCCACTTTGAAGGCTTTGAAAGCGACCTCGCGCGCCTCGACTTCATCGTAGCGGCTCGACTTCGTCAGGCGCGGATAGAGCGGCCCGTATTTTGCCAGCAACGCTTCCAGATGAGAGACGGCATATTTTGTGACGTTCTTCAGATGCTTGCGCGTTTCGTCGAGATCCGCCTTCACCTTGTCCATCTCCTCGCGGTGTTTGTTGATGTCAAACAACGAAATGCGCCGTATACGAACGCCCAGTAGCATTTCCACATCAGCGTCGATCAGGTCGCGGAACATCTCGCTGCGGTAGGGCTTGAACCCTTCGTGCACGGCGGCGCATACGGCCTCGTTCGTTTTGGATTGCTCGATCTTTTTGTAGATGCGGTTCTCAACGAAAATCCGGACCAACGTTTTGGAATGGAGTTCGTCCTGGAGCTTTTGCTCTTTAAGGTCCAGCTCGCGCTTGAGGTCCTTGACCAGCTTGGCGGTGTTCTCGTGCAGCACTTCAGAGACAGTCAATTCCACCGGCCGATTCTCTTTGATCACGATGATCCGGCTGCTGATCGTCGTCTCGCAATCGGTGAACGCGTAAAGCGCATTCACCAACTGCTCTGCGTCCACGCCCTGCGGCACTTTGATCTCAATCTCGACGTCTTCCGAAGTAAAGTCGTTAATGCTCCGGACCTTGAGCTTCCCCTTGCGCGCCGCGTCTTCAATCGAGCCAATCAGCGAGTCCGTCGTGGTCGTAGGCGGAATCTCTTTGATCACCAGCGTGGACTCGTCCTTAACTTTGATCCTGGCTCGCACCTTGATGCTGCCTTTGCCATCGGCATATTCCCGTGCGTCCATGAGACCGCCGGTTTGAAAATCCGGAAGGCACTTGAACGTTTGCTTCTTTAAGATGGCGATCTGGGCTTCGAGCAGCTCTGGAAAATTATGCGGCAATATCTTGCACGACATGCCGACCGCGATGCCTTCCGTCCCCAGCATCAAGAGCACTGGCAGCTTGGCTGGGAGCGTCACAGGCTCCTGGTTTCGGCCATCGTAGCTCGGTATGAACTCGGTTAACTCATCGTTGAAAATCTCATTGCGCGCCAGTTCTGTCAGACGGCATTCGATATAGCGCGGCGCGGCGGCTGGGTCGCCCGTGTAAATGTTCCCGTAGTTCCCTTGCCCTTCGATCAAATAACGCTTGTTGGTGAGGACCACGAGCGCATCGCCGATCGCGGCTTCGCCATGAGGATGATACTGGGCGCAATGGCCGGAAATGGTAGCGACCTTGATCAATCGCCCGTCATCTTTCTCATGCAAGGACCAGAGAATCCGACGTTGGACCGGCTTCAAGCCGTCAGCAAGATTCGGAATCGCGCGGTCGCGAATGACGTAAGAGGCATACTGCAAAAAGCTGTGGTCCATCCGCCGGTGCAACGGCCCGTCCACTTTCAGAGGAGCGCCGTCGAGCCAGTCGGTGGACGTTACGTTCTTCTCAGATGTATTTTCGCTGTTCAGTTCGCTCATGTGCTAAGAGGTCCGCAGCCCTCGATTGTTTGGACTGCAAACGGGAGTGAATGGACACGAATCCAAGGCCGAGCGCAAGGGTTTCACATCGGGATTCAGCAATTCTTCCAATGAACTTCCTTGCGGACGCTTTTGCCGCAACGGGTTGTAAACATCGCCTCTTGGCGTGCGACCTCGGGTACGGCAACGCAGTTCATCGGCCCTGCCACGCGCGCTTCGCGCTCGGTTTGCTCATTTCGGCACGCATGTAATCCCGCCTTCAGGCGGCATCGTGTGGGAGAATGCAACGCCTGTGGACTTGCCGGCGCCCTCCCGGCTGAAGCCGGGACTACGTACCGCAACACTCGAAGCTCCGACTTCAGATGGACGGAAGCCAAAAAGAATTGCTGCATCGGGATTCTGCTGCCGGCCTGTCGGGAATAAGATTAGCTTGCCTTGGAGGCTGATCTCAGCTAGTCCCTAAGGCACTATAAGTAAGACCTTGATACGGACCGACGCAGTGATTGTTGAAGCTAGTGTAGTGTCTCTCAAATAACTATACAATTGCTTTGCGATGCCGTATAATCATGGGTATGTCCAAACAAAGTGCGCCCGTGATCTTGAGCGCTGAAGACCGGCAGCAATTGGAATTGTGGCAAACCGCCCATCAGACCCCCCAAC
>SIBE01000033.1 GCA_009695265.1 Pedosphaera sp. | reverse complement strand
TCAATCGAACAAAGGTGACGTTGCTCGGCTTTGCCGCATTTTCTCCGCGATAAGGATCGCTTCCATCCGCCGTAGGTCTTCTCGGATGGTGGTGCTAGGGATGAGATAGTCGTAGAATTTCCATTGCGCAATTTCCTCACGGGCGACGCCAAGCCGCCTGTCGATGACATCTGGAGAATCTTTACCACGCGTCTTAAGGCGCTCCTCGAGCGTCTTCATCGAGGGAGGTGTAATGAAGACAGTGACCAGCGCTTGCTTTAACCGAAGGTCCGTTTCTGCGCGTTCGCGAATAGCCGCCGCTCCTTGAACATCCACGCTGAGCAAGACGTTCTTTCCAAGGTCGAGCTTGCTGAGCACCTCTGATTTCAAGGTTCCGTAAAGATTTCCATGGACATTGGCGTGCTCCAAAAAATCGCCAGCTCCGACTCGCCGCCGAAAAGTCTCCACATCCAAAAAATAGTAATCGACCCCATCCTGTTCTCCTTCTCGCGGGGGACGGGTGGTGCAGGTAATCACCCGAACGATGTTGGGATCGGTCGCCAGCAACTGCTCGCATAAGGTGGTCTTCCCGCCCCCAGAAGGCGCTGAGATCAAAATCAATAAGGAGTTGCTCTGCTCGGCTGCCATGCGAAGGGTTACTCGACGTTTTGGACCTGTTCTCTGAATTTTTCCAACTCGGCTTTCAAGGTGACTACCTCATGTGAAATCAGGCTGTCTGTCGCCTTGGAACCAACGGTGTTCACCTCCCGATTGATCTCCTGCGCCAGAAAATCAAGAGTCCGACCGATCGGTTCGCTTGATTTCAGGCAAACGTCGAACTGTTGGAAGTGGCTTTGCAGCCGAGTCAGCTCCTCGGAAATGTCGGATCGGTCCGCAAAGTAAATTACTTCCTTGAGCAAACGCTCGTCATCGATGGCGGGCCGCTCCAGTCCGGCGTTCTTAATTCGATCGCGCAATTGCTGCCTGTATCGTTTCAACATCTCGGGCGCGGCTCGTTGAACGCGCTCGACCGACTTCCGCATCACCGCCATCCGCTTCTGCAAATCCTTGGCCAGATGAGCGCCTTCCCGTTCCCGCATCGTTACCAAAGCGGTCAAAGCCTCGGCAAGAGCCCGCTCCACGGTCGGCCAAAACGCATCGGGGTCCGAGACCTGGGCTTGGGTTTCCAACACACCTGGAGCACGCACCAGCAGATCGAGAGTGACCCCGTCAGAAAGCTTCAGTTCGCGCGCTAGCTTGCCGATTTCTTTAGCGTAAGCCTTCGCCAACGGAATGTTTATCCGGACCGCACCGCCAGAGTGGCCTTCCCCGGCATGCAAGGAAACCTTCACGATCAAGCGGCCACGGGCGATCTTTCGGTTGACCTCGTCACGAACCCTCGATTCCAGCATCTCCAATTCGCGAGGCAAATGAGCCATGATCTCGGCTTGCTTGCGGTTAACAGAACTCAGCTCAACTGTGATCTTAAAACCATCCTGCGCGGAGTCGCCGCGCCCGTAGCCAGTCATTGATTTCATTCGTGCGGGTGGAATATGGGCAATGACCCTGGAAATGTCGATTTGAACTTCGTTTTGTTCACGAGTCGCGGTTCATTCGACGCCGACGATTTCACGAAGCGTCGAATGCGTGATGCGTGACAATCAGAGCGCCACCTTGCTTGCCACCTGCGAAACATCCTTGTCCCCTCTGCCCGACAAATTAACAATGATGAGTTGGTCTGGCCGCATTTGAGGACCACGCTTCATGACCTCAGCGATGGCGTGTGACGATTCCAGAGCGGGAATAATACCTTCGAGCCGCGCCAATTTCATGAAGGCCCGCAAAGCCTCTTCATCGGTCGCGTATGAATACTCGACCCGCTTTTGGTCACGCAGCCACGCATGCTCCGGCCCGACGGCGGCGTAGTCGAGGCCGGCTGAAACGCTGTGAGTCAACTGAATCTGCCCATTCTCATCTTGCAAAATGTAAGAGCGCGTCCCTTGAAGCACCCCGAGCGACCCTCCCTGAAACCGGGCGGCGTGCTTCCCCGGCTGAATCCCCTCGCCTCCAGCTTCCACGCCGACCATTTGCACCGTAGGATCGTCCAAAAAGGGGTGGAACAAACCAATCGCATTGGACCCACCTCCCACACACGCAATGAGCAAGTCAGGCAGCCGCTCCTCGTGCTCCAAAATTTGTCGCCGCGCTTCATCGCCAATGATGCGCTGAAAATTTCGAACCATGACAGGATACGGATGCGCTCCGTAGGCGGTGCCAAGAATATAGTGGGTGTTGCGAACATTGGTGACCCAATCGCGCATCGCTTCATTCACCGCTTCTTTTAGCGTCTTCTGGCCGGCCGTCACAGACACGACTTCCGCGCCGAGCATCTTCATCCGATAAACATTCAACGCTTGCCGTTCGCAATCCACTTCGCCCATGTAAATGACACACTTGAGACCAAACATCGCGCTCACCGTGGCTGTGGCGACACCGTGCTGCCCAGCGCCGGTCTCCGCGATGATGCGGGTTTTGCCCATCCGCCTAGCCAGGAGAATTTGTCCCATCGCATTATTTATCTTGTGGGCGCCAGTGTGCAGCAAATCCTCGCGCTTCAAATAAATCCGCGCACCTCCCAGCTCTCGGGTCAGACGCTCCGCCAAGTATAAAGGCGTGGGCCGACCGCAAAACTCCCGCAAGTAATACTGAAGTTCGCGCTGAAATTCCGGATCATGTTGCGAGCGGAAATATTCATCCTCAAGCTCCTTCAAAGGATGCATCAGGGTCTCAGGCACGTAACGTCCGCCGTACGGACCAAAATGACCCTGATTATCCGGAAGATTAGCATGGGCTATTGAACTCATGATTCGAAAAATAGCTACTCAAAGCGCGCGAGTCGAGTCCGCCGAGGAATTCACCGCCTCAACGAATGCCCGGATCTTGGCGTGATCCTTCTGGCCAGGCGCTGATTCCACACCGCTCGAGACATCGACTCCATAAGGCCGAACCTCTCTTACTGCTTGGCCAACATTTTCTGGCGTCAATCCGCCAGCCAGGATAATTCTACGTTGGATCGTGCCTGCTTCGCGGGCCAACTGCCAGTTGAAGCAAGCGCCTGTTCCACCACTCTTTCCCTCAACGTAGCTGTCGAGCAGCCACGCCTCGGATCGATAATCTGTCATTTGCCGGAGCGATTCTTTGTCTCGCACCCGAAAGGCCTTGATCGCTTTCAATCCAAACTGCCGGCAAAAACCCGGCACCTCATCGCCGTGAAACTGCAACGTGTCCAGACCGCACTCGGCAATGGTCCGCCGGACCTGTTCGCTGGAAGCATTTACGAAGACGCCAACCTTGGCCACGAATGGAGGCAACTCCTGAATGATTGCGGCAGCGACCGCGATGGCAATGTGTCGAGGGCTCGGTTCATAAAACATGAAGCCCAGCGCATCGGCCCCAGCGTCAACGGCTGCCTCGGCATCCTCAAGGATTGTTATCCCACAGATCTTGACCTTCACACTCATGAGTTGAATACGATTTGCTCTCGATCATTACGGGCGTTTTCGCTTTAGGCAACAGCGGAGCCGCCAGATTTCGCCTCTCGACCCGGCCCGCTCTGTCGTGGTAGGTTGCACGGCGTGACCGTAACGTCTGATCTCGCGAATCAATCACCATGCAATGTTGGCTTAAGCAGGGCCGATTTGAACCCGAATCCTTTCAAGCAATTTGATCAGTGGTTCCAGAGAGCCGTCGCGGCAAAATTGCCGGAGCCCACGGCGATGACTTTGGCGACGGCCAGCAAGGAAGGGATGCCGTCGGCGCGAATCGTCTTGCTCAAAAGTTTCGATGAAAGCGGGTTTGTTTTCTTCACCAATTACGAAAGCCAAAAGGGACGGGAACTAATCGAGAATCCTACAGCGGCCCTTGTTTTTTACTGGGCTTTGCTCGAGCAACAAATCCGTATCATTGGATCAGTCAGCAAAGTATCCAGGGAAGAATCTGAGGGCTATTTCGGTAGCCGTCCGTGGGCGAACCGCATCGGAGCCTGGGCGTCTCATCAGAGTCAAACCATCATGAATCGAGAGGGTTTGGACCGGCGGACGGAACACCTGATGATCCAATACAAAGACAAGGATGTTCCGCTCCCGGCGTATTGGGGTGGCTTTCGCGTCTCCCCGGAGCGAATCGAATTTTGGCAGAGTCGGCCGAGTCGGCTCCACGATCGTTTCCTCTACACGCGCCTTCCTGAGAATGGTTGGCAGATCGACCGGCTTTCGCCTTGAAACGCGAGCCGGACCTTGTAGTTGTCCTAGCTCAAGCGCTCCAGCAATCGCTTGCTCATTTGTGAGTCATTGAATCCGCCGTCGCCGGCGGACTTGAGAGAGGCTCCTTGGCCTTTTCTGTCCAGCTCACCAACCCCGCTCCTGCTGTGATCAGCAGCACTCCAATCCAGCGCGCCCGCGAGACTTCTTCATGCAAAAAGAATTTCGCTGCCAGAGTCATCGAGACGAATCCAAGGGCAGTCAACGGCCAGATGAAGCTGACATCGGCTTTGGACATCAGCATCAGCAACCCAATAAAAAAGAGCGCTTCGAAGAACACGCCCCGAATGATATTGGCATTGGTGAGACCTCGGCCCACCAGCTTGAGAACAGCGGGAAGACTGACTTTATCAAGCTCGCCAATCTCTTTAAGCCCCCGGCTCAAACAGACCACGCCGATCGTTTCCAAAACGATGGCAACCAGCAGAATCATCAGCAGTTTGGCCATATCATAAATCCTGATAACGGATCAGCCGAATACCACGCTCCTGGACAAGCTCGGTCACGTTTGAACTGAGCAAGGCATCCAGTTCGTGTTTAAACTCATCGAGCGAAGGATGCGAGTAAAGCTCCGAATCGCCAGCCGGCAGCCGCTGCAAGAGCCCCAAAACGAAAGCCTCATCTACGTTCGCATTCTGCAACAGGCCAAACACCGTCCGCGTATGCCGGATACCTTGTTCGCGCAAGGCCGCTTTTGCTCTCCGGCTTAAGATGAAGTAGATCAGCCAGTGACTTAGCCGATAGGGCCACCTGCCTTTGGCGAGCCGGGCATTGAGCGACAAAGGATCATACGTGAGTCGAAGGGCCTTGATGCCCCATGTCCTGGCATGTTGCATCAGGATGGCAAAGACGGTCGGATGCAAGTGAAAGTGTAAGTGGCCGTTCACGTGGTCCAGCAGAAGACCCGTTTGATGAAACTTCCTGAATTGCGCTTCCATCTCCCGTGATAACTGAGGAGTCAGTCTGCGCCGAAAGAAATAAGCCATGCCAGCCCGGACAGGATCATCACTGAAGAAGCCTTCTCTCGTGACAAGATCGGGTATCTCCTTTTGACCCAAAGTGGAAAGGCCACAAGCCAAAGTGAGATGCAGACCGATCCCAAGCCGTGGATTTTGCCGAGCCAACTCCACTGCCTCATCAGCGCCTTCACCGTTTACCATCAGGCTCGCCGTGGTTAATATGCCTTCGCGATGAGCCCGAATCACGGCTTGATTGATCTCGTGCGACCGTCCGAAATCATCCGCATTAACGATCAACCGTCTCTCAACGCACCCCATAATTTGCGACCAAGGCGCCGGTCCACAAGCGATACCACGTACGGAAAATCAAGAAAAATTTGTGAGCTTTGCTCAAGCGAACTGGTGCCGAATCAAAGACATTGAAGCGGCATCGCTCAAGCTTTTCCAACAGGCGCCAATAAACCGAGCCCATCAATTCCGCCGATCCCATGGATCGCCGGTCCACGGCGGGGAGGGCTTCACGGGCTTGAGCATAAAAGCCGCGGGCGCGCTGAGCCACACTTTGGGCGAGATCGTAAAACCGTGGCGAATGACGCAATTCAAGGATCTCTTCTGGCTTCACTTCAAACCGGCTGAGTTCAGAGAGGGGCAAATAAATCCGACCGCGCTCCGCATCACCGCGAACGTCGCGCAGGATATTGGTCAACTGAAGAGCCTTGCCAAGCTGAATGGCATAATGGTGGCATCCGGGATCGCGATACCCGAAGATCTCGATGCTCAGGAGCCCAACGACCGAAGCAACGCGATAGCAGTATTGATCGAGATCCTCATAAGTCGAATACCGTTTCGTATCTAAATCCATCTCAACGCCACGCAGCAATTCATCGAATAGAGGATACGGCAAACGATGTCGAGCGATGACAGGTTGCAACTCGCGGATGATCCCAATTCCCGGAACGCCTCCCTCGCAGGCAACTCGCACGTCAGCACGCCAAGCCGCCAGGCGGATGCGGCGTTCTTCCGTTGGCCGAGACTCGTCATCCGCGATGTCATCTACTTCCCGGCAAAATGCGTAGAGCGCGGCCATGCCCTGGCGTTTTGGCTTTGGGAGAAGAATGAATGCAAGCGCCAGATTGGAAGCACTCTTGCGGGTGATCGACTCGCTGAGTTGCATTAGGCCGTCAGGCTACCCGGGGGTCCGCCAGACCGAGTCGGGGGCAAGCCGCCGGTCTCGGAAAGAGTCGGGTTTCGGTTTCGGTGGCCTCGTCGTTTGTAGCGGAATTTGTAGCGGCGTCGGGCTTCATTTGCCTCCTCTTCGGTTTCCTCTTCCTGAGGCTCCTCTTCGATCGAGGTGGGACCGCGAAAGACTTTTTGACCACCGGATCGGCGCTTCCTGGGTTTGACGTTGCGCAGATATTTCGCCCAAAGCAACAACACCAAAAGCAAGGTTAACGCAGCGGCAATGATCCAAAAAAGGTCGGACATGAGAAGGCCGGGCATCTTCCCCAACGGCTGGCCCCGGACTTCCAAGTCAAGTTTGGCGAGCATAGAAAAATCCTGAGCTAAACCCGTCATCGAGAAACATCCTTTCCATCGGCACCCATCGTTTCCTCATCAATAGCGGTATCGGAACCGATATTCAAGCGTTGCATCCGAGAGCGCAAAGCGTGTCGGCTAATCTTTAAGTGCTCTGCGGTTTTCGTCAGGCTAAAGCGGTTCTGCTCTAGAATGGTTGTGATCAATTCACGCTCGAAAGTCGCCATCGATTCGTCCAGCGAGACGGGCCCAAGGACGGCCGCCGGCTCTCCCTTTCGGAGACGCGCTTCCAAGCGAAAGTCAGGAAGGCTGGGCACTTGAATCTCTTCTGTCGTTTCCAAGATAATCGCTCGTTCAATCACGTTGCGCAATTCCCGCACGTTGCCCGGCCAATGATGCGAGAGGAGCTGCGATTGCGCGCTCTTAGAAAGGGCCTTCACTTCCTTGTTCATCACAAGGCTGAAGTGCTTCAAAAAATGATCCGCCAACAGAAGGATGTCCTGGCCCCTCTCGCGCAGCGGAGACGGCTGGAGCTGGACGACGTTGAGGCGATGGAACAAGTCCTCGCGAAAGTGGTTCTCGTGGATCGCTTCAATAATATCCCGATTTGTCGCGGCGATCAGACGGACATCGACACGCAACTCGTGGTTGCCACCCACGCGCGTAAATGTGCCATCTTCCAAAAAACGGAGCAGCTTGGCCTGAAGAGGACGGCTCATGTCGCCGATTTCATCCAGGAAGATCGTTCCGCCATCGGCTTCCTCGACACGCCCGTGCTTCTGCTTGAGCGCGCCAGTGAACGCCCCTTTCTCGTGCCCGAACAACTCGCTCTCCAACAGCATCTCGGGAATGGCAGCGCAATTGATCCGAACATAATTCGCCGCAGAGCGCCGACTCAAGCTGTGGAGTGCGCCCGCGATCAATTCTTTGCCCGTGCCACTTTCCCCAAGGATCAAAACGGTCGCGTTCGTCGGGGCAACGGTCTGAATGAGCAGCCGGAGGTCTTTGACCTGCTGTGACTCGCCAATCAATTGTTCGAGCCGGTAGGTTTCCCCCGCGCGAGCGCGCAGAGACGCATTCTCGGCCAGCAACCGGTGCCGTTCCGCGCAACGCCCCACGGCGTGAAGCAGTTCCTCTGGCGCAAAAGGTTTAGCCAGGTAATCGATCGCTCCGGCTTTGATCGCCTCGACGGCCAGCTTCGGTGTCGCGTACGCGGTGATCATTAAAATCGGCAGGTTCGGCCAGCGGTTTCGAACATGCCCAAGAAATTCATAGCCGCTCATGCCATTCAAGCGCGCATCAGTAATGACCATAAAAAACTGCTCTTGCTCCAAGAGCCGCAAAGCAGCCTCAGCCGAATCGGCGGCCCGAAACTGATAGCCCTCGTCCTGCATGATCGCTTCCAAAGAGAGGCGCATGTTCTTCTCGTCGTCAACGACGAGCAATGGTGGCAAGGTTCCAGTCATCTACGAATTCTCATTACGGTTCTCGCGGGCAAACTTATAGTGAAGCGGGTCCCTTTTCCAAGCTCAGATTCCACATCAACGGTTCCACCATAAATCTCTGTGTTATGTTTGACAATGGCGAGCCCCAACCCAGTTCCCCGCTCCTTCGTCGTAAAGTATGGCTCAAAAACCTTCGGCAGCTTCTCGGCGGGTATTCCCGGCCCATCGTCGTCAATGGTCACAACCACCGAATAATTCTCGCCGTGGCGCGTTCCCACGGAGATGTTCCCTTTCCCTCCCATCGCTTCCCGTGCGTTTTGCAGGATATTCATAAAGACCTCAGACAGATGGCCGCGCTGCATCATCAGAGAGGGCAAGGCCGGGGCATAATCCCGATGAATCTGAACCTCGTATTTGGCGCCGACGGGGAACACTTTCTCCAACGCCCTGTCCAATTCCTCGGTCGCATCAATCCTCTCCACCTTGCCCTCGGTGAGCTGGGCATAACCCATCAATTCCGTGATGATCCGATCGGATCGATCGACCTCTTCGCGGATCATTTCGATTTGCTGCGTGATCGCTTTACCTTCCTTGACCGTCCGCTGGAGCGTGAAAGCCGCGTTGTTAATGATCCCAAGAGGATTCTTTAATTGATGCGCGATTTCCGCAGCCAGTCGTCCGGCTGCCTCCAATTGCTTCTGGCGCAGCGTATATTCGTGCGACTCGGAGTCGGCAAGCCGCTGCTTGTCAAACAACACCTGCACGCCAAAGCAACAGACCGTCATCAGCAGCAGCAGAACTAGCCGCAGCAGGAACGATTCCGAAGCGAGATCTTGCGGCCCTTCGTCGCTGGCTGCGCGCACTATTTCATCCCACAGTGGATTTGCCCATTTAGTTGCACTCACATCCGCAACTCCAGCCAGGAAATAACAGAGGCTCACGATGAGATTCAGGCTGATCTGGCGCAAAGCAATCGAATTGCTCACGGCATTGCGGACGATAAGACCGAGAAAGGCCCAGTAAAGAATGCTGTCAAAACCGCCCGTCACGACAGTCAATGCCGCGAGAAACAAGGCATCAATCCAGCCGATGTGAAAAACCACCCTTTGAACCCAAGCTACTGGCAGATGCCGCATCCCCAACAACATGCTCGCCACGCCAGCGTTGATTACAACATAGATAACAAAAAATCGGCGGATGATATCCCACTCCCCTTCGCGCGGCGCGGCATCGCCCAGCTCATGAAGCCAGTTGGAGAAAAAGAGATAATAGAACAACATCCCGATGATCCCCGCTTTCACAAGGAGCCCCACGTCCCGTTCCATATAACGAAAGCGGTCTGTCTGATGAGCCAAATCGGGCGCTTGAACTGATAACAACCGGGGCAGTTGTCTCAGCGCTTGCTTTCGAAAAATCATCATTGGCTCATCTCGGTAACTCGGCGCCGAACCTACTACGACAGCATTTCCGATGCCCGCTCCGCGATTTTATCCACCCCCCAAAGCCGTCCCAAGCCCTCGTACCCGCAGGAAAGCAACCCCTCCTCCGGTCCGATGAACTCCGCGCCACGCTCTTTAAGCACGGCCACGTTGTGCTGCGTGGCCAGATGCGACCACATCTTCCCATTCATTGCCGGCCCGATCAAAAGCTTCGCCTTCGAGTTCAACGCCAGAGCGATGCAGGTCAATGCGTCGTCCCCCAAACCAGTCGCGAGCTTGGCCAGGTTGTTCGCGGTTGCGGGCGCGATGAGCAGCAAGTCTGCCTCGTCCGCCAATCTAATGTGCGTTGGTTTCCAACCCTCCTCTTCCTCATATAAATCCGTCACGACCGGATGACGGGAAAGTGTCTTGAAAGCCAGAGGAGTGATGAAGCGGAGCGCGTCCGCCGTCATGACCACATGGACACTGTACCCTCGTTTCGTGAGCAGGCTGGCCAGGTCTGCCGCTTTGTAAGCGGCAATTGATCCTGTGACACCTAATACGATTGTTTTTGGCTCGCTCATTGCAATTTGTCCTGATCCCAAGGGAAGGCAGGTTCCAATCTGATCAATCTAAACATCGGAATATAGGGGCTGGTCAGCAACCAAAGCAACGCGCAAGTCGAGTGCTCCAGCAAATCAAATTTGGGAACTCGCGCTGTTCGTTCGTGGTATGTAGTCCCGGCTTTAGCCGGTCGCCACATGAAAACCGGCTAAAGCTGGGACTACATGCCTGCCAAATTGAGAACTGCTGTGTGACCTCCCACAGCGCGGGACCGCCATCGCCCACGATTTCTTCGGGACAACCCCGTTGTTTCCGCTAGGATGCGACTCCGAACTCTGCAACCAACTATGAACACAGATCATCGTGTGAACCGGAGAGAATTCTTAAAATCCACAGCATTGGCGGGAGGCATCGCCGCTATCGGAAATGGATTCATCTCACCGCTGAGCACCACCGCAGATGAGTCGGCGGCAAGCCATCCCGCCTGGTTTGATCGTCCAATGCGATGGGCCCAGCTCACGCTGGTCGAAAACGATCCTGGCAATTACGATCTCCAATTCTGGCTCGACTACTTTAAACGCACTTATTCCGACGCGGCGTGTCTGAGCGCGGGCGGCTGCGTGGCTTATTATCCCACCAAAATCCCGCTTCATCATCGGAGCCAATGGCTGGGCGAGACCGATTCATTTGGCGATTTGGTCGCGGGCTGCCGGAAGTTAGGCATGGTTGTCATCGCTCGGACCGATCCTCATGCGACCTACCAAGACGTCTTCGAAGCTCATCCGGATTGGATCGCTGTGGATGCTGGCGGCAAAAAGCGACGGCACTGGGCCTCGCCCGAAATGTGGGTCACATGCGCCTTGGGGCCATACAATTTCGAGTTCATGACCGAGGTGACGAAGGAGATTGTTTCGCTTTACCGAGTGGACGGCATTTTCATCAACCGGTGGGATGGATCGGGGATGTGCTATTGCGAGCATTGCCAACGCAATTTCAAGACCGCCTCGGGCTTCGATCTCCCGCGAACGGATAATCCCCAAGATCCCGCGCGTCGCGCTCACATCCTCTGGACGCAACAACGGCTCTTCGACCTTTGGCGTTTGTGGGACGCCGAGGTGCGCAAGATTAAACCAGATGCTCGGGTCATCCCCAATACCGGCGGCGGAGCGCTCAGTTCGCTCGACATGAAATCGATTGGCGAGCTAGCGGAAACTTTGATGGCGGATCGGCAAGCTCGACACGGACTCTCGCCGATCTGGGCCAGCGGCAAGAGCGGTAAAGAGTATCGCTCGACCATGGGCCGTAAACCGATCATCGGAATCTTCAGCGTCGGGCTTGAAGAACCGTACCGTTGGAAAGACTCTGTCCAGAGCGAGTCCGAAATTCGCATCTGGGTCGTCGATGCCATCGCGAACGGCATGCGCCCCTGGTTCACGAAGTTCGCAGCCGTCATCCACGATCCGCGCTGGCTTAAAGTGGTCGAGGATATCTACAAGTGGCACCACCGCGCGGAGAAGTATCTGCGAAACGAAGCTCCCGTGGCGAGAGTCGCGATGGTCTATTCGCAGCAAACCGCGTGGTTTTATGGAGGCAATCAAGCGCGCCAGAAGGTCGAGGACCCTGCCTCGGGAATATATCATGCCCTGATCGAAGCTCGGATTCCGTTTGAACTGGTTCACGACCGACTATTGGATCCGGAGCACATCGGGCAATTCAAGACATTGATCTTGCCGAACATCGCCGCTCTTTCAGATCAGCAATGCGACCAACTCCGCGATTTCGTCAAGCATGGCGGGAGCATCGTCGCCACCTACGAAACGTCGCTCTATGACGAATGGGGAGTGAGGCGAAAGGATTTCGGTCTGGCTGATCTTTTCGGAGTTTCGTTCACGGGGAAAACAGAGGGACCCATGCGCAATTCTTATTTGCAGCTCGAGCGAGATCCGGTCACTGGGAAGCGGCATCCCATTCTAGCCGGTCTCGAAGAGGCGCCGCGAATTATCAATGGCGTTTGGCGTGTGGAGGTAGAGGCTCGCGGAAAATTTCCCAATGCGCCACTCACCTTGATTCCATCCTATCCAGATTTGCCAATGGAAAAGGTCTATCCCCGCGTGCCAAAGACGGATAAGCCGGAACTCTACATCCGGGAGCTAGAACTCAGCAGGATCGTTTATTTTCCATGGGACATCGATCGCACGTTTTGGGAAGTCATGGCTGCTGACCACGGCATCCTCCTCCGCAATGCCATCGAATGGGCGACTAACGAAGAGAAACCGGTCACCGTCACCGGCGCTGGCGTGCTCGACGTCACCGTCTGGCGTCAGAAAACCTCCATGACCGTCCATCTGGTCAACCTGACGAACGCAATGATGATGAAAGGGCCATTGCGTGAACTGACCCCGATAACCGAACAACTGGTTCGAGTAAGGTTGCCAAAAGGAAAAAAGGCGAGAAAAGTGCGCCTGCTGGTGGCCGATAAAACGCCACGGCTCACGAGGTCAGAAGGTTACCTGAGTCTGACAGTCCCCTCCATTCTCGACCACGAAGTCGTGGCGATCGATTGGTAGCAACGGCAGGCAGGAAACTCGGAGCCAATGCAGCAGGCATTGGTTCCAATCCAAATGTTGGAGCCTCGTTACCTCGGCTCCTAGAGTCGGTTGACTTCCTTGATTTCCCGGGCAATTTCGCGCTAGAAAATCCGATCTCGTCTCAGTCCTTTATAATGTCGTAACAATAGATCAACTCCTGATCACGGAGGTAGAGCTTGCCATTGCTGATGACAGGGTGCGTCCAGACGCGACCTCCCGAACTGCGAATCTTGCTCTGCGGATCGAGCTTGAAACGGCCGCGTTCCTGCCAGGCTTTTGGCGAGGCTTCGACCAATACGATCGTCCCACTGCTTTCATCCTGGCAGTAGAGCATCCCGTCGGCGTAGGCGATGGCACCCTTGCCAAATCCCCGATGATTCCACACTTCCTCGCCGGTCTTAAAATTCTGACATGTCCATCCAGCATCGGCGTGGCCGTAAATATAGTCGCCCACGAGAACAACGCCGCCGTGGTGGTTCTTCATCACTTTGTTTTCATAGACATCTGTTACTTCGTTGCTCGGGCCGATCTTCACAAGCTTGCATCCCGCGCCGTATCCGGCTGTCACGTAAACATAGCCATCGCGATAGATGGGTGTTGGGACCACCGCAGTGCGTCCCGGGAAGGGCGATGTCCAGAGCAATTTTCCGTCTTTCGATGCCACACTCGCAATAACCTTCTCTGTTCGTTGAATGTACTGCCGAACACCATTCAGGTCTGCGGCGATAACGGAAGAGTAATGAGCAGGTTCTTTGAATTCCGCGGATTGCCAGAGCAATTTGCCTGTCTTCTTCTCAAGAGCAGCCAGCGCTCCCTTCGACCCACCCGGGGTGCAAATCACCTGATCGCCATCCACAAGCACGGACTCGGCGTAAGCCCAGTGCGGCACCCTGCCGCCGAGGTCGCTCAGGCTTTGCTGCCAGATGATCTTGCCATCGGCGATGCTGGCGCAAACGAGGTTCCCCTGGCTGCCCATCGCATAAACGCGGTCACCATCCACGGTTGGAGTGCCTCGAGGACCATTGCCGTGGCCTTCGCTGAAAATGGGACCGATCTTTGCGAACCAGAGTTCCTTGCCGGTACTTGCGTCAAGCACGAGAAGACATTCGTTGCCGTCGCGCGCGCCCATCGTGAATAGCTTGCCGCCAACAATCGCAGGGCCAGAGTAGCCTTCACCAGCGTTTTCGTAACGCCAGATTTGTTTCGGACCTCCGGTGGGCCATGACTTCTGCAAGCTGGTTTCTTGGGAGACACCCGTGCGATCCGGCCCGCGCCACTGAGGCCAATCGAAATTGGCGGCGCAAAGAGGTCGATGGGTAAAACACGCGAGAGTGAAGAGGAGAGCGACAGTTTTATGAGAGCAGTTCATATTTAGGATTCGTGACATGTACAATTCGTCACCAGTATGACGCTGCGCGGGCGAATAAAGTTAAATAAAATTCAGCCACCCTCCGCTAGCGTCTTCCGCTCTTCGCTTGAACAGTTGTGGAAATTGCCGGACGAGGCGGCGCTTTCATGGCGTCGCCCAGATAAAATCCCGGATGCGGAGGCTGGTTGTAGCCCACATTTTGCCAGGCGATGGCCAGTCTATATTGAGGATCGTGCATCAAGGTGTAGATGCGGTGAGTCGTCGCAATCGTAGTCGAGTAGATCCGAAGACTCTTGTTGTCACTCGTCCTGAAAATCACCTCTTCCCTCCAGTCCCCGAACAAATCCGCGCTCAGCGCTGGAGTGCCCTTGGATCCATTGTTCGACGAGCAACCCTCCGCAGTGAAAAGGTTGGTCAGCGTGCTGTTCTCCCAGTCCCATTTTGAAATCTGATTTCGATCTAAGATTTCACGGAGGAAATCGCCATCCCACCAAATGGCGAAATTCACCGCCCTCGGCGCAGGCCCGATGCTCTCCCCCTTGCAGTTGTGCAATCCTCCTGGCCCACCCCACATCTCCTCGCCGGGATAACGCGGATCAATGTCAGCAGAAAGCCCCCGTCCGACATCCACACCCGGGCCAGCGCTCCAGATGATGTGTCCGCTTCTGCCGTCGTAGAGCGCCGCGCCGGGAGTTTGAAATCTCACTGTATCACCCTCATTTTCATGGATACCGAACACCTCCAATCCCGGTCTCGAAGGGTCAAAGTCCCCTACGTGCAGGGCGTCACCGTGCCTCAAGCCTGTGGTGAAAAAACCTTTTCCATCCGGATCCACTACCATGGAATGGTAAATGATCTCATCTCTGCCATCGCCGTCCAGATCTGCGACGCTGACGCTGTGAGCGCCCATGCCAGCGTAGTCCTTGTGGGGCTTTCCGTCGCGACCGGTCCCAGGGCTGTCGGTGTCAAAGACCCAGCGCGGCGTGAGCTTCCCTTCCCGCCAATCCCACGCTGCCAGCCCGGACCTGCCATAGTATCCCCGGCACATCACAACGCTCGGCAGTTTTCCGTCCAGGTAAGCGACGCAACCGAGAAAGCGATCGACTCGGTTGCCTACGGTATCATTGCGGCCGTTGCCGCCGATCCCGCCCCAGCCGCCGAGATTTCCGCGCCCAGGAATGTAGTCGGCCGTGGCCAAGGCCGCGCCACTCTTCCCGTCAAAGATAGTGAAAAATTCGGGGCCATTCAAAACGCGGCCGAACGTGCGTGAACCCGGAGTTATGTCACGCCAATCAGCCTTCGCGTCACCGATCACCACGCCCTTTCCATCGACCGTCCCATCCGCGGTTTTGCAAGCGATCTCGGCAATACCGTCGCCGTCCAGATCGTAAACCATAAACTGACAATAATGCGCACCTTCACGAATGTTCTTCCCGAGGTTGATAGTCCACAGGAGGCTTCCGTCGATTTTGTAACCTTGGAGGATGGTTTCTCCGGTCAATCCGGTTGACGCCGTGTCACGAGGCCGCTGCTCCGATTTCAAGACCATCTCAAACTCGCCGTCACCATCCAGATCGCCCACGGAAGCATCGTTCGGCGTGTAGCCTTGAGGGAGCGACAGCGGCACTTCGAAGTACTGCCGCACGGGCGCGTTCGCCTCGATTTTGTTGAGGAAAGCCCTACTTCGCTCTCCTTCCTTCCCGTTTACGATCGGACGAACGAAGTAAGAGTTGTCCTTGGTCACATCCACACCGGCATCCTGGTAACAAGTGGAAATCGTCAGTGGAGCTTGGTTGAGTTTCGCAAGCTGAGCATCGCCAGTCGCTCGGTAAATGTTGAATGCGATATTGTCCGGATCGGTTCCAAGCATCCGCCAGTTCACAAATATTTTACCATCGCCCTGGTTCATGGCGGTCACTCCACGTCCAAGGTTTTCCATTTGCCGCTGCGCCACGGCGCTGGGCAGAAGGAAAAATATCATTCCAACCATGATCGCCCGTGGCACCCAAACTTGTGCGGACTGTAACAAGAACCACAGAACATTTGCCGAAGCTTCCCGGCGGCTTGGTTTGTCAATCACTGTCACAAATGGCATTTGGAGACTCCAACGTCGGTTTCTATTTCAGAGCTCCAGGACGCGCTCTGGGCAATTTCACACGATGGCGGATGGGCATTCCTGCCACGCCAACCACACCCAATGATCCGGATGTTAACTCTGGCCCGCAGTCCGACGGAGGCCAGTCTTTTTTGGAGCTTTGGCCTTCCGGGCCAGCTTTTTCACTGGCTTTTTCGCTGGCTTCGCTCGGGCGAGAGGCTTGGCCGGCTTCGAAGTCTTGCCTGCGGGCGGGGTCCTCGTTTGGGCGACGGTTGACGGAGCGTCCAGTTCGATGCCAAAGACGTCAGCTAATTCAGTCTCGCCAATGGTCGCTCGATCGTCCGCGGAACCAGTTTGTTCAATAGCTTGAGCGGTGAACGCCTTGCTGATCAGTTCGGCAGGATCGACGCCACGCAGGAGGAAGAGAAGATCAGGCTTTTCATCCAAACGAGCACCGACTCCGTAAAGCGAGGCGGCGATATGCTTGCACATTCCGGCCCAGTCGGGACAGGAACAGCTCATCGAGATTTCCGACGGCTTGGGAAAAAGGCCATTCTCAGGGCGGGTGACCCTCTCCATGACGCCGGCCGAAAGACGGCCTTGAAGCAGCTCGATCAACGAATCGATCTTTCCAGCGCACTCAGTTTGGACACTTGTCCAAGACGCTGGGTTGAGAGGCTTGATCTTGATCTCGATTTTGTAGAGTTCGGAGCCGCTCACCAAGGCGCTCACTTTGCCTTCGGTGATCTGCAAATCGACGACTGAACCGTTGCGGACATAGGTGCGCCCGCGTGGAAGACGGTTGGAGTAATCGCTGTAGGATTCCAGGTTGTCGCACCAAGCCTTGCCCCAAAACGTGGTTGAGATGGCTCTTCCCTGGAGGTTAATTGGCGATGCAGCACGACCGCCTTTGGTCATCTTCGCGATTTTCCGAGCGGCATTTGCGCGCCGCTGCGCAACCGGCACATAAGGTCTCCATCCCCAGCTCATATCAAAATTCTGTTCACTGCGTTGACCGTTTAGTCTTGTGTCGAAATAACTATTCTTCCACCACGGCTTTAATATCAAATGAAATAAACTTCAACAATTCGGAATTGTTCATCTCGGTGAGAAGTCGTTCCGCTCCTTCGCCCAGGATATCCTCGGCCATCGAAGTCTTGCTGGCGATCAGATCGTGAATCCTTTCCTCGAGCGTACCGCGGGAAATGAATTTATGGACCATGACGTTGCGTTTTTGTCCGATGCGAAAGGCGCGATCAGTGGCCTGGTTCTCGACCGCAGGATTCCACCAACGGTCAAAATGGATCACGTGCGAGGCGGCGGTGAGGTTCAAGCCCGTGCCGCCCGCTTTGAGTGATAGGACGAAAAAGGACGGCCCGCCGTCGCTTTGAAATGCATCGACGAGCTCCTTTCGTTTCTTGACCGCGATCCCACCATGCAATACCAGGCCGGATTGTCCAAAGATCTCAGACAGATAACGAGCCAGCGGATCGGTGATCTCACGATATTGAGTAAAAACCAAGACCTTCTCCTGTCGGGAGGCAATTTCCTCGGCGAGTTCGCGGAGGCGTTGAAACTTGCCGCTCTCGGTGGGCTTGTAAACGCCGTCACCAAGCCACTGGGACGGGTGGTTGCAGATCTGCTTGAAGCGCGTTAGGAAGGCAAGGATGATTCCGCGACGTTGAATGCCCTCTATCGCGGGGGAGTCCAGACTCTCCGTCAACTCCCTTACCGATTGCTGGTAAAGAGCTGCCTGCGGGCGGCTCAAGGAACAGAATGCATTAACCTCCGTCTTCTCGGGAAGATCGGCGATGATGCGCTTGTCGGTCTTCAGCCGACGCAATATGTATGGCCGCACCAGGCGGCGCAGCGGCGCGAATTGATGATGCTCCAGTTGCGAGCGGCTCTTCACAAATGCCGCAAAGTCCTTGGCCCCGCCCAACAGTCCGGGACAAATGAAATCGCACAGAGACCAAAGGTCCGACAGGCGATTCTCGATGGGAGTTCCGCTCAAGGCAATCCGGCAGCGCCCGCGCAGTTCCTTGGCGGCCCGAGTTTGGCGCGCGGAAGGATTCTTGATGGCTTGCGCCTCGTCGAGGATGACGAGGTTCCAATCGATCTGCTTGAGCCAGGGCAGCCGCAACAACAGCGCGTAACTCGTAATCACCAAATCGTGCCTGGATAAAGCGGTCAGGTTTTCCCCGACGCCTGCAAGAGTTTCGGACGGTGTTTCCGACGGGTGCGCAAAAAGCACCGAAAGAGAAGGAGCAAATTTTTGGATTTCGGCTTTCCAGTTGGCAATCAGCGAAGCCGGCACGGCCAACAGACTGGTGCGAGACTGGTTGGCGCTCGCCGAACCTCCCGCCCCCGCCTGCTGACGCTTCAGCACCAGCAGCAATGCGATGACCTGAATGGTTTTCCCAAGGCCCATGTCGTCCGCAAGGCACGCGCCTAAGCCGAGCCGGTTCATGAACCAGAGCCAATGCACGCCCTTGCGCTGGTAAGGTCTCAGTTCCGCGTGGAGTTCAGGACCCGGATCGGAGTCGGAAGAGGTCCGAGGATTTTGTATTTCTTCGAGGACGTCCTTAAGCCAGTCACCGGCGACCACGCTGGACCATTCCGCACGCGTTGTGTCGCTGGCAGCGTCCGTGGCGCGGTTGGGATCAAAACCGGAGAGCAATCGCAAGCCTTGAAGCAACGACACACCATCCGCACCAGCCTCCGACTGGACTTTCTTCCAATGGCTCAAGACCTCCTGCAATTGTTCGCGGTCCACCTCGACCCACTTTCCTTTGAGCAATGCCAGACCGTTGCTGGAACTGAGGATGGCTTGCCACTCTTCCTCCGTCAGTGGTTGTCCATCGAGGGTCATGTTGATTTTGAAATCGAGCAAGTTATCCAGACCAAGCAAACCGCCTTGCCGCTCCCCGATGCGGATGCTGATTTGTGGACGCGGAGGACGACCGGCCTTCCACCAGTCAGGGATGCGCACGATCACACCGCTTTGTTCGAGCAATGGAATCTCCTTGAGGAACCTATAGGCTTGGGCCGGAGACCATGCTTGTGGATGAAAAATCGCGCGCGAATCCAACAACTCACGCGCCAGTTTGCTTTTTTCCGCCGCCCGTTGCACTGGAGAGAGCAGGGTCGTCAGCGCACCGTGATTCTGCGCGCCGGCATATTCCTGCAACGCCCGGCCCAACGGGATGTGTTGCGCTTTGCCCTGGTCGGAAACGCGATGTGTATAGGTGGCAAGAAAGGCGAACGGAAGCTCGGGGTTCCGTTTGTTTTCGGCCAAATGGAACGTGACACGTCCGACGGCGTTCCAGACAGGATTCCTCGCCCGGAGATAAGTTTGAGCGCCGCCGGGAGTTCGCTGAATTTCACTCCGCACCCGCTCCTCCAGCTCCTCCCATAACTTCGCCAAAACACCCGCGCTCAAATACTCCAAACCTTTCATCGGTGGCGCAGCCTCCACCAGCAGGCCCAGTTCTTCTTCCGACGGCTTAGGAACGACCAGTTGGGCTGGAGCATCCAGACCGGTACTGTGGCAAAGGCTCGTGAAAAATCTGCGCGCGAAATCACGCCAGAAAACAAGCGCGGGCGGCAAGGGACTATGCAGAAAATCCGACGCCAGCAGCTCCAAGCCAGTCGCGCCCGCCGCCGCGAACGCCTCGGTCAGGCCTGACTTCGCTGATTCGCTGAGCTTCGGTTCAGCCTCTTCGGATGGCGCGAGAAAGAGGTGCCCCGCCGGGGATAAAGCCAACTCGATTGACATTTTTTAAACAGATTCTGATTGAATGACACCCCCGCTCCAGGGCGCACCGGTTGGCGCGAGCAAAGCCGCGGAATCAAAACCGTGCGCGTGCAAATTTTCCCGAACATGCTGACCCGAACCGATCCCAAGTCTAGGTTTGCGGCAACTGGCGCAATCCTTTTGCCCGACTGCCAAAGTAAATCCAGCAAGCGAGAAGCGGGAAAGCACGACAGCGAGCTGTGGCAGCAACTTGCCGTCGATCAGTGATGTCTGCTTTCTTCCGTTTCCATTCATCGTAAGGCCCGTCCGGGGCGAACGGCTTGTAGCACAGATTGCGAGGGAAGCTAAACATTTTCCATCGAATAAACGCCATTGCGCGGAGCAGCCCTGCCTAGAGCAACGATCCATCTGGAGATTCAGGATTGAGGAAAGGGACCACGATGAGGTCTCCCAATTGACTTACCCGATTGCTTTGTTAGCTTTGACCGAGAGTTATGCCTAAGCCGTCAATTGGGAAGTTCCGAAAACTACACGCCGAAGCCCAGGCGTTCCTCGGTGAACAGGGAACTGAACTTCACGACGACACCACTTTTTCGCACACCCGAAGATTTCTCCATTTTTGGGTGCTGGTTGGAAAGAGCTTTGCCCGCAATCGCTGTCCGGTCCGCGCGGCGGCCCTGGCTTACACAACCCTCCTGGCGCTTGTTCCGGTCCTGGCCGTCGTGGTAAGCGTCTCGACCGGGTTTCTGAAGAAGGAGGAAGGTCAAAAACAAATACAACATTGGATTGATTTCACCATCGCGAAAATTGCCCCAGAACTCGACCTTGTCTCCACGGCGACGAATGAGGCGCAAAAAGTTCAAATCGATTCCAAAGCTATCGCCCCCGAAACGAGCCGCGGCACCATTGCCACAAATGAATTGAGGACTATCCACACCGATGCTGGTGCCGTTGCTCCGGCGCCCGGAGGTGGTGAGGCAATAAGCGAGGACCAGAAAGCGAGCGGCCGACGGGAACTCGTTTCGAAGATCAATGGATTTATTCATAACTTTCAAAGCGGCACTCTGGGGGTGACCGCCATCTTAGCATTGGTTTTTGTAGCGATTTCTCTTCTTTCGACGATTGAGGCAACATTGAACGATATGTGGGGGGTGACACGCGGCCGGGCATGGTTTTCTCGGAGTGTTCAATATTGGGCCGTGATCTCGTTGGGTCCCCTGTTTCTTGTGTTGGCCGCAGGGTTTAGCTCTTGGAATCATTTTAAATACGTACAGAGCCTCATCGAGAAGGTGCCGCTCCTGGGAGTGCTTGTTTTTTCTCATGTGGCACCTTTTATTATATTGAGCTTGGCGTGCGCCTTATTTTATCTGCTCATGCCCAACACGAAAGTAGATTGGCGGGCGGCGCTTATAGGCGGGACGGTCGCAGGGGCGCTGCTTCACCTGAACAGCAATCTAAACTTCCTCTACGTCTCCCGCGTCGTCACCTACAAACAAGTTTATGGAAGCCTGGCGATTATTCCGTTATTTCTGGTCGGACTTTATTTTTCATGGATTGTTCTGCTGTTTGGGGCGCAGACCGCTTATGCGTTTCAGAACCGCCGGGCTTACATCCAGGAAAAACAGGCGGAGCGGATCAATCAGAAAGGCAGAGAATTCATCGCTTTACGGCTGATGACATTAATCGGCCATCGATTTCAGGCCGCCGACCACCCTCCATCGAGTTCGGGGATAAGCGAGGAGATAGGCGTCCCCTTGCGGTTGGCAAGTCAGATCCTAAGCGTCCTCGTCGAAACAAAGTTGTTGATCGAAGTGGCTGGCACCGAGACGGGCTATGCGCCGGCCCGTCCTTTGGAAAGTATTTCCGCCCAGGATATCCTGCAAGCCGTGCGAGCTGGTCAAGGCCATGAGTTGGCGACGTGCGACGACTCGGCCCGGGCGCTGGTTCGCGGAGCATTTGAATCCATTCAACAAGCCGAACAACACGTTGCCGCTGGACTGTCTCTCCAATCTTTAGTTGAAGCATCCCGAGCGGCTCAAGCATCGGAAAATCCCAGCGAGGCTTTGGCCTAGACGAAACCGTATCTTCTTGGTGAACGGAGGACTTTGCCGTAGCTGCCCGACTCGATGACCAGACGAGCCTCAAGCCTGGAAAGGTTCATCGTCCAAACCATTTGGGCAACCACGTCGTCAAGAATGGAAGGTAGGTGATCAAGAGCACTCCCGTTAACAGCACTAACTGCATTGGAATGACCGCTCGCGTAACTTCGAGCACGGGTTTGCCGAAACGATAGGAGGAAAGAAAAATATTGATTCCAACGGTCGGCGTTAACAAACCAAGTTCCATGTTTGCCAAGAAAATGATTCCGAGATGAATCGGATCGATCCCATACGCCGCGCCCAATGGAACCAGCAGCGGAACGATGACAACGATCGCTGAGTAAGTATCCATCAGACAGCCCACAACAAGGAGAAGCACGTTCAACACGAAGAGAAACGCGTATTTCGAATGAATGGTGTGAGTTACCCAGTCCACGGCCTTGCTCGGCACTTGAGCATCCACCAGATAATTCGTAAAACCAAGCGCCACGCCCAAGATCAAGAGGACACCGCCGACCAGCAATCCGCACTCTGCCAGCACGCGCGGAACATCTTTGGTTAATTTCAAATCGCGATGAACGAAGACTTCGATGATGAAAACGTAGAGTGCCGTGACCGCCGCCGCTTCCACGGGCGTGGCAAATCCGCCAAAGAGCACCACTAAAGCGACGACCGGAACAAGCAATTCCAGTTTGGCTTCCCATAGGGCTCGGCGCGCTTCGGACCAGTCAAAAGAGCCCAATGTTTTCTGATCTTTTGGACCCTGACGAACGCCCCACCAAGCCGTCAGAAACACGAGCAAGATCCCGGGCCCCAGACCGCCCAAAAACATTCGTTCGATCGTCACACCGCCGCTTTTCACGTGTGAGCCCGCGATGATCGCGTAAAGAATCAATGGCAGCGACGGTGGAAACAACAAGCCGAGCGCGCCGGACCCGGTCAGCAGACCCAATGCCGAGCGCTCTGAGTAACGCGCCGCCAACAGCACGGGCATTAACAAGCCGCCGAGCGCGAGAATTGTCACCCCAGATGCACCGGTGAAGGAAGTGAAAAAAGCGCAAGCCAGCGCGGTAACAATCGCCGGGCCGCCGCGGAATTGCCCCACGAGAGCTTGAAAGACACGGATCAACCGTTTCGAGGCACCTCCCTCCGCCAACAAATAGCCGGCGAGGGTGAACAGCGGAATGGTGGGAAGCGACGGATTAGTGACCAGCCGATAATGATCCAAAGGAATCGAAGCAATCGGCAGTTCATCACCCCAAAACAAAATCACCGCGATGCCGCCCAGGGTTACAAAGACAGGCGCGCCAAGCACCGTCGCAACGAGCAAAGCAATCAGGGCAGGCCAAACCATCTTCTCTGGTGAAATCGGCGACCGCAGCGCCAGCCAAACGATCGCGCCACTCAGCAGCGCGGCTCCGATCCGCCCCTTCCATTTGTCCGAAGCGTGCCGAATCAGCCGCCATGCGATCAAGCCATAACCCAACGGGAGGACGCATTGAACAATCCAAAAAGGAACACCGTAAGCCAGGATGTTGCCGGTTGGTCTCTCGGACAGCACAAACTGGGCACTCGCAACACAGAGAAAAATCGTGATCGTCGCGGCGGCCGAGCCGCTGATGAGCGCCGCCGCTGACTTCCACTTGCCATTCAACAACGTCGGCAATGGAGACATAGCCAAGAGGCGACCGTCGCGCGCCGCCATAGCTCCACCCAAGATGCTGACGAACAAAGTAAGGTGTTGGACAATGGACGTTGAATTGGCGACCCCGAAATGGAAGAGCTTGCGCAGGACAATTTCCGCCAGCGGCAATACCATCATCGTCACCAGCACGAACGAAAGGAGACCATCTTCACCCTGACGCAACCAGGAGCGAAGTCCGGCGGCTTCTGGCAGAGGATCATCCTGTCGCTCGGTCGATATCTCAACCGCAGAACTCATGGCTTCGATTTTCCACCGGAGGCTCGGTACTCGCTCACCAAACGCTGCACCTCATCGAACATTTCAGATGGAACGACTTTCCCTCGAATTTGGGGATAGACTACATCGGCAAACTTGTTCCACTCCGTTTGAACGTCCGGGCTGAGCACTTGCACTTTCAGACCTCGCTTCTGCATTGCCGCCACCGATTCCAGGCTTTCCGCCCGGCTCCGCTGCTTGATTTGCTCGCCCGCCTCGGCCGCGGCTTTGAGAAGCGCATCTCGGAGAGATGGCGAAATGCTCTCCCAGGTTTTCTTTGTCACTACGGTTGCTCCCACCAGAGGAACCCAATTCACTTCGAGCATGTACGGAGTCGGCCCATAAAACTGACCCGCAAGTGCGTAAAAAGGCACGGACGGCACGGCGTCGATCAATCCCGTTTGCAAGCCGGTGAGAACGTCCGTCTGTTCGAGCGGCACGGGATTAATGCCGACAGCTTTCATGACTTCCACACTCCGGGTGTCTCCGGCGGAGACGAACATTTTCATTTTCTTAAAATCATCGGGATGGACGGCGGGATGTTTGGAAAAGAACCTTACCCACCCGGCGTCGCCCCAAAAGAGAACAACAAAACCCTTATCCAAAAAGCGCTTTTCCAACTTGGGCCGAAGCTTTTCCCGAACGTAATCAAACTCATCCAGCGATCGAAACATCATCGGCATCAGTTGCAAGCCGCTCACGGAATCATCGATCTGCAAGAGCCCGGCAACGGTCAGCATCGCCGCTTGAATTTGGCCGACGCGCATCCGGCTTACCATGGCACCTTCGCCTCCCATCGTGCCATCCGTGTAAATCGTGAGGTTGACAGTATCGCCTGATGTCTGACGCCACTTTTCTCCCATCATCTGCAAACTTTTGTGAAACGAAGTGTCCTTTGGCGCTAGAGTGGCGAGGCGAATTCGGACTTTCGCCTCGGCGCCAGAGGCGCTTGCCGGAGCGAGAAGGCCAACGCAGAGCGCGAATAACGACAGCGTGGCCGAACCGCAGCAAAACTGACGTAGAGATTCCCGTTTGCCGCATCGGAGCTTTTCGGACCTGGAGGACTCCAAGCCGGCGCTCCGGCACAAAGCCAAGTTTCGCACCCAGCGTGTTGCTATCAAACTTGAAATCCAAAGTCCAAGGTCCAAAATCATTTCAGTTTTTTTCGTAAACATCGTCTTCACTTTGTATTCGTTGTCGTTTCGTCCGGAACCAAAAACAGTTCCTCCACCCGCGAGAGCAGCCAGCGCGCGCGCCGCTGCATGATCAGGTTCTCCAATCGCCACGCCGGCTTGGCATTCACATCCACTGCCAGGGCACGATTCAGCAGCGATTTGAACTCTACCACGTTTTGATTCTTCACGGAAATCGTTTCAGCCAAAGAAACCAACGGCGCTGCCTGAAATCCCTTGGACAGCGCCATCGCCTCTTCAAAATGCTTCCTGGATCGAGCCTCCGGATCGCCTTTCGCGCCCTGCCGCGCTGCTTCATAAGCAATCAGAAACGTGTGCAGGGCGCTTTCGCCAAAATCCGGATTCAACTCGAACGCGCGGTCAATCATCGCTTCCACCATCGGCAGATCCGCAATGAGCTCCGGGTTATCCTTCGAGAGCCTGATCGTTGAAACCCAGGCAGCAGCCGTCCAGTAAAGAAGCGGAACATCTGATGCGCGGGCCGCTCGAAGCGCGGTTTTCGGGTTCTCGCGCAACGCTTTTTCAAAACCACGATGCTTCAACTCCAACGCCTGAAGGCCATAGCTTTTTGATCGGAGATACAGACGCTTGGCCCGCGCCCGCAACGCGTTGGCAGCAGCCAAATCGCGCTGCTCCATTTCGTCGGCCTCTTCCTGAACGAATCCATAGGCATACTGCGCAAAACCGCTGGACGCCGCCAAGAGAAGGCCCGTGTGCCGCGGGGTTTCAGCGAGCAAACTTTCAATGAGCTTGAGACTAAAGGGAACCGCATCTTTGACGAGGTCGGGATCATCGTCACTGGCAAAAGTGGTTCCACTCTGAGCTAGAGCGTCACCGAGTTTGTGGAGTACGTATTGGCGGGCGGAGCAACCGCTGCTCCCGATGAACGCGATCGCACACGCAAGAGACAAAGCGACGGATCCGATCCTCCACCTATAGGGATGAAAGTCGCGGTCAAAGTCAGACAAATTTCTCAAGTTTCTCATTCAATACCATCTGTTCAGCACGGAGCAAAGCGCCAATAACCAGAGCTAACCCAGAAAGTCAAACGGGAATACCGACATCGAGCGCTCGGGTACGGCGGATTCAAGAAAAAGTTTGCGCGACCTGGCTATCGTGGATTCCCAAGCGATGGCTCTGTCTGATGTGCCGCGCTGGGCAAGAACCCACGATTGGATCAGAAACCGCCACTTACCTGGAAGGGCTCCGTTCCAAAAATCGCACG
>SIBE01000032.1 GCA_009695265.1 Pedosphaera sp. | reverse complement strand
TATCATGCGTTGAAAATGGAATTGCTGGACTTGCTCTACCGGGAAATTCCCGCTGAGCAGGTGATCCACCAGTTGACCAAACTCTTTGCCGGCAGTCCCGTGGCCGCACGCCCGGATCGCAAAGTGCTCCGACGTAGCCGACCTTCATTACACCGTTCCTATCATTTTCAAAGACGTGTCAAAAAGGCTGTGTTTTGACCCCTTATCGCTTAATTCAACGGCAGTGGGCGCCGGCGGCTGACTCCTGCCGCGATCTAAACCCGGCCCGTTCGTTCAACCCGCGGAACTCTCCGCCCCGCCGCCGGTGCCACACGGCTCCGCCGGACAGTTACCCTGAAACGACTATTCCGACCCAGCCAAGGCGCGTCCGAGCAAGGCTCGTTCCCGAGTTCCGTAGGCCAATTTCGCGGCTTCCTCTTGGGCGATCGATGTCATTTTCATCCAGCTCTTTCGCAAGACGTTGATCATTTTTTCATCAGACGTTTTGCTTGCGAGTTCGGAGAACTGAAATTCCAGGAAAACTAAACAAAGGGCATCCTCCAAGGTCCGGCTGTCTGAATCCTTAGGAAAATTCCTTTTCAGAATTAAATCCTGCACTCGAACGATGATATCTTGGGGATATCCCACGTCCGCGAGAATCTCGCCAGCTTTTGTCGCGTGAAAGGCCTTCAAATCATTTCGCCACCGCAAGTAACCAGATCGCGACATGTCGTACGAAGTTCGAGGGATCAGCCAGCGGCAGACGTGCTGACATCGAGACGCAAGCCGTAGTTCCTCCGAGGCGCCAGGACACAGTTTAAGAACCCAGGCGGTCAACCGCCTCGCATAGAGGAGTTCCCGGGGATGCGCTACGCTGTTGGTAATTTCAACATTCCGATCCATCGCATTAGCTTCATCAAATCGGCACAGAGCGGATTCAAACCGCACTGGGTTATCTACGAGAGGCGTAAGGTTTTCATCGACTGTCATGGCGCGTAACCCTAGCTGAAGCGTCGGCAGAAAACGACGAAGAATGGGAAATGCCGCATTGGTTTAGAAAAGTTCAAACTGCTCTTGCAACTGTTCCATCGAAGGTAAAAAAGTGAGATTGCGCTAAGCACTCTGAAAGGTTCACGGTGGCTGGTGCTTGTGGTGCGTTGGGGCGACGCAGACAGTTATGATAAGGATAACGGCAAACGCACCGACAACTGCTTTGTGGTCCTTTAAGAAACCAGCGATCCGTTCCATGTCAGGTATAGTAACCAAGAGGTGTCAGAGATTACCAGTCGGAGAATACGTCACTGACATAGATGAGCCGCAATATTGTAAGTCGGCCAAAACGCGGCTATATTACGCGGCATGAAATGCTTTCATCTTTTGGCGATCGCCTTGTTGAGCTGCGCACTAATTGCGTGTCGCGAAAAACCAGCAAAGGCTCTGCCCGCTGCTGAAAAGGGACAGACCAATCAACAGATTTTTTTCGTCAAAGGAGTCGTAAAGAAACTCGACCCGAACGGCAAGACAGTGACTATCCAGCACGAAGAAGTTCCCAATTACATGCCCGCGATGACGATGCCCTTTGAGGTAAAAGATTCCAAGGAGTTGAAAGGTTTGCAACCTGGCGACGCGGTCTCTTTCCGGATGTCAGTGACACCAGATCAAGCTTGGATCGATCAGGTCCAAAAATCAGGCGTGGCGCAACTGAACGAGCCGCCATCCCGGCCATCCATCCGTTTGATCCGGGATGTCGAGCCGTTGAATGTGGGTGACGTGATGCCGGACTATCGCTTTACAAACGAGCTAGGACAAGCCGTGGGCTTGAGTAATTTCAAAGGCCAAGCACTGGCACTGACATTTATCTTTACGCGGTGCCCAATGCCTGACTTCTGCCCACTTGTGTCGAAAAACTTCGCAGCCGCCTACCTCCAACTTTCGACCATGCCGAACGCACCGACCAATTGGCACTTGCTCTCCATTTCATTTGATCCGCATTTCGACACGCCTGCCGTGTTAAAAGCCTACGCCGAGAGCTACCATTACGACACGAAACGATGGAGTTTCGTGACCGGAGCAATGATCGACATCGATGCCATTACGGAACAATTCAATCTACCGATCTTCAAACAGGGCGAAAACTGGGATCACAAACTGCGGACCGCCATCATCGATGCGCAAGGCCGCGTGCAAAAGATATTTATCTATAACCAGTGGAAGCCCCAAGAGCTGGTGGATGAAATCATAAAAGCTGCCTCCGTCGTTGAACGAAAAGAATTGCCGGCCACGAGAGCATCCAACTGAAAAACTACTTTCTGAGATTTTCAATTCCGCTTCACTTCTGTCCAGGGCAGTAGCCAAACTGCCAACGCAAACCTGACGGGAGGGAGATATTCACGCGAAATTTCGCGATCCGAATCCATCGCACTAGAAAAAGCTGATCGCGGCCGCTAAGCCTTGTACAGCTCAATGGCGTCGATCCGGTACCGCTTCTTGGCGGAGTCCGTGTTGCACTCGACTTCTGCTCCGATCTTGTGATTTAAGAGGGATTGAGCCACGGGAGTGAGATAACTGATGATTCCCTTTTCAGGATCGGAATCCCACGCTCCGAGAATGTAATAAGTCTCGGCGTTCTGGGTATTTAACTCTGTGACATGAACCTTGGTGCCGATGCTGGCCACGTCACTCCGGGAATTCGCAAAATCAGTTCCACGAGCGATTACCAATTGGGTTTCCAACTCGGATTTCCGCCGCATCAGCAGCTTTTGCATTTCCTTGGCCGCTTTATATTCGTGGTTCTCGCGCAAGTCTCCATAGCTCCGCGCGATGGCGATTTCTTTGGAGTTAGCGGGTATTTTCTTTTGAACGAGCTCGGTGTACTCATTCTTCCGCCGCTCAAGACTTTCCCACGAAACAATGAGAATTGAGTCTTGCTTGGAATGGTCGCCCGCAATCAAGGACTGAACCGCAGGATAGCTCTTGACGATGCGAGCGAGAAGGGACCGTTTGTCCATGTCATCGAAGCACGGTGAAAGTTGCAACGCGCGCGTTAAATCTTTGATCACTTCCAAATCAGCCGACCCGATCAATTCCACCAGCAAGCTCTGGTCAGCTAGGATAAAGTCGCGGAGGCGATTGGATTTCCTCTCGTTAAAGGCATCCCGCTCCATGGTCGTTAGCATGGCCCGAAACACCTCCGGACCCAGGATGTCGGCGAAACTATCCGATCGCTCCTTCGCGAGCCAAAGCAACAATTCGCTGCTGGCCTGGTGCTGGCTGATCAGACGTGCGAGGTGTTCTTTCAACAAATCGAGTTTGCCCTCGGTCATGAGCAATGCGGTGCCCTCGCTGCACAATTTGACGGAGACCGAATTGAGAGCAGCGACGAGCACATTGGCCCATTGGTCCGGATTCGCTTCCTTGAACGACTGAAGAGCCCGCTTATGCTTCACCGCAGGAATCGCTTCCAAAATAGGCCCTGGTTTAACCGTTTGAACCCAGATCGCGGCTTCAGTCAATTCACCAACTGGGCGCGGGATACCGACTGCTTGCCGGAACTCGTCGCGGACAAAGATCGCTTCAAGCGCCAAGGAAGATTGAGTGCGTTGATGACTGATAATGTCCGCGTTCAAAGTATCGACCACCTCGGCAGCAGCCGCGTTTTGATCATTCAAATCCGCCAAATTCCTCAACAGTTCCTGAGCTACTGCGACCTTGGCTTTAAGGCCTTTGGAGGCCCGAAAATCCTCAAACAAACGATCTTGCAAGGAAATTTCCCTAGCTTGGAAAATGATGGGGTCGGTCTTTTTTGCGGACAACTGAAAATGCCCATCCTTCTTGAGCTCGCGCTTGGCCACCTCCCACCATTTCTTCCAATCGTCAGCAATGACATCGGGCACCAAGACCTGCTGAATTTGGTCCAGAGTCGCCTTGCCGTCATAACTCTGCAGCACAAGGCGGATCAAATCCAAATGATGGAGCGCCGCCATCTGGCGAAGCCCAGCGAGGTCCGCCGCTTTTCTGGCTAAGATGTGCTCCGTCGGAATTGGTTTCAACGATTCGGCAGCAAAGATCAGATCCATCGAATGACCGGGTCTGGTTTGAAAATCAATCGACAATCGACAAAAGACGGTATCGACAGTTGTGATCTTGCCAAACCCCCAACTGCGGTGCATACAATAACCGCTATTAGCGAGCTGCAAAAGCGGCTCCAGATGTTGCCTACCGATTTTTCCGGCGGCGACTAGCTTTTCAAGCTCTTCTTTCATAGATTTAACTCAGGATCTTACGTCCCAACGACTCGATAACATTATTAAGCGGTGAGTAACCAAAAACCAAGAGAAATTGCCGTTCGTGCTCTGCGATGCCACGAAAACTCAATAGATTACATCGAAGATATCCTGGAAAAGGAGTTCGGTCGGATCTCAATTCCCACTGTAGATCGTGGGCTCGCTCAGGAATTGACCTATGGAGTTGTGCGTTGGAGATCGACGCTCGATAGGCTGATTGACCAAAAAGCGCGAGGCAGCACTCAGAAGCCCGCTCTTCGAATCCTGTTGCGATTGGGACTTTACCAGATCTTTTGGCTCGACCGAATTCCGAATCACGCCTCCGTCAATGAAACTGTAGAGATGGCGAAACAGCTCGGCTTCGGGCAGCAAGCAGGCTTCCTCAATGCGGTTTTGCGCGGATACATTCGTGAACAATCGCAAACGGAGCGACTGCTTGAGGATTTGAAGGTCCAGCAGCCCAGTCTAGGATTCTCTCATCCCGAGTGGTTGTGCGCACGTTGGGAAGCTCGCTGGGGACGGGAGAAAACCGCACGGTTGTTAGAATGGAATAATCGGCCCGCTCAGATCTTTGCCCGCCTGAATACGTTGAGAGCAGAGCCCAGCAAACTCCTGGCCCAGTGGCGTGATGAAGGTGTCGAGTATGACTCTTTTTCTCGAGATTGGACCGGAGAGAATCTTGTCTTTGCGTTGAAGTCGTTTCCGCTGCTCAGGAGCTTGCCCAGCTTCGTTCAAGGCCTCTTCTATGTGCAGGATCCGAGCACTCTTCTCGCCGCTCGCGCACTTAACCCACAACCTGGCGAAACAGTGCTCGACCTCTGCGCCGCCCCCGGCGGCAAAACCACATTCATCGCTCAGGAAATAGGTAACAGGGGCCGTATCATCGCCGAAGACATCGCGGCTGACCGACTCTTGTTGATCCGCCAAAACTGCACTCGTCTCGGGGTAACGTGCGTCGAGGAGCGCCAATCTCCATCCGTCAATTCGCAACCGCCAACTCATTACGACCGAGTGCTCGTCGATGCCCCGTGTTCGAACAGCGGAGTGATCCGGCGGCGAATTGACTTACGTTGGCGCATTCGCCCGGGAGAGATTGAACGACTACGAAAAGCACAGTTGGAACTGCTGGATCGGGCCGCGTCACAATTGAAGCCAGGCGGAACTCTTGCTTACAGTACGTGCAGCCTTGAGCCCGAAGAAAACCGTGAAGTCACTCAAGAATTTCTCCACGTTCATTCTGATTTCAAACTTCAGAGCGAACGCGAGCTGCTGCCTTTTATAGACGAGGTGGACGGCGCTTACGTAGCAGTTTTGGTTAAGCAGCAATAAGCCCGGCCAAACCGAATTCCATCATCCTTTAACAAAGCTAAAACTACATCCCCATGATTTGATAACCGCAGTCCACGTAGATGACTTGGCCTGTAATAGCAGCGGCACCATCGCTGGCCAAAAAGGTTCCCGTCGCGCCGAGTTCTTCGGGCAAAACGTTACGTTTGAGCGGCGCGTGGGCTTCGTAATGTTTCAGCATTTCTGAGAATCCGGAAATCCCACGAGCTGCCAGCGTATTGACAGGGCCCGCGCTAATGCAATTCACGCGGATTCGCTTCGGACCCAAGTCGTAGGCAAGATAACGAGTGCTCGCTTCAAGGGCTGCTTTGGCGACGCCCATGACATTGTAGTGCGGCACGACCTTTTCCGAGCCATAGTACGTCATGGCCACGATGCTTCCACCCTCTGTCATGAGAGGCGCAGCACCGCGAGCCAGAGCAACCAGGGAATAAGCGCTCACGTCGTGAGCCACTCGAAAAGCCTCGCGCTTCGTGTTGACAAACTCACCTTCCAAAGCGTCCTTTGGGGCGAAAGCCACCGAGTGGAGCAGGAGATGAAGCTTCCCAAATTTTTGGCTGAGCTGAGCGAAAACGTGAGCGATGTCATCATCTCTAGTCACGTCGCAAGGAAGGATAAGCGTATCAGACCCGAATGTCCCCGCGAGCTCCTCGACGTTTTCTTTAAGACGTTCGCCTTGATAAGTAAAGGCCAGTTTCGCCCCGGCTTGATGCCAAGCCTGTGCGATGGCCCACGCGATGGAGCGTTTGTTCGCTACACCAAAAACAATTCCAATTTTCCCATCGAGCAATGACATAAAGAGGTTATCGTCTGAGCGCTAGCAGTAGGGGAATTTCGATCTCAAGGCAAGGGCCGAATCGTCAACAAGCGGCCGGTCTGGGCAACTGGAGAGCGCAGGGGCGAAGCTTCATATCTCAAGACACTCCAAGGCCAATCCCAGGAGCCAAGACTGTGCCTGTCCCCGCACCTAGGAATCGAGGTTGGCGCTCCTAGCCTCGAACTAAGTCGTTTCGGTTTTGCCAGGACGCGGTTTACGCTGAGGACGATCATTCTTCGCATCCTCTTTGCCTGGAGCTTCGGATTTAGGCGAAGCCGATCTTCTGCTTTCGGGAACGGGAGCTTCTGAGGATTTGGCAGCCGAAGTGGTGCTGTCAACACGAACTTTGAGAGTTGTCACTACTTCAGAGTGAAGCCTAAGTTCCACCTCGTATTCGCCCAACTTCTTGATCGGCTGCGGCAGGTGGATCTTTCGCTTTTCAACAGTGGCTTCGAATTGATGTTTAAGTTCGTCCGCAATAGTTCCAGCGGTCACGGAGCCGAAAAGCTTTCCGTCTTCGCCAGTTTTCATCGTGATCACCAAAGTCAGCTTCGAGAGACCTTGAGAGAGTTCCGTCATGGCGCTCAAATCGTGGGTTTCGCGCTCGCTTCGGCGCTTTCTGAGAGCTTCCAAGCGGCGCTTATTGGCTCCTGTTAAAGGAATCGCGAGTCTTTGGGGGAAAAGGTAGTTGCGCGCATAACCGGCGGCGACTTTAACTTGGTCGGATTCACCGCCCAAGCCGACGACGTTATGAGTAAGAATGACTTCAGTTTTGGCCATAAAATGATTTCTATATTTTGATGTGGGAAGCGTCTATGCGACCCGGCTGAACCTCGAAGAAGATATCAGAACGGGACATCATCTTCTTCAGGTGGAGATTCCTCACCTTCATTCGGAGTCGCAGGCGCGGCGGCAGCAGGAGCGGGAGCCGAGCGGGCGCGAGTGGGATCAGAAGCGCCTCCCTCACGGTTGCGACCGGAATCAAGAAATTGGAAAGACTCCAAAACCACACCAAGCTTCGTGCGCTTCTGGCTGGTTTGCTTATCCTCCCAACTGTCCAAACGCAGACGTCCTTCAACCATCAACGGGCTGCCCTTCTTCATGTACTGACCCAAGACTTCGGCCTGCTTGCCGAAAGCATCAACATCAACGAAAGTTACTTCCTCTTTGGTTTCTCCGGTATTTGCATCACGCCAGGAACGATTGACTGCTAAACCAATTTTGGCGATAGCCAATCCTTTAGGCGTATAACGCAATTCTGGATCTCGCGTTAAGTTGCCGATGAGGATGACTTTGTTGTATCCGGCCATGGTTAGGCTCCCTGAATTACCGCTTTAGGCACCGGGGCATTGGTAAACACGACTCGAAAAACTTCTTCGTTCAACGAAAAACGGTGCCTTAGTTGAGCAATCGCAGTAGGCAAACTGTCAAAAATGACATTCACGTAAAAACCCGAACTATGCTTCTTATCAGCGACGCGGGCAAATGGTCGCTTATCCATTTTTTGAACGGTTTCAACCTTGCCACCCGCTGTCGTGATCTCGGCAGATATCTTGTCGATCATCTCCTTGATCCCTTCTTCTTTGCCCGCAATATTCAGTATGAACAGACCTTCGTATTTTTTCACTTAGCTATCCTTTTGCACAGGAGGTTTTACAACTCCGTTAAATTCATTCATTGCTTTTTGTATCCCAGACGTCAACCAGCATTTGATTTGGTCCGCTGCCCGCTCTAAAATTTGATCCAAAAGTCCACTCTCGCTTGAACCAAACCGCCCCAGAACGTAACCGACGATTTCCCGCTCGCCACTCGCTTGGCGCCCGATTCCGATGCGGAGCCTAGCATATTCCCGCGTCGCTAAATGCTGCTCAATCGATTCCAGACCATGGTGCCCGCCACTGCTGCCACTGGCGCGCATCCGGAGTTCACCCAACGGCAAGTCGGCGTCGTCCACGGTCACCAACAAACCACCAATAGCAATCTTATAGTAGTCCGCTACCGCCTGAACCGCTATCCCGCTCGAATTCATGTACGTCTGCGGTTCGCAGAACAGGCATTGCCGACCCTCGACCACAAGCCTGGCTAATCGAGCGCTGAACTTCTTCTCAAAAGTCCATCCAGCGCGGCATCGCTTCGCCAACTTCTCCACGGCCATGAACCCAATATTATGGCGCGTACTTGCATATTCTGCGCCCGGATTTCCCAACCCCACAATGAGGTAAACGTTTTCCATGGGCAAGCCGAGCCGCTCTCGAGCACCCGTGATTTGACTGCCTCACCGCTACTTCTTTTTCTCGGCCTTCTTCTCGCCACCCTTTTCAGGAGCCGCTTTTTCCCCGCCTTTACCAGCGCCTTTTTCAGCGGTCGGAGCTGCGCCTTCTTCTTTCTTCTCCTTGATCATCTCAGGTTCAGCACCCGAGGTTGTGGCAGCAGCTTCTTCAGCCGCCTCTTGCACCTCGGTCTTCGGCATCCCGACTGAGATAATGACGATCTTTTTCTCGCCCAATATCTCGACGCCTTCCAGAGCTGCGATATCACCAATATGAATCGATTGGCCGATTTCGAGGCGAGTGACATCCACCTGAATAAGCTCAGGCAAATCCTTGGGCAAAGCGCGCACCTTAAGCCTAAATAAGACGTGCTCCAAAACTCCGCCGCCGTTCTTAACACCGGCCGCTTCGCCGATGGTCTCCAAAGGGGCGTTGATGGTCACTTTTTCGTTTTCGACCACTTCGTGCAAATCCACATGGAGGACCTTGCCGCTCAAAGCATGATGTTGCACTTGCTGGACGAGTGCCAAACGTTTCGGCTTGGCATCATTCGGAACAGAAAGGTCAACCAGCACGTTCTCGCTGGCGGAGTGGTGGATGAGATCCTCAATGTCCTTAAGAGTGATTTCAAGGCTCTGCGGCGGATTGTGACGCCCATAAATCACCGCTGGAACGCGGGCGTTGGCACGAACTTCCCTCAATCCCGCTCGTCTCTGAAGCGTTCGCGGATACGCGGTCAATAATACAGATTTCATTCTCGATAATTCCAATAACGCGGTGCGAACGGTTAACTTGTTCGCCCGCCTTTAAATTCAAAAAGCGAAGTCACAGACGAATTGCTGTGGATTCGCTTGATTGCTTCGCCTAACAACCCCGCCACAGATAACGTGGTGATAGTCACCCCGTCAATCGCAGGGCGGAGAACAGTATCAGTCGTAATCAGTTCGTCAATATTTGATTTTCGGAGACGCGAAATCCCCAAATCGTTCAAGATCGCGTGCGAAACGCAGGCATAAACTTTCTTGGCTCCCTTGCGCTTCAACAACGCAGCGGCGGTAGTTAATGTTCCAGCGGTCTCGGTCAGATCGTCCACCATCAACACAGTCTTGCCGCGGATCTCACCAATGACGGTCATTGATTCAATCTCCGAGGCATTCTTTCGCCGCTTCGCTACAATCGCCAACCCGGCTTCCAAAACTTGCGAGTAAGCATGAGCCATCTTCAATCCGCCCACATCCGGACTGACGACGACCAAGTTAGGCAACTGCTTGGCTTTCAAATACTCGTACATCACCGGGGCTGCGTAAAGATGGTCCACGGGAATATCGAAAAACCCTTGAATCTGCTGGGCATGGAGGTCCATGGTCAGCACTCGGTTGGCCCCCGCGGCAACCAACAAATTAGCCACGAGTTTGGCGGTGATCGGAACACGCGGCTGATCTTTGCGATCCTGGCGGGCATAGCCATAGAATGGAAGGACCGCAGTGATACGGGAGGCGCTGGCCCGACGCAACGCATCCATCATGATGAACATCTCCATCAGGTGATGGTTCGTGGGAGGCGAGGTCGATTGCACGAGGAACACATCCTCGCCGCGCACGTTCTCCTCGATTTTGACAAATGTCTCTCCATCCGGAAAAGCGCTCACCGTGCATTTGCCGAGCTCCATTCCGATGGAGGCGGTGATTGCTTTAGCCAATGGTAAATTGGACGTGCCGCTGAAAATTATCACGTTGCGTTTGTTTAAGACTGCCCAAAAATAAAAAGCCACCGCAGAAGGTGGGTTGCCACTAAGGAAATTGCGGCAGGACTTTAGCAACGACTTGCTGAGGCGCAAGCGCAATCTTGATTTGCATGATCGCGCCCATAAAATGCTCAAACATAGAGAGCCGCTCGCAGGTCGCGGACCATTACGCTCATGTAGGGATACCGCTTGTCGGGGTCGCGTTCGAGGCACTTGAGGATGCATTTCTCCAGCGCTGCGGGAACGTCCGGATTGAGCTCGCGGGGTGGGATGAAGTCCAGGCTGCGATCCAATTGCTTGCGGAGAATCTCGTCGGGAGTGTCGCCCGCGAAAGGTTTCTTCCCGGTAAGCATCTCATAAGCGGAAACACCGTAGGCAAAAATGTCAACGCGATGGTCAAAGGGTTGACGCAACAGTTGCTCGGGCGCCATGTAAGCCGGAGTTCCAGGGTTATCCGAGCTTTTCCTCGGCTTCTCGGGCTTGGGCTGAGCGAGATCGAAATCCACCAACCGAACTCTGGCGTTCCGCGATACAAGGACGTTCTCGGGCTTCACATCGAGGTGCATGAAGCCGCTATCGTGGACGTGCTCCAAGCCGACCGCCATATCAATTAGTATATCGCCTATGTTTTCCGCCAGCACAGGATCGTCGCGGGCGAAAAGCTGCTTCAAGTTCGAAGCTTCCACATACTCCATCAAGAGGTAGCGCGACCCGGCGATTTTACCGTGCTCCACATACCCGATAACGCAATCGTGATTGTGGATCTGGGAGAGTATCTCGCAACCTCGAACAAACCGTTTCCGAGCCGTGAAGTTGAAAACAGACGTATCCCGCAACCGTCGCAAAGCGAAGTGTTCCCCCTTTTGATTTGTGGCGAGCCAGATGTCGGCCATCCCGCCACTGTTGATCAGTTCTTGCAAGTAATAAGGGCCGAACTGAGTGGGTGTCACCGGCGCATTCGCCCCTGAGCCGCTAGTTCCGTGTGACGACATGGTTAGTTAATGTTGATTGCTTACTTTACTAACGGCTCTTTAGCAACTTGGCAAATACCGTCACACGATTTTGAAACTATTATCCACTTGGCAGGAACAACCGCCGCTTCTAACTTTCGCCATGGGTCCGCTACAGTCGGCAGGTGTATTTTTTGTTTTCATCTTCCTTGGCGCTGCTTTACTGGCTCCCTGGCTGTATAAACTGACCCTTTGGATGGCCACAATTCTTCCAGCATTGGAGCCCGTCGCGAAGAACCCTTTCCATCGCTATGTCAACCGTTCACTCTTGGGATTGGCATTGGTGGGCTTATGGCCGTGGCTTTACAACATCGGAATTCGAACGTGGGCAGAAGTCGGCGTTGGAAAGCGCGCCTCATTCCGGAACCTCTTAGCGAAAGGATTCTTACTCGGTTTCGCGTCGCTGGCCTGCGTTGTCCTCCTCGCGGTTGCTTTTGGAGGTCGCGCCTTCGACGAGCACCATTCCGCATGGCAGTGGATCAAACACGTCGGTGAAGCAGCCCTCACAGCAATCTTTGTGGCAACGATCGAGGAAATTGTTTTTCGCGGAGCACTCTTTGGCGCTTTGCGAAAAGCAATGCCCTGGCCCGCAGCGCTCATCGGTAGCAGCGCGAGCTATGCTCTGGTTCACTTTTTTGAGCGAGCCACATTTACCGGCCCGATTGATTGGACGTCGGGTTTCAAGGTGTTAGCGCAAATGCTGCAAGGCTTCGGATCAATCGAGATGCTCGTGCCCGGGTTCTTCAACTTGACTCTCGCCGGAATTATTCTTGGCTTGGGCTATCAACGTTCCGGATCTCTCTACTTTTCTATCGGGCTGCATGGAGGATGGATTTTCTGGTTGAAATCCTATGGATTTGTAACTCAGGAGCGAGATGGCGTGAACACCTGGTTTTGTGGGACCGAAAGATTGATCGACGGTTGGCTGGCTCTGGCGATTCTACTGCTAGTCTTAGTCCTGATCGGGAGGACCAAGCTTCCATTCGGCTCCGATAAGAGAGGCCACCACTCTGATTAATGGCATCTACACTCCCATCCTCTTTGCGAGGCTTGCTTGATGCGGGTCTCGGATTCTTTTACCCAAACGTCTGCCAAATCTGCCATTCCGAGCCAGCCACAGCCCACGAAGGCTATGTCTGCGCCCGTTGCTGGTGCGCACCAGCCGGCGTCTGCTTTATCAAGCCGCCGTTCTGCGAGCTCTGCGGGCTGCCTTATGAGGGGAATATCACCACCACATTCGAATGTAGCAACTGCAGAGAAATGGATCTCTGCTTCCAATCGGCGCGAGCCGCAGTGGCTGCGACGGGTCTCGTCTTGGAGGTCATCCACCGGTACAAATATCAACGAGCACTTTGGTTTGAACCGTTCCTCGCGGATCTCTTGATTCGTCAAGCCGCACCTCTCGTGACATTGCAAAAGTGGGATCTCATCGTTCCGATTCCCCTCCATTCCTTGAAACGGCGCGAGCGTGAATTTAATCAGGCGGAGCGCTTGGCCAAATCTCTCAGCTCGGCGACTCTGATTCCTCTTGAGACACGGCTCCTGAAGCGGATCGAGCCCACCAAAACTCAAACCTTGCTCACTCGCTCCGAACGAGCCACCAACGTGAAGACTGCTTTTGTTATGCGAGAGGGCTGCCGGTTAAATGGGGAGCGGATCATCTTGCTTGACGATGTATTAACCACAGGAGCTACGACGAGCGCTTGTGCTAAGGTTTTGCGCGACAACGGGTCGGGGGAAGTCTGTGTTTGGACAGTTGCTCGGGGACTTTAAATCTCGTAGTATTTGGTTTCAAGACATGCAGACATTCAATTTGCTTTTGAAAGCGCATTGCCGCTTAACGGCGGTAATTTCAGCTTTCTTAGCGCCCAACTGGGAATTTCACGCGTTCTGATCTATGACTACTAGCTCCTTCACCAAGAAAATGCTCGGTCGTGAAACGGCCGAGTCAACGGCCTCTCCCATGCCGGTAAACGGTCCGACAACCTTTCTCAAGAAACCGAAGATCGCACCGTCCAAATCGAGGAAGCGCGACATCCCCGAGGGCCTCTGGACAAAATGCCGGAAATGTTCCGTCATGCTTTATGACAAGGAACTCGACGAGAACCTCAAGGTCTGCCAGCACTGCAATTACCATTTCGAAATCGGAGCGAGAGAGCGGATTCATTCCTTGGTCGAGACATGCTCCTTCCAAGAGATGGACGCCGACATGACGAGCGTTGATATCCTCAAATTTACCGGTGTCAGCTCTTACGCCAGCAAACTCGAAGCCTATCAGAAATCGACTGGACTAAAAGACGCGGTCATTACCGGCATTTGCAAAATCAACAACTGCCGCGTGGCTCTCGGAGTCATGGATTTCAGTTTTCTGGGAGGTTCTATGGGATCTGTGGTGGGAGAAAAACTGACTCGATTGATTGAAGCGGGCACTGATAAGGGGCTACCGGTCATCATCATTTCCTCGAGCGGAGGAGCACGGATGTACGAGGGGATGTGCAGCTTGATGCAAATGGCGAAGACATGCGGTGCTCTTGCTTACCACGCGAAGAACAAACTTCCATTCATCAGCGTCCTCACTCATCCAACCACCGCCGGAGTCATGGCGAGCTTTGCCAGCGTCGGGGACTTAATTATTGCCGAGCCCGAAGCGATGATCGGTTTTGCGGGACCGCGCGTGATCAAAGACACGACCCAAGCCGAGCTGCCGCCGGGATTTCAAACCGCTGAGTTCCTAGTCGATCACGGCTTGATCGATGCCATCGTGCATCGCAAGGAAATGAAAGAGCGACTCAGCTATTACCTGGGCTATATGACCGAAGGCCAACGGCAGGTCGCTTCACTGGGTTAAACTCAATCCGTTGAAAGCACCGCAACCTATTGTTGTAGATGCAACCGAGGGTTGCGAGCCTTGCTGCACGAGTCGCTTCATGGGAATTCCGGCAGGCCTGTATCTCTGAGCTCCTGGTTTCCACATCTGCAGGCTTGCCGTTTCTGCGCCTATCTCGCCGCCCCTGCCAATATCGTCTGAAAATGCGGCGCCTGCTCCTCTCTTGCGACCACGCTGACTTCAATTTTTTTAAAGCCTGCCGCTTCGAGCCAATGATGCAAATCGCTCTCAGCGAAGCCAAGCCAGCGGTCCCCATGAAGCTCGCGCGCCTGTTCAAAGGAATGCTTCAAGAGATCGAGAATCATGACCTGGCCCCCTGCAACAAGAAGCTTATGCGCGCTCGCAATCGCCCGCGCCGGATCACCCGCGTGATGCAAGGACTGGCTCAGAATCACAAGATCCACGCTCTCCGCTTCGATTGGCGGCGCTTCCAGGTCCCCCAATCGAAACTCCAAGTTTTTCAAACCGTTCTTCTTCGCTTTGTTCGCGCCAAACGCGACCATCTTTTCCGAGTTATCAACCGCAATGACTTTCTTGGATCGCCGCGCCAGCAGTTCGCTCAGCAAGCCTTCGCCCGATCCCAGATCGGCCACCACTAACGGCGGTAATACCCGGAGCAACAAATGACCGAACGCTTGCCACGACCGGCCAGGACCATAACTCCGATCAAAGCGCCCTGCCACTTGATTGAAGTAAACCTGAGCCACCTCAGAACGTCTCGTGAGAATTCGCTTTAAATTGACCTGATCCGCTCCGCACTCTGGCAACTCTTTGGCCGCGCGCACCGCCAGTTGAATCATCTCACGGGTCATCCCATCTGCATCCTGATTGAGTTTGTAAAACGTCCGCTTCCCTTCACGGCGGGATTGCAACAGACCCGATTCCTGCAACAACCCGAGGTGCGTGGAAATCCGCGATTGACCCATGCGCGTCACGTCCTGCAATTCATTGACCGAAATTTCGTCCCGCTCCAAGAGACCTATGATGCGCAGGCGAGTCAGATCCGCCAAGGCACGCAGAGATTTAAGAGTTGTTGTCACAGCTTCAGAAAACCCAACTCGGGATTACCGCTGACGTCATCCGCCCTCGGAGTTTTCACAGTAATAATTCCATAATTAGAGTTGACGCCATCCAGAACGAATATATCTTCCCATCCAGATACGTCAATATGTGAGTTTAAGCTACCATGAGCAAAAATTACATCTTTTCTTCGGAGTCCGTTGGCGAAGGTCATCCGGACAAAGTTTGCGACACCATCTCGGACGCCGTGCTTGATGCCTGCCTGGCGCAAGACCCGCGCAGCAGGGTGGCTTGTGAGACCTACGCCAAATGCAATTTGGTGGTCGTGGGCGGCGAAATCACCACGAAAGCCAAGCTCGATTTTAGCGCCATTGCCCGCAAAGCGATCCGCGAAATCGGCTACACTCACGATGATGATGTCTTTCACGCCGACAAGGTGCTCATCATGAATGCCATCACCTCGCAAAGTCCCGATATCGCTCAAGGGGTGGACGCTCGATCAGCCGATGGGAAGGAAACGGATGAGCAAGGGGCAGGAGATCAGGGCTTGATGTTTGGTTACGCTTGCGATGAAACGCCGGAACTGATGCCGGCTCCCATCATGTTCGCCCATCAACTCGGACGTGAACTCACCCGCATTCGGAAAAGCGGCCAAGTGAAGTGGCTTCGACCGGATGCCAAGAGCCAGGTCTCCGTGCAATACGTGGATGACCAGCCGGTCCGCATCAGCAACGTCGTCGTTTCCACCCAGCATTCCATGGACGTGAAACACAAGACGATTAGAGATTTCATTATTAGGGAGATCATTAAGAAAGTCCTGCCTGAACACTTGCTCGATAAGAAGACTCAATACTTGATTAATCCGACCGGCCGGTTCGTGGTGGGTGGACCTCAAGGCGACACAGGCTTGACTGGGCGCAAGATCATTGTGGATACCTACGGCGGCATGGGACGTCACGGCGGTGGCGCATTCAGCGGTAAGGATCCCTCCAAAGTCGATCGCAGCGCCGCTTACATGGGCCGTTATGTCGCGAAAAACATCGTCGCAGCCGGGCTGGCCACGAGCGCGGAGATCCAGTTTGCCTATGCCATCGGTCATCCCGATCCCGTTTCCATCTGCGTCAACACCTTTGGGACTGGAAAGGTGAGCGACGAAGCGATCGAGAAAGCGGTGCAAGAAGTGTTCAGCTTCAAACCGGCCGCTATCATCAAGCAGTTAAATCTGCTGCGCCCCATTTACTTAAAAACCACCAACTACGGCCATTTCGGCAAGGTCGATGACCTCGAAAGCATCACATGGGAAAAGGCTGACAAAGCCACCGCCCTCAAACGAGCAGTCAGATAATCTCGATCAACCTTTAAACTATTTTTAGCACATGGCTACACTTAAACTCCCACGATCTCGTCCAGCAAACACTGTGAAAGCTGGCGTCGGCAAAGGCGCTAACAGCAATGGCAAGGCAGCACCCACTTTCAAAGTCAAAGACCTGAGTCTCGCGGACTGGGGAAGGAAGACGATTCAAGTCTCCGAACACGAGATGCCGGGGCTCATGGCTATTCGCAAGAAATACGCCACAACGAAACCGCTCAAAGGCGTGCGAATCACCGGCTCGCTCCACATGACCATCGAAACCGCAGTGCTGATCGAGACGCTCGTGGACCTCGGTGCGTCAGTCCGTTGGGCGAGTTGCAATATCTTTTCAACTCAGGATCACGCCGCAGCAGCGATTGCGAAGGTTGGAGTTCCCGTTTTCGCCTGGAAAGGCGAGACTCTCGAAGAATATTGGGACTGCACGATGGACGCAGTTACCCATCCTGGCAATAAAGGGCCGCAGCTTGTCGTGGACGACGGCGGGGACGTTACCTTGCTCATTCACAAAGGTTATCAGCTCGAAGAAGGTGACAACTGGGTGAACACCCCGAGCAGCTCGCACGAAGAGCAGGTGATCAAAAATCTCCTCAAGCGCGTCGCTAAGGAACGTCCCGGTTTCTGGCACAACATCGTCAAGGATTGGAAAGGTGTTTCCGAAGAAACCACGACTGGAGTTCACCGCCTCTACCAGATGAAGGAAGCTGGCAAACTCCTCATCCCAGCGATCAACGTCAATGACTCAGTGACCAAATCGAAGTTTGACAACCTTTACGGCTGCCGCGAATCACTCGCCGATGGCATCAAACGCGCAACGGACGTGATGGTTGCGGGCAAGGTTGCTGTCGTTTGCGGCTACGGCGATGTCGGCAAAGGTTCCTCACATTCTCTGCGAGGGTTCGGCGCTCGAGTGATCGTGACCGAAATCGATCCCATCAACGCGCTCCAAGCCGCCATGGAAGGCTTCGAAGTCACAACGATCGAAGAAACGCTCGGGCGCGGGGACATCTACGTCACCACCACCGGCAACTGCGACATCATCACTCTCGAATACATGGAGAAGATGAAAGACCAGGCAATCGTCTGTAACATCGGGCACTTCGATAATGAGATCCAAGTGGATCGATTGAATAACGCGAAGGGGGTCAAGAAGCTCACTATTAAACCCCAGGTGGACAAATACACCTTCCGCGGCGGCAACAGCATTTACCTCCTCGCCGAAGGCCGCCTCGTGAACTTGGGTTGCGCCACTGGCCATCCGAGCTTTGTGATGTCGAACTCTTTTTCCAATCAAGTCCTCGCGCAGCTCGACCTCTGGGCAAACAAGGACTCTTATAAGCCGGCAGTCTATCGTTTGCCCAAAAAACTGGATGAAGAAGTCGCTCGCCTGCACCTCGAAAAGATCGGCGTCAAGCTCACGAAGCTGACTAAGAAACAGGCCGATTATCTTGGCGTCTCGGTCGATGGCCCCTACAAGCCGGAGCACTATCGGTATTAGGCGTCCAAAGTCCAGCCCTTCCGATATTCGCGTCGGATGATGCGCGCGGCTTCGGGGACGCCTTTTGCCTCGAGTTTGACTGGATCCCACTCGATCTTCTTGCCGGTGCGGTAAGCGACGTTGCCAAGGTGGTTTGCTTCAGTGAGCGCGCCGCTGTAATCGAAGTGGCACGTGGTGGGCGCTCCGGTTTTGCAAGCGTGAATCCATTCTTGATGATGGCCGATGCTTTCCGGGATCAACGGGAGCGGGCGTTTAAACTCTTTGAATTTTTCCTCGGGAAGCAGAATGTGTTTGCCGTAATCGGCGAGGAGCATCCCTTGGTCGCCAATGAAAAGGGCACCGCTATCCCATCGCGGGATGCCGCGCTCTTCCCAAATCTTCGGCTTTAGCTCGCCCTGATACCAAGTCAACTTTACCGCCGGCATGTCACCACGAGGGCCGTATTCATAAGTGGCGGACATGCTTGCTGGAGCGAGTTCGCGATGCGGCGGCGGACCGTCAGCCACAATCGTGCGTGGCGCGTCCAGCTTCAGCGCCCAAAATGGAAGGTCGTTCCAGTGGCTGCCCAAGTCACTCATCGTCCCGCTCCCGAAGTCCCACCACCGGTACCACTTTGGCCCCGGAAAATAAACTTCGTGGAATGGCCTTTCCGGCGCGGGGCCTAGCCAGAGGTCCCAATCCAGGTGAGCTGGAATCGGCGACGAACCGGTCGGACGGTCCGTTACGAAGACAATATCCTTGTTGCGTTTCGAGGCTTCTTCGCTTTGCCAACCCCAAGCGCGAGAAACCCAGACGTGAGCTTCGCGGACGGGGCCGATCGCGCCGCTTTGGACAAGTTCGACAACCCGGCGGTAATTCGAAGTGGCGTGAATTTGCGTGCCCATCTGCGTCGCTACTTTCGCCTTGCGAGTGGCTTCGCGAATGACTCGCGCTTCCCAGATCGAATGCGTCAACGGTTTTTCACAATAGACATGCTTGCGGAGTTTGAGCGCCGGCAGCGTGGCAAAGGCATGTGTTTGTTCGCAAGTGCTCACCACGACGGCGTCAACGTCGTTCGCGTTCTCATAGAGCTTGCGAAAGTCTGTGTACTTTCTAGCCTTCGGATGCTTGGCAGCCGCAGCATCCAAAGCTCTCGCGTTGACATCGCAGAGGGCCACGATGTTTTCGCTGCCCACTCCCCCAAGGTTCGATCCGCCGCGTCCACCGCAGCCGATGACGGCGATGTTGAGTTTGTTATTGGGCGATTGGGCGCGAAGAAACGCCGGCGCGGTGGCTGAAGCAAGAATGCCGGTGAGAAAACGGCGACGGGAAAGGAAGGAATGGTTCATAGCCGTTTGGTATTGGATTCGAGCAAAGCAAACAAGGCAAAAAATGTGGCCGCGATTGCGACAACAGAGTCGGATTTGTGAAAGTTAACTCGCTATCGAAATCGGACGACGCCTTCGCAAGCGCGGTCCACTCCGCCCTCGATCAGGATCAAGCACACTGTCACCAACCTGGTTTCACTGACAGAGGCTCACCGAGGCTTGTTCTCTGGCATGACCACCGAGTATTCTGCCCTCATGACACGATACTGGCCGCTGTCGATTCTCCTCGCCATGTTGGGCGCACCCGTTGCGCTCGGGCAGCCGACCTACGATGAGATCGACCAGCCGCCACACAACTACCGTGGACGAGCACCCCAGGATCGATTCACAAAGTTGAAGGATGAATTGGAGTCGGGGCGGATTGTTTTGGACCATACGAACGAGAAGGCATTTGTCGTCAGCCTGCTCAAGGCGCTCGATATTCCTGCAACCTCGCAGATGCTTGTCTTCTCCACCACTAGTTTGCAACTGCGCTTGATTACACCGTCGAACCCGCGAGCAGTCTATTTCACAGAGGACCTGTATTTAGGCTTTATTCCGCGGGGGCGTATCGAAATCGTGTCACTGGATCCGGAGCTCGGGAGCATTTTTTATATCTTCGACATTCCGAGAGACGGCCGGCCACCGCGCGTCGAGCGTTCCGACCGTTGCATGAACTGCCACGCCGGCGAGGAGACGCATCATGTGCCGGGGTTGGTGTTGAAATCGGTCGTGCCGGGTCCGTCTGGCGGTAGCCTCATGGCGTTCCGGCAGGAGCAAACAGGGCATGGCATTCCCTTTGACCAACGGTTCGGCGGCTGGTACGTCACAGGCAAGCACACCATTACGAATCACTGGGGGAACATCGTCGGCCGACTCTCGCCGCAAGGCTTCGCGACGAACCTTATCGAGCCAGGCAAATTGTTTGACTTCGCTCGCTACCCCGTTGCAACGAGTGACATGCTTGCCCATCTTATCCTGGAGCATCAAGTGGGCTTTGCGAATCGGGCGATTGAAGCCTCCTACCGCGCGCGGACATCCTTGCACGCTGACCAATGGCAACTCAGCGCCGAACATGCCGAGGAACTGGATGATCAAGCTCGGAGCCTCACGCGTTATCTACTTTTTCGCGACGAGGTGCCATTGCCAACGGGAGGTCTGGACGGCGACGCGGCATTCAAAGCCGACTTTCTTCACAATCGACGACCGACAGCAAATGGGATGTCGCTCAAGGATCTTGATTTACGGACGCGACTGTTCCAACACCGCTGCAGTTATATGATTTATAGTCCGGTATTTCAGGGCTTGCCATCGACCCTGAGGCGGCGGATTTACCAGCGACTCAGTGAAGCCTTAAGCGAGCAAAAGCCTAGTGAAGAATACGCCTATCTGCCGTCGTCAGAGAAGCGAACAATCCGCGCCATTCTCAAGGAGACCGTCGCGGACTTGCCGAAAGATTGGTGAAAGCAAAACGGGCACCCATGCCACAGCATGAAGCGCCCGTGCTTGGAAAGGTCGTTTTCTTTAGTTCGCTTTTTCGATCTTCTCGCCGGCATCCGTCCAGCCAGCGATGCCCGCGGAGAGGTGCTTCACGTTGGTGTAACCGAGCTTCTCAGCTGCTTTGGCAGCAGCTTGGTAAGCGTTGCATTGGGGATTAGCGCAGTAGGCGACCACGAGCGCCTTCTTGTCCTTGGGCAGGACCTTGGCGAGCTTCTCTTTGCTGATGTCAAAGTTCAGGGCTCCCGGGATATGGCGCTTTTGGTAGGAGTCCGTGCCGTTTGCATCGATGACTGTCACTTTCTTGGCTTCGATGGCTGACCTGAGTTCCTTGATGCTGATATCAGGGTATTCGCCGGCGTAAACTGTGGTCGCGATCAGAGCGGTCGTCAGGAGTGCGAGGAGTTTTTTCATACTATTTTATGCTTCGGTTTTGTTGGTTTAAAATTGCCTCGACCAGGAGGCAAAGCTGATCCATCTCCAATTTCATCTGAAACCTGATACCCGAGACAAAGCTCTGTCGAACCAGTGTGTTGTGATAAAACGGAGTCATTTTGGACTCTGGAAACATAATCAATGAAATCAGTTATACAACATTTTTTGTCTTTAACGCGCCAACCTCAGCTCGAAGCAACATTCCCTGCAGCATGCTTGGAAGTCGGAATAATCCTTGCGACCCATGCACGCCAGAAACAGAGTGGAGGTCACCGGATAAATTCCTTGTAAAATGTCGCCGCCGAAATGACAAAGCCAACGATCGTGATGATTTGGCGGACTCGCTTTTGCGGGATGCGCTGCGAGTAATGCGACCCCAAATAGTAACCAGCCATCGCGCCCAAGGTCATCACTCCTGCTTTCGACCATTGAATTAGCCCGGCCGAAATAAACCATACGGCGGCGACCAGGTTAATCAGCGAGCTGAGAACGGTCTTGAGAGCGTTCATCTCGTGAATATTGCTCAACCCAACAAACCCGAGGGAAGCGAGCATCAAGATGCCAATGCCCGCCCCGAAGTAGCCACCATAAATCGCCACGGCGAACTGAAACAAAATCGCCCCAAAAATCGCGTGATGCTCCGCATGTTTGCCACTCCGGTCGTCGAGACCAGCAAAGCGTCGAAAGATGCCTTGCGCGAGAAAGAGCACCGTTGCAAACAGAATCAGGAATGGGACCAACTTGGAGAATGTCTTGTCGCTCGTGTGCGTGAGAAGCACGCTGCCGATCAATCCACCGAGGACGCTGACAGGTATGAAGCGCCAGAGCCACGGCCTCACCGTGCCGAGATGGCGCCGGTAGCCGTAAACGCTCCCTGCGGTGCCGATCGCTAACGCGAGCGTGTTGATGGCATTCGCAACCACCGGCGGCGTGTTGAAGAAAAGCAGCGTGGGGAACGTCAGCAGTGTGCCGCCGCCTGCCACCGCGTTGATCACGCCAGCCGCGACTGCGGAAGCCGTCAAACCCAAAAGCTCAATTGCCGACATCGTTGGGCCGAGGAGCGTAACTTCCTCAACGTGCGACACAAGCTTAACATTAGCACCGCAAAACGTTTGCCTACACTAAGGGCCAATCAATACCATCTTCCTCGAAAATGGACGGTATTGAGACCCGGGCCGCTGCCCGAACATGGGAGCGGACTTCACTCAAATCCTCCGGTACTATTGCTTCAATGAGTTCGCGACGTATTATTGTGGTGGGCGGTGGAGCAGCCGGATTTTTTGCGGCCATCACCTGCGCTGAAGCCAGGCGCGACGCCAAAGTGACGTTGATCGAGAAAGGGCCGCAGTTCCTCTCGAAGGTCCGCATCTCGGGAGGTGGCCGATGCAACGTGACTCATGCCTGCTTCGATGCCCGTGACCTGACCGCCCGGTTTCCGCGAGGCGAGCGCGCCCTCATCGCGCCGTTCCAACGTTTCCAGTCGAGGGATACGGTCGCGTGGTTCGAGGCGCGCGGTGTGAAGCTCAAGGTTGAGAGCGATGGGCGCATGTTTCCCACCACGGACTCGTCCGAGACAATTATCGATTGTCTCCTGGGCGCGGCGAGATCAGCCGGGGTGGAATTGTTAACTCGCCGGGATGTCACCCGAGCGGTGCGGCGCCCTGAAGGCGGGTTTGAGCTGGGTCTTTCAAACGATGAAACCGTGGCATGTGATCGTCTGCTGCTGGCCACCGGCGGATGCCGCACACCCGCGCTGGGCCAATTGGCGGTCTCCCTCGGACACACCTTGGAAACGCCCGTGCCCTCATTGTTCACGTTTCGCGTCGCGACGCCCTGGTTGCGCGAATTAGCCGGGATCTCACTCCCCTCGGTCGAAGCATCGGTGCCTGGCACAAAATTGCGCGAGCGCGGATCGTTGCTCGTGACACACTGGGGCTTGAGCGGCCCGGTCATTCTCCGGGTGTCGGCGTGGGGGGCACGGGAGTTGCATCGGCTTAATTACCAATTTCCGATTCATCTCAATTGGCTCCCACATCTCAGCACGGAATCGCTGTCAGCGGAGTTCAAGGTCCGCCGCGGTTCCCAACCCGCGCGGTTGGTGGTGAACACGCCCGTGCCACCGATACCCGCGCGGCTTTGGGAGCAGCTCGTGCTTAGCGCGGGCATCGAACCAGGAACGCGGTGGGCCGCGCTTGCCAGGTCTGATCAGCACCAACTCGCACAGCGGTTGATGCGCACAGAGTTCCTGGTCACGGGAAAGAGCGTGAACAAGGACGAGTTCGTAACCTGTGGTGGCGTGCGGTTAAGCGAGGTGAATTTCAAAGCGATGGAAAGCTGGATCTGTCCAGGGCTGTATTTCGCCGGAGAGTTGCTTGATATGGATGGCATCACTGGCGGATTCAACTTCCAGGCCGCCTGGACAACCGGATGGATTGCCGGCCAAGCCATGGCTTCGGACGATGCCAGGCTGACTTAGCATTTGCAGGCGTCTGATGAAATGCGCCGCGGACGCAGAATTGAAGGAAGTGAGTTTGAATGTGGGCGCGATGATGCCTATGATGAGTTGAAATGTCTGCAATTCTAGCCGCTTCTGATATCGAGGTTCGACACAACGAACTGGTCGTGCTGGGTCGATCGTCGCTGGCTATTGATGAACGCGACCGCATCGGCATGGTGGGACGTAATGGGTCGGGGAAGTCCACATTTCTCAAAATCGTCACCGGCGAGTTAGTGCCAGACGCCGGGACCGTCACGCGCCGGAGGGATTTGGTGACAGGGTATCTGGCGCAGGAGTCTGCTCTCGATCTCAACCTGTCCGTCGTGGAGAATGTCCGGCTCGGCGCGCGGCATGTGCTCGAATTAATTTCTGAATTCGAGTCGTTGCCTGCGGAATCTAAGAAACACGCGGAGCTCGAGGAACGCATTCGCAGCCTCGACGGTTGGGGACTCGACCATCGGATCAATACCGCCATGGCGAAATTAAGTTGTCCCGACGGTCAACGGTGCATCACGACGCTATCCGGCGGCGAGAAACGTCGGGTGGCACTCTGTCGGGCTATTATTTCCCGGCCTGATCTGCTGATTCTCGACGAGCCGACCAATCATCTCGATACGGAGTCGATCGAATGGGTGGGAGAATTTCTAGAGGGCTTCCCCGGCGCATTTCTGCTTGTGACGCATGACCGTTACTTTCTCGACCGCATCACGAACATGATCGTCGAGCTCGCGAACGGGACTTTTTATTCCTACACAGGCAATTATACCGACTACCTTCTGGCGAAAGCAGAGCGTCAGGCAACGGAAGAAGTGACAGAGCACAAGCGGCAAATGTTCTTGCGTCGAGAGCTGGAGTGGGTGCGCCGCGGACCCCAAGCGCGCACCACCAAATCAAAGAGCCGGTTGGATCGGTATTTCGACGTCGCCAGCCAAGCCGCGCCCGAGCTGGAGAACGACATGGAATTTGTCATACCGCCGCCGCCACCCTTGGGCAACCGTATTGTTGAACTTGTTCAGGTACGGATGGAGCTTGGAGGCAAGCAGCTTTTCTCGATGCTCGATTTTACTTTCGCGGCGGGGCAGCGCATCGGGATTACCGGAAGCAATGGACTTGGAAAGACCACACTCTTGAAAATCATCCTTGGCCAACTGGCGCCCGCTGATGGGGAAGTCCGTATCGGGCAGCTCACGCGCTTCAACTACGTGGACCAAGGGCGCCTTCAATTGCGCGAGGAGCGCACGGTTCTGGAGGAGATCAGCGACGGCACGGAGTTCGTCATTTTCGGCGATGGGAAGCTCTCGCTAAGAGCCTATTTAAGGCGCTTTCTCTTTACCGATGATCGCATTGGCACGCAGGTGAAGTATCTCAGCGGCGGGGAACGCAGCCGTCTGCTGCTGGCACGCATTCTGAAAAACGGCGGCAATTTCCTAATACTCGATGAGCCGACGAATGATTTAGATCTGCCGACACTGCGGGTTTTGGAAGAGGCGCTGGCGGCCTTTCCCGGTGTGGTGTTGGTCGTGAGCCACGACCGCTATTTCCTCAACCGTGTCTGCACCGGCATCCTGGCGTTCGAGGGTGAAGGGCGATTGACCTACAGTGTGGGCAGCTACGATTACTACCTGGAGAAGAAGCGGCGCAGCGCCGTGGCACTCGCCGAGAGCGCCGCGGTAGTTGAAAGGGCGAACCCCGCACCCGCGCGGGACGGGGCTGCCAAGGGGGCGCGTCCACGCAAACTGTCTTACAAAGAATTACGGGAGCTGGAAGGAATGGAGGCTGCGATTCTCGAGGCCGAGGAAAACGTCGCGCGCATCGAGGACCTGTTCGCCGATCCGGATTTTCATCGCAAGCACGGAGTTCGAACGAGTGATCTGACAGCAGAATTGTCAGGTGCGAGGCAACGCGCCGCGAAGTTGTATGAGCGATGGCAAACTCTGGAGGCCGTTCGAGGCCAGAAAGACGAAGTCGCTAGTGGCGATTCGTAACTGTCATGAGCCGGGACAAGCTTGAACGGGCCTTCGTTTGCGCGCGCAGTTCCCGATGGTCGTTGTGAGCTACTGTCGAAGCTTGGTTTCTTCATCAGGATGATCGTCCTTTTCACGTGAGAAAGGCTGCTTGATGGTGCGCAAACCATGTCCGACCAACTCCTCGCCCACCTCCGTGATGTCGGCAGTTTGACGCCGGATCGTCCGCAATGAGTCCTCGGCAAAACGGCTCAAACGCCGCGGCGTGAAGATGACTTGAGCCACCGAGATCAGCCCGAGCACGGGATTGAATTGCCGCATCGTGCGCATCACGCGAACCATTTCGCGAAGTGGCCGCTCGGCCGGTTCCTTGAGCTGTTCGAGCAGATGAATGCTGAGCAGGCAAAAGACCAGCGAAACGAGGAAAACCACGTGAAATCGAAGGAGCGGCTGCCCGAGGAATGTTCCGAAATCATGGGGAAGACTCGTTAAGACTTTTCCTCCCAAGACAGGCCCGAGAGCGGTGAGCAGACTCGTCAGAGCCAGAAAAACGGAGATGTAAGGAGCCTTGCTGCGGGTCGGAATCATTTTCACCATGAGATTAAACTGGCAGAGTTGAAATCCGGCGGTTGTGGCGCCCACGACAAAATAGTTCAGGAAGAGATGCCCGTAGCGTTGTGGTCCCACGAACAACCACGAGATAAGTGCCACGACACTCCACAGAAACGCGCATGTCATCAGAACCGGCTTGTTCCCAAACCGATCACTCAACACGCCCCATGAGGGCAGAGCGACCAAACCGCCCAGGGTGGACAACGTGGTCAGCAACGTGAGCCCTCCCATCGAGAGCGGCAATTCGCGCAAGACATAAACACTGTAGAAAGGTGCCCCGAGGTTCAGCACAAAACCCCAGCAACCGATGAACAGCACAAGCCATAGGTAGCGCCTGGCAGAAAACGTCTTAAAACGTTGTGGTATAATGTATTAGGAGTGATAACGGCACGGAATCTGCGGCATTTCACGGGTGCAAACCTGATGGTTTAGGCCGATTGTGGCCTGCCACAGGCCAAGAACCCGGAAAGATTCGCC
>SIBE01000031.1 GCA_009695265.1 Pedosphaera sp. | reverse complement strand
AGAAACTCGTTGTCCCTCAGCGACAATTGTTGTCTGTGAGCGACATGACGCGTCGCCGTCACCATCATGGCATTTAGGCTGCTCAAAGTGGTTTTGTTAGGTTTGCCAATTTTAACCGTTGATTATGTCCGCCTTTTTCAGGTGCAAGAATTGTGGGCAAGAGCATTTGTCGCCGCTCTTTTTTCCAGATGAAAAATCATTCGCACTCGGGAGCGTAGGCACGATGACGTTCGCGTGTTCCGTCACGCACAAAACATCTCCCTATGAGAAAAGGCACATGTTTTGGATCAATGATCGCCCCCAAAAACCATTCCATTCTCGCTTTAGATACCGGGAGCGTTCTCATCAGAGAGATTAACCAAAATCTCCGCCCAGGACGCGGTATTGTGATGGAAACTCAATCGAACAGTGATTTCCAAAAACAGTTTCAACACCCTCTGCAAGGATGCGTCGAACGAGGATTCCTCGGCGAGGAATGGGTGACGCGATTAAATTGATTCTCGCCAATCGTCTGGATGTAAGGTCAGAATCATTCCATCAGCCGTGCTTTGAAACTATGAAAGCGATTCAACTGGAAAAGCCGGGGCATTTCCGGCGCATTGAGATCAACGAGCCGCCCCGCCCTGGGGTTGGCGAAGCGCTAGTCACCGTGCATCGCGTTGGCATTTGTGGCACGGACTATTCCGGCTATCTCGGCAAGATGCCATTCTACAGCTACCCGCGAATTCCGGGCCACGAACTGGGCGTCGAGGTCCTCGAAGTGGGTGGTGAAGTCACAAATGTAAAGCCGGGTGATCGCTGCTCAGTAGAACCGTACATTAACTGTCAAAAATGTTTCGCATGCCGCCGAGGCAACAGCAATTGCTGTGAAAGCTTGCAGGTGCTCGGCGTCCATATCGACGGCGGAATGCGGCCGCAGTTCATCGTGCCAGCGCGCAAGTTACATGCGTCACGCAGCCTCGCGCTCGATGAGTTGGCGCTGGTCGAGACGCTGGCGATCGGCTGTCACGCTGTGAACCGATGCAACCCGCAGCCGAAGGAAAACGTGCTGGTGATTGGAGCGGGACCGATTGGTCTGTCCACGCTCGAGTTCGTCAAGCTTTCCGGAGCGCGGATGATCGTGCTCGATATGAACGAGCAGCGGCTCGATTTCTGCAAAGGGAAAATGGGCGTTCATGACACCATCGTTGCCAAAGGCGACGGATCGGAGCTGGAGGCGCTGAAGAGTCTGACCGAGGGCGCGCTCGCCAGCATCGTCATCGATGCTACAGGGAGCAACAAATCAATGTCTCATGCGCTTGAATACGTCTCGCACACTGGGAAGTTGGTCTTTGTTGGCATCACGACTGCAGAAGTGAGCTTCGGTCATCCGCTGATGCATCGCCGTGAGATGACGTTGCTGGCTTCGCGCAATGCGTTGGCAAGTGATTTTGGCAAGATCATCAAGCTAATTGAAGACAAGAAAATCAACACCACTCCATGGATCACCCATAAGGCAAAGTTCGACGATGTGATTAGCGAATTCCCGCGATGGCTTAGACCGGAGACCGCAGTGATAAAGGCTATTGTCGAAGTGTAGTGAAAGGCGTTCGAGGAACGATTTTAATCAATGACTAGGACGAAGGAACGATCGAATGACCCATGACTCAACACTCGCGAAGAAGGGCGGCGCGTTGACTGCGAGTGGCCGATTTATTCAGAGTTGTCGGAGCGGGTTTACGTTAATTGAACTCCTCGTCGTCATCGCGATCATTGCGATTTTGGCGGGGCTTTTGTTGCCTGCCTTGAGCAAGTCGAAAGCGAAAGCACAGGGAATAATGTGCATCAACAATGCCAAACAATTGACACTCGCGTGGTTTCTCTACACCGACGATCATGATGATTTCTTTGTGAACAATCACGGTCGGGACGAAACAAGAGCGACGCGACAAAGCTGGGCCAATAACGTCCAGGACTGGGACGTGAGCGAGGACAACACGAACCTGGTGTTGCTGACCGACGCCAAGCTCTCATCTTATCTCGGCAAATCCACGGCTGTCTTCAAGTGTCCATCCGACAAATCTGTCGCCGCCAACGGCCCGCGCATCCGTAGCATGTCGATGAATGCGATGGTGGGAAATACGGGGACGTTAACCAACCGATTCAACCCAGAGTACAAACAGTTCGTGAAATCGGCACAGTTGGAAAGCACCTCCAACACTTTCGTATTTTTGGACGAGCATCCCGACACTATAAACGACGCCTTTTTCGTCAACACATTGGACGATTACAAGTGGGGAAATCTGCCGGCTTCGCATCACAATGGCGCGGCCAGTTTTTCTTTCGCGGACGGCCATACGGAAGTTCATAAGTGGGTCGTCAGTGGAGACGCGGGCACCATTAGACCACCGAGAAAGGGAGGCGTGGGAGGAATTTTTCCGGCCTCACCAGCGACTGATTTTCAGTGGTTGAAGGATAGAACGAGCGTGAAGCGATGATGTCTTGGTTCCAACTCACGTTCTGGGATTAAGCACCTCTGATGACGATCGATTCGCACCAGCATTTCTGGAGTTACAACCCGGCCGAGTATCCTTGGATCACTGATCGGCTGAGCCGAATTCGTCGTGATTACCTTCCGCCGGATCTGGAGATTGAATTGAGCAGATTAAAGCTGGACGGTTCGATAGCCGTTCAAGCGAGACAAAGTTTGGAGGAATCGCGCTGGCTTTTGACTCTCGCTGATCGTCATTCATCGATCCGAGGAGTCGTCGGATGGGTGGACCTGCGGTCAGAGCAGGTTGCAGATCAGTTGTCGGAGTTCGCGAAGCATCCGAAATTCGTCGGAGTTCGCCACGTTGTGCAAGACGAGCCGGATGATCAGTTCATGTTGCGCCCGGATTTCCTTAGAGGATTGGGGACATTGAAGGGGTTGAACCTGACCTATGATCTGCTGCTCTATCCAAAGCATCTGCCCGCCGCCATCAAAGTGGTCGAGCAACTCCCGCAGCAGCTATTCGTTCTCGATCACATCGCGAAACCCCTGATCAACGCTGGAGCTATCTCGCCCTGGAACGATCACATCAAAGATCTGGCCCAGTTCCCGAACGTTTACTGCAAAGTTTCCGGCCTGGTTACCGAAGCGCGCTGGAGTGAATGGGAACCAGAAGACTTTAGGCCCTTTCTGGACGTCGTCTATGAAGCCTTTGGCGAGGATCGACTCATGTTCGGTTCTGATTGGCCTGTTTGTCTGTTGTCGGGCAACTACGAACAGGTCGTTGGAATCGTCCATGATTATCTCAGTGCATTTCCCGAAAGCGCCTACCGCAAAATCATGGGTGAAAACGCAGCTCAGGTTTATCGAATAGGAGGGTGATGATGTCACGTCTTGGACGGAAGGACCTCGTCTTATTAGTGGAGAAAGACGCCGGCTGAACACCACGCAATGGACACCGTCAGAATTGATAAATGGCTTTGGGCCGTTCGGATCTTTAAAACGAGGACCCTAGCGGCCGAGGCCTGCAAATCGGGGCACATCGAGATCGCCGGGCATGCCGCAAAGCCCTCGCGAACGGTGCGGCTCGATGAGGTTATCTCCGTGAAGCTCGGAGTTATGAGCAAGACGCTGAAGGTTGTGGGACTCATTGAAAAGCGAGTTGGAGCCAAACTGGTCCCGCAATATGCCGAAGATCAAACCCCTGCGGCCGAGTACGAGAAATTAAGAGAGAAAAGTCTTCAGCCAGTATTCGTATGGCCAGAAGGAATCGGACGGCCCACAAAAAAAGACCGGAGAGCCATGGATCGGTTTTTTCCCGATTAAAGGGTCGTGGCCGCTCAGAAACCGTGAACGGCGAGATGCCATTTCAGTCCCGAGCCAGCGCTCGCCTCGCTCCGAGGAGTCTGTAACCCGCCAGCAGGATCGCAAATCCTAAGGCGCAAAAGTAAAATCCGTAGTGGTCATGCACCTCGATGAAGAGTCCCTCGATCAAAAGGTCGAGGATGACCAAAGCGTGAAATGCCAAATCCCATCGATTCACAAAGTAACGGCGCTTTGCAGCCCAAGCTAATCCTGCGTTGAGGGCTACGGTGACAATCCCTGCACTGATGATCGTCCAGTGTCGATTCACGTGAAGCCAAAGATGGAACATGAGCACATAAAGCAGCATCAAGACGAGAGTGAATGACCATTTCGCGAGCATGAATTCGGGATTGTTATTCCGGGGAAAGGATTCTGCAATCAGTCTTCTTAGTGATCGCCCGATCTCACGCTTGGATAAATGTCATGCTTGGCCGCGGAGGCCATTGGATGAGAAGAGGGCTTCCACGCTCAGGCAATTCGTCTGGATACTTCTGAGGTGGCCTGTATGGTTCTTGGACCTTTATGGCGACGATCAAACCATTTCCTGCGATGCGGCCAAGGCCTGCGCTCGCGGCTCGCATCTGCGAGCTTCCCTACGATGTCATGTCCTCGGCGGAAGCTCGCGAGATGGCGGCTGGCAATCATCTAAGTTTTCTCCGCGTCAGTAAACCGGAGATTGATTTACCTCCAGAAATGGACCTTTGTGATCCGCGAGTTTATGCGAAAGGACAGGAGAATTTCACAAAGCTCATTCAGGAAGGAGCTATCAAGCTCGATGCGCAGCCATGTTTTTATCTGTACCGTCAAGTGATGGGCCAACACAGCCAAACGGGCTTGGTGGCCGCGGCGAGCTGCGAGGATTATTTGAACAACGTGATCAAGAAACACGAATTGACGCGTCCTGACAAAGAGGACGATCGCGTCCGGCATATTGAAACGCTTAACTCGCAGACGGGCCCTGTCTTCTTGACGTATCGCGCCCAACCAGCTCTCGACGAACTTGTCCGCCAGAAATCAATCGAGCCTCCCAGCATTGACTTCACAGCGCGCGACGGTGTCCGTCACACTTCATGGGTCATCTCTGATCCCGCGAGCATTCGTTTCATTGAAGGGGAATTTGCGCGAATACCGTTCGTTTACATAGCTGACGGGCATCACCGGAGTGCTGCCGCAGCGCGGGTGTATCAAAGCCGGAAAGGAGATGGCCAGAGCGGATTCTTTCTCAGCGTCATTTTTCCAGACAATCAGATGCAGATATTGCCCTACAACCGTGTTCTAAAAGATTTGAACAACCAGACAGCGTCGCGCTTGTTGGAGAAACTCGAAGAAATCTTCCTGATCCAACGACCTGGCACAGCCGCGCCAATGCGAAGACACGAGCTAGGCTTCTACCTCGAGAACCAATGGCACACTCTGCATTTCCGGCCTCAATTTGAGGCGACGACTGATCCCATTGAGAAGCTCGATGTAACATTGTTGCAAAAGCATGTGTTGGCACCGATCTTCGGTATTGACGACCCGCGCACGAGCAAGCGCATTCATTTCGCAGGTGGCATCCGGGGCACAGCAGAACTGGAGAACCTGGTGAACAGCGGTGAATACGCCTGTGCGTTCTCGATGTTTCCAACGAGCATCGAAGACCTGATGGGCATCGCCGACGCTGGCGGCATCATGCCTCCCAAAAGCACTTGGTTCGAACCGAAGCTGCGCGACGCCATGTTTTGCCACATGATCTAGCGAAGGTCATGAACCGATGCCAAAGAACCGGCTCAAACGCAGCTTGCGAGTAACTTTTATCGGCCTTGGGGTGAACACTCTTCTGGCGGGCGGAAAGCTGGCGGCTGGTATTCTTGGCCATTCCCACGCGCTGATTGCAGATGCCGTTGAGTCGTTTGCCGACATCGCCAGTTCCCTGGTCGTCTGGCGCGGGCTCGTGGTTTCTTCGGCACCCGCAGATGACGATCATCCTTACGGCTACGGGAAAGCGGAGCCGATTGCGGCAGCGATTGTCTCGACGATGCTGCTGCTCGCGGCGGCGTGGATTGCCGTTCACTCGGTGCGCGAAATTATCACGCCACATTTGAGTCCCGCCCCGTTTACTTTGCTGGTGTTGCTCTTAGTGGTCTTGGTGAAAGAGGGCCTCTTCCGCTACGTATTGCGCGAAGCGAGGTCGGTCGAAAGTTTGGCTGTTCACACAGACGCCTGGCATCACCGCAGCGATGCGATAACCTCCACTGCCGCGGCTGTGGGGATCAGCGTGGCTTTGGTTGGAGGCCGCGGATACGAATCGGCCGATGACGTTGCAGCCCTTGTCGCAGCGCACATCATCGCTTGGAATGGCTGGCGCTTATTGCGCCCGGCCCTGAGCGAGCTGATGGATGCTTCTCCGGACTTGGCCATGCGCGCGAAAATTCGTGAGATTGCCCGGCATGTGGAAGGGGTGGATGAAGTGGAGAAATGCCTCGTCCGCAAAATGGGCTATCACTATTTCGTCGATATGCATCTCGAGGTGAACCCGCAAATGACAGTGCTCCAAGCGCACGAAGTCGCTCATAAGGTTAAGAATCGTATTCGCGACCAGCTCCCGGCCGTGCACGATGTGCTGGTCCATATCGAACCGAGCAGGCGGTAAATAATCTTCTTTTCTATTCCCGAAAATCAGCTTTTATCTCCCCGGAACTTTTCGATCGGATTGTGCGAATGAAACTATGAAAATTGTGCTTGCCTATTCAGGTGGCCTTGACACTTCGGTCCTCCTCTCGTGGATCAAGGAAAAATACCATGCCGAGGTCATCGCTTTTTGCGCCAACATCGGCCAGGAAGAAGAGCTTAAGGGGCTTCAGAAAAAAGCGCTGAAGACAGGCGCGTCCAAGGTTTACATCGAAGATTTGCAGGAGGAATTTGCTCGGGATTTTATTTTCCCGATGATGCAAGCTGGCGCGGTTTACGAGAACCAGTATTTTCTCGGAACAAGCATCGCTCGCCCCCTCATCGCCAAACGCATGGTGGAAATCGCCCGCGCGGAGAAGGCGGATCACATCGCTCACGGCGCGACTGGCAAAGGAAATGATCAAGTTCGTTTCGAACTCACAGCGGCAGCGCTGGCACCGGAGTTGCAAGTGATCGCTCCGTGGCGGGATGCCTCGTTCCGCGCCGATTTCCCAGGTAGGGCCGAGATGATCCAGTATTGCGAAGAGAAAAAGATCCCAGTTCAAGCCACGGCGAAGAAGCCCTATTCGATGGATCGCAATCTCCTGCACATTTCGTACGAGGCGGGAATTCTGGAAGATCCATGGCTCGATGCTTCGGCGGCCGAACACAAAGAAATGTACACGCTGAGTGTTTCGCCCGAAGAGGCCCCAGATCAGCCGGAGTATATCACCCTGGAGTTCGACCACGGCAATTGCGTGGGTGTTAATGGCAAGCGCTTGGATCCGCTTCGGGTGATGAAGGTCTTGAACAAGCTTGGCGGTAAACATGGCATCGGCCGAGTTGATCTGGTGGAGAATCGCTACGTCGGCATGAAATCTCGTGGTGTCTATGAAACGCCCGGCGGGAGCATTCTCCACTTCGCCCATCGTCAAATGGAAAGCATCACGATGGATCGCGAAGTGATGCACCTGCGCGACTCCCTCATCCCAAAATACGCCGAACTCGTCTATTACGGCTATTGGTTCTCGCCCGAACGGCAGGCATTGCAAGCGCTCGTCACCGACAGCCAGAAGAATGTCGCCGGCACAGTTCGCCTCAAGCTCTACAAAGGCAATATGATCACTGCGGGCCGGAAATCACCGGTAAGCCTCTACAACCCGAATATCGCGACGATGGAGGCCGATCCCACCAAAGCGTACAACCAGGACGACGCCACCGGTTTCATCCGCTTGAACGCTCTCCGCTTGAGAGTGGCCGCTCAGGTGCATGACCCACTGAAAAAGAAATGACCTTGGCATTCCCCGTCGCGACCGTAGACACAATAATTCAACACAAGCAAACTCATGGCTGAACCTGTCATTTTTCAGAAGCTACCGATCGTTCAAAAGGTCGAGCCTGGCACCTATTGGTGGTGTGCTTGCGGTCGATCCGCGAGCCAACCATTTTGCGATGGTTCGCACTCTGGCACTGGCATAGAGCCCAAGAAGGTTGAAATCACGACGCTCCAAACCGTCGCTTGGTGCGCCTGCAAACATTCAAAGACCATGCCTTTCTGTGACGGGGCGCACAGCAAACTGCAGTAACGTTTGATTGAGGCGCTGCCTGACTCTCCGAAACTCGCTGATTGAGCATTCGCGGATTCTCGGCGACACGTGTTCAGACCGCTTTCTGCGGTGTCATGCCTGCAGCATCCGGAGAGGCAGCGAACATCGAATCGGCTTCAGAGACTCAAGACTGGGGACAAATACTTGTCGGCCAGTTTTTTTTTGTTAGGTTGGCCGTCATGTTGCCCATCTTTCGTTGCATAGCTCTGATCTTGGTTTCCGCAAAGATCTCAGCCGCAGAGCTCAGTTTTGATTTCAGCCAATTTCCATTGAACGAGACTCCTCGTGGGTTCAAGAGCGCAATTTCTGGCCAAGGCAAATCTGGAGAGTGGAAGATCGTCCTGGACGAAGTCAGTCCGCTGCTTCCTCCGTTGACTCCTCAAGCTCCCGTCGTGACCAAGAAGCCGGTCCTGGCGCAGCTCTCGGCGGACATCACCGATGAACATTTCCCGCTGTTAATTTTTGATGAGGAAACGTTTGGGGATTTCACGTTGACGACCCGTTTCAAAACCGTGCGCGGAACAGTCGAGCAAATGGCCGGTATCGCTTTTCGAATTCAGGACGAGAAAAATTATTATTACGTGAGGTGTAGTTCACTTGGGAACAACTTCCGATTCTTCAGAGTGGTGAACGGCCAACGGAGCGCCGCTATCGGCACTGAAGTTGAGATCCCCAAAGGCGCTTGGCACGAACTGATCGTGGAATGTAAAGGCAATCGAATTCACTGCCTTCTAAACGGGAAGGAAGTTATTCCAACTCTCACCGACAGCTCGTTCGCGGCTGGGAAGATTGGGTTTTGGACTAAATCCGACGCCGTCTCTTATTTTGGGGACACAAAGGTCGTTTACACGCCTCTTGAAATCTTGGCCAAGGTGCTCGTGCGGGAAATGTTGCTGAAGTACCCACGGTTGGTCGGACTCAAGATGTATGCTTTTCCAAAAGATAGGCTGAATCTTCGGATCGTCGCTAGCAGCAACGTAAAGGAACTGGGCTTTTCAGGGACGTCGGTGGAGCAGGATGTCATCGACCATGATTCGATTTATTATGATAAGGAGAATCAAACGGTAGCTATCACGCTCCCGTTGCATGATCGCAATGGAGAAACCGTGGCTGCCGTGCGTGTGACCATGAAGTCTTTCAAAGGCCAGACTGAACAGAACGCAATTGCTCGGGCGCAACCGATTGTTAAGGAAATGGAGGGCCGCGTTCGATCCTCCCGTGATCTCATGGAATGAGAGGTTGACGAGTATCGGAGCTGAGGCCTCTGATCAACCCGTGGTGGAACAGCTTGAATCCCAATCGATGTTGTTTCGCGCGTCCTCCACGAGTGGGCACATCAATCACGATTCGGGACACTTCTTCTCAACGGTGAGATTCTAAAAACGGTGAATTTGTGAAATTCCCGATGTTTTACTCCCTATAATGTCTCGGCCAGGTTCGTGCTTTACGTCGAGAGTATGAAAACTGGAGTATTTTTTGAGAGAGATGGGATCTTGAATTTGGTCCGAGTCGAGAAGCAGCATCAAGTCACTCCGTTGACTTTGGATCAATTTCAATTGAATGAAGCAGCGCTACAGCCGCTTAGGGACCTTAAGGCCGCCGGGTTTGTCCTGTTCGCTACAACCAACCAACCGGGCCTTTCGCGGGGTTACCAATCGCGCCGGGACTTGGACTTGATGCATGCGTTGCTACGGCAACGCTTTGGCTTGGATGATGTGCTACTCTGTGCTCATGACGAAACCGACGGTTGTCCTTGTCGCAAACCGAGACCAGGATTGCTCATCGAGGCGGCTTTCAAATGGCACGTGGATTTAGATCGCAGTTATGTGATCAGTGACAAATGGCAGGATGCCCAGGCAGCTCATGTAGTGGGATGCACTTCTTTATTGATCCGATCTCCATGGAATGGTTCAGGGCACCACGATTTTATCCTCCCAGATCTTCCGTCCGTGGTGAACAAAATCCTCCGCGTTCATCCTCAGGCCATTTGCTCCGCCGGCTAACGCGGAGTTGCCGCTGAATAAAGCCATCCATCCAGTTCTCCGGTGACTCAACTCAGCCTGCTGCGAGATCGTCGCCTTTTCAAAATCGCCTCCCCCTCTTCGCAAGGAACAGCCACGTCGCCAGAAGTTGCAGGACACTCGCTCAAAATCTAATTCCAAGCGTAGAACGGATTTGAAGATCGTTTAAGGACACGTTTCCGGGCGCTGAAGGGTCATAAAGATCAATCACGGCGAGATTCAAACTTAGGTTGTTTCGGAGCAAGTAGCTCAAGTTGCTTTCCGCCCGAATACGGTAATTGGAAAGATCATCAACTTGCGGAAAGAATTCCAGTTTTTCATCCCATCGAATCTTGCTTGTAATCTGCCACCAAAAATCTTCCGCTAAACGCAAGGAGTAGCGCTTTCTATCTGCATCATCGGCAAACATTTGTTTTTGGTAATTGCCGCCGAGCTCGTTCTTGAAGACCAAGTTTGTTCGCACAAGCCACTTATAACCGAAGCCTGGGCCCAGATCATATTGCAGGTCGATCTTGCGGATATCGTCGAAACCAGCGCCGACGACGTTATAGACTGAGAAACGCTTGCTCAGATCATATTCAGTCTTCCAACTGCCATCCATTCTGTCATCCGACAGAACTCCCTCTGTGCGGCCATAAGACATATTATAATCCAAAATATTTCTCAAAAACGTCCGAGGTGTGTGTGTAGCTTTGAATTGTCCGGTATAAAGCTGTCGGTCCTTGGAGCTCAAACCAAGATTCAGACCCACCTGCAACTCTCCCTTCCAGTCTGCTAGAAACTTCTGAATCCCTAATGGCGAGAGGACGTTTGTGCTGCCAGCGCGAGGGGATGTTGCCTCTGGCACCTTGCCCGCTGCCACCTTGTTGGTGGAGTTCTGTTTGGCGGTATTTCCTGACGGGGATACAGGCGCGTTGGTTGTAGAGGACAACTTCGGGGAAACTAGCTGAGGCGTTGGATGGGAAGCATCCGGACGAGAAGCTTCCGGCAGGGGCGCATGTTCGCGGCGGGTGATCTGCTGAACAGGCACCGTCAGATTTGTTGCATAGGCAGTAGCAATCGTGATTGAATAGGAGTTCTCCGAAACGATCGCGCCACTGATCCGATCTCCGTTCCGCAGGTAGAGGATGACGTTTTGGGCGGAAACCGAACTTAGAGTGATGAAAGAGGCCAAAAGCAACCACCAACAGCGAGCGAGGAAATCGGCTTTGCGGTTACTGCGATTTGTCATCACTGGGAAGAGTGGAATTGAGAGGATGCGGCAGATCGTTCGGAGTGAGGCGTCGAGTGCCTCGTGTCACGCGAATTCGTCCATCGAGATCAGCGCGCAAGACAGGTCGTGTTGTCGAAAAATCATGCGTTTCCTTGGCGATGATCAAGCCATCCGGGCTGATCACCGAGTAACTGTAACTGCGCGCACCGACCTGGTAGAGGATGTGGAGATTCGAGTATTTGTCGAGCTGAGGCTCAGGCTTGCTGACCGAAACCATCGGACCAATCGGAAAAACCCGATAGACCTGGGTTTCGGCGGCATCGGACACGCGAAGATAGAGCTTCAGTTCTTTAAGATGATTGCCTTGTAACAGAGCGTATTTCCGAACCTCCGGAACAGAGTTGGTCGCCTGGGGCATCCCGAAGTCTTGCTCCCACAATTTATTTCCGTTGATAATGTCGAAGCTGCGAGTATCGCTTCGAACGGCCTGCCGCCATTGGGCAACTTTGACTGTAGCTGTCACCTTATAATGACCCGGCCTCGATAGATCAAAACGTGAGGCCAAGTCCACAGGAATTGTACCTGTTCTGGATGAATCCAAACGATAATCTGCTTTCACCGACGCTTGTCCGAGTCTCGCCACCGCATGGTTGTTCCCGCCCTCGATTACGAACGTGAGCCAGTCCTCCTCCTTGCCCAACTCCAGCGTCTGGCCGGAGTAATTCGTGATACGCACTTTGACGACGAGTGCCTCGCGCGATAAGTAATGTTCTTGGTCCAGGGTCAATTCAACAGCAACCCCCTGTGCCATCACGGAGGGTAAACATGCAAACCAACAGCCCAGCAAGGCGAGCAACAATTTCATGCGACCACTTTAGAGTTGATGAATTCACAGGCAAGCCGCAAATCCCGCGCGCCAGCAATTGAAAACGCTCGATCGAATTTGCGAGGGACTTGATGCAATTTGAGGGGAGCTAGATCTTCGCCAAACGCTTTCGGACTTGCGCAAATACGGCCGACGGCGGAACCGCTCGTAAACATTCCAGAGGCCTCTCATGGGCGCAGGTTGATTTCAGACACGGCGCGCACGGCAATTGAATTCTGATCACCTCGTCCACCTGTTGGTACGGTCCCGTTCGGCGCTGTTCGGTAGGCCCGAAAATCCCTACCACAGGCTTATTCAACGCCGCCGCCACATGCATCGGCCCGGTATCGTTGGTCACTATTAACTCGCTGAGCCGGATCCATTCGATCATCTCCGGAAGTGAAGTTTTTCCTGTCAGATCGAGGCATTGATGAGGATTGCCTTGGACGATTGCTTCGCCCAGAGCAGCGTCTGCTTTGCCCCCCATGACCGCCACATGAACATCCGGATCATTTCGTGTGATAAGCTGAACGAGCTCTCGGTAAAACTCCGCGGGCCATCGTTTGTTAAACCACCGGGCGCCCGGGTTCACAATAATCCACCGCGCTCCGCCCGGATGCCACCTCTGTTCGATCGCGCTTGCCGCGTCTTTTCGATAGGGCAACCAGGTAAAATTCTCGTGCTTTGGCACCCCAAGCAAAGGCAGAGCCCCCAGATACCAATCGACGGCATGCGTGTAGTATGAAGGCCGCGGAATCAACAGGTCGTAGAATCCTGAGGCTCCCTCGCGGAGATCATCCAATCCGACCGTCAACTTGCCGCAAGCGAGCCAGGCAATGAATCCACTTCGAGCCAAGCCTTGCAGATCAATTACCCAATCGAAGGCATGCTCGCGGATTTGCTGCACGCTCAGGAGAAGTTCGTCCCAGTTCTGAGGTGAAACCCAGCGGTGGCGTGCGAACGGAAAGATGCCGGTCAGGTCGGGGTCGCTTTCAAGCAGCGAAAGCAAATCGGCCGACAACCACCAAAAAATCTGGCTTGAGGGATAATGCAGTTTCAGCAGACGAAGCACCGGCAAAGCCTGCACCACATCCCCGAGCGAACTGGATTTGAGAATGAGTATTTTCAACTTGGAGAGTAGCCTCAGCTCCATTCAGCCAGAGCTGCAGGAGAGCCCCGTCTTGACCTCGTTGATTGACCTACTTGCCGTGAGCAAGCCGCTCGGCTAGTCGCTCGGGCAAACCAGCCGCCCGAATTTTTGCCTGCGTCTTAGGGATGTCGTAATCCAAACGCCGCAATTCGATCGACCCTTCATCTAAATCGTAAATAACGTAAGTGGCTTTCGCAACTCCGTCTCGAGATTGCCCCACGCTGCCCACGTTAACGAAATATTTCCGCCCTGCCTCGATCTTGAATTTCGAATAAGTCCCGCCACGCACCACCGTATCTCGGATGAAAGCGACTGGGACGTGCGTATGTCCAAAAAAGCAAACGCTCGTGTTCTGGTAAGTAAAGCTGGCTGCAGCGGCCAATTTGTCAAAAACATAACCCCACCGCTGAGGGCCATCCAACGTGGCATGAACGATCGAGAAGCTGGCTGCGAGCCGCGTGTACTTCAAGTCCCGCAGCCACTGGTAGTCTTCTTCGGTCAGTTGATGGCGGGTCCAGTTAACGGCCTCGGCGGCATGAGGATTAAAACCTTCGAGATCGGTCTCGCTGGAGCAATATTCATCGTGGTTCCCTTTCACACAGGGCATCCGCATGGAACGAATGATGTTCAAACATTCCTTTGGGTTGGCGTTGTAACCAACAACATCGCCCAGACAGGCATAATGCGTACATTTTTCGTTCTTGGTATCTTCCAAGACAACTTGCAACGCTTCCAGATTTGCATGTATGTCGGCGATAATAGCGTACTTCATCTCTTAGCTTTCCCAACTTTAACCAACAATTCCAAATCCGCGAAATTCACCCGTCGGCTCACTCCACGTGACCTGCTCCCGACTGATAAAATGGCCAAGGCCGGAATCGCGAATGGCACCTTGAAAGGCCCCAAGCTCTTCCCTCGACCCTTCAGCCAGCAATTCAACTCCACCATCTGGTAAGTTGCGAACTGTACCAGTAATTTCAAATCCCGCAGCGAGGGTTTTCGCCGTATAACGGAACCCGACACCCTGCACTCGGCCGCTGTAAATTACCTGTAACCGGGATCGGCTCATACTTCATTGCGGCGCGAGCAACTTCATAACAGGCGCACGGCAAGATATCCAGAACTATAGAGGTCAACAAGTCTCTCAAATCGAGATCAAGCCATACTCTCACGAACTCGCGCAACGATTTTGTTATCATTTCAACAGTGCCAAACCGGAATCGCTCCTGGCGTGACGTGCTATTTTGAGAGCTTTTTAAGCATTTTGCATTCCTTAATTGCAGATACCGAGAACAATCTAGCACACTGTCCGACACGACCAACCGCCAGCCGTGCCAGAGACTATCTGAGTGCCGCCCGGCTTGGGGCAACGGTGCTTTCGCAGGATCGGCGGCGTTGGTGCTTGGTTGGCCGAAGGAAGCTGTGTTGGGCGCGGCCCATCAAAGTGAGTTGCAAAATTTGCCATATCAACGATAAGAACTCCCGAAGGGAAACAATCAATAAACATGAACTTGGATGACGTGCAGAAAGAAAAAGTAGCGGCGTGGATAGCAGAGGGTCTGACGCTTTCTCAGATTCAACGGAAATTGGCCTCGGATTGGGCCATTACCATGACCTACATGGAAGTTCGGTTTCTAATGGATGATTTGAAGCTCAAGCCCAAGGACAAGCAGCCTCCCCCCACCGCCGTGGCGTCAGCGCTCCAGCCAGTCGGCTCTGGAGCTTCGCCCGCCGCGAATGCACGGAGCCCCGATCTCACCGCAGACGCATCCGCGAGCCTAAACAAAGGGCCGGATGGTAGTGCTCGCGGGGTTTCAGTCGTCGTGGATCAAGTGGCTCGGCCGGGCGCTTTGGTGAGTGGAAAAGTGACTTTCAGCGACGGCAACTCCGCTGACTGGCACCTCGATCAAATGGGACGATTGGGGCTCGTGGCGGCGCAGCAAGGCTACAGACCCTCCCAAGAGGACCTGCAGACCTTTCAAACGCAATTGCAAAGTGAGCTGCAGAGCCTCGGATTTTGAAGCTATTATGGATTTGACACGCACTGCCTACGGAACTTGGAACGGGGGCCGGTTCATGCATTTCGGCGAACCGCTGGACGAAGAACGTTTTCTTAAAGTGATCCGCCTCGCGTATGACAGAGGGATACGCACTTTTATGACAGCCGACGTTTATGGTAACGGCCAGGCTGACGAAATGCTCGGGCGTGCGCTAGCTGGCTTCCCGCGCGACAGCTATTGCCTCGTCGGAGCCGTTGGCCACGACTTCTATGAGGGTAAACGCGAAGGCTCCAAAGGTTATCCGCGCTTCACTAATCCGGCCCTGCGCGGGCCCGCCCAGTACGTGGACTATTTGAAGATGGCTGCGGAGAAGGAACTCGCGCGCTGCAGGGTTTCCAAGTTTGACCTCCTGCTCCTGCACAATCCCGACTCGACCGGTTATTCGAGCGAGGCGGTCTGGAAGGCGATGCAGGCAGTTAAAGATGCAGGGTTGACCGACCGCCTTGGCATCGCGCCTGGACCTGCCAACGGTTTCACCCTGGATATCATCTCTTGTTTCGAGAAATTCGGCGAGTTGATTGATTGGGCGATGGTTATCCTCAATCCGCTCGAACCGTGGCCTGGCAGCCTCTGTCTTCCAACCGCTCAAACTCACAACGTGAAAGTCATTACCCGCGTGGTGGACTATGGCGGATTGTTCCACGACGACGTGAAGCCCGGCCATAAGTTCGGACCTCAAGACCATCGCACCTTTCGCCCCGCTGGTTGGGTGGAGGCTGGCAATGTAAAGATGGATAAAATCCGGGAATTTGCCACAGCCCACGGCGTGACCATGCTTCAGCTCGCCTGTCTCTGGAATCTCTCTCAGCCTGCCGTAAGCAGCGTGATCCCGACCTTGATCCAAGAAGCCAGTCCAGGGACAAAAAGCATCGAGTCAAAAGTCGAAGAACTTGCCGCCCTGCCAGACATCAAAATCACCGCCGAAGAATCCCGCCAGATTTTAGGTGTCGGCGATAACAAAGGCTGCATGTCCCTGAAAGGCGGCAACCCGGAGCACGCGGGCGATGTTCAGGCTGATCGTTGGCCTCTCACGCCAGAGCTTGTGGAAGCTGGACGCCGCTGGGGCATTGATCCCGAGGGCGATCTCTCTTGCACACATCATGTGTAACTCCCCAGTGATGGGGTTGGCTCAGACTGCGTCCTGGCGTTGAATGAGTCAGATTATTTGCCTTCGTCATGAGTCTTCGTCTCTACGACGCTCACAACCATTTGCAAGACGCCCGGCTCGCGCCGCATCGCCATGCCGTCATGGAAGCGGTCCAAAGGGAAGGCATCGTGAAGATGGTCGTCAACGGTACGTGCGAGGAGGATTGGCCCGAGGTGATGGCGTTAGCCCACAAGCATCGGCAAGTCTTACCCTCTTTCGGATGTCATCCGTGGTGCGTCAAAGAGCGGAGCGCGAACTGGCAGAAGGCGCTTCAGCACTACCTCAATCAGGGTCCGGCTGCAGTTGGAGAAATCGGACTCAATCGCTGGGCTAAGAACTGCGATTTAGCACAACAAGAAGAAGCGTTTGTCTGGCAGTTACGTCTGGCAGTGGAACGAGACTTGCCTGTCAGCATTCACTGCTTGCAAGCTTGGGGCAGGCTGCTGGAGCTTCTCCGGGCGGAACCGCGACCGCGACTTGGTTTTGTGCTGCATTCGTATGGTGGTCCGGCCGAAATGATTGATCCCCTTGCCAAGCTGGGCGCATATTTTTCTATTCCGGGTTGCTTCGAAAATAATCGCAAGGCGCGGCAGCGCGAGGCTTTCAAACAGGTTCCCCTCGACCGTCTGCTCATCGAGACCGATGCTCCCGATCAACTGCTCCCCGATGAACGCAATGCGTTTCCTCTAACAGATGTGGGCTCCGGTAAGCCAATTAATCATCCAGCGAATGTGGCGTCGGTTTACCGCTTCGTTGCAGAACTTTTGAATGAACCGCTCGAATCGTTGGCGATGCGCGTGGAGGAAAATTTCCAACGCCTATTTCGAACTTCTTAGCTGTCGGCTCACTCGCCTTGGAAACAGAATCAGACCGTGCTCTCACGACCGGACTTCGATGGCGTTTCGCTGACGGTACTGGCGCTGGCGAGCTTTTGAACAACATGCGCTACAGCGACCAAACCAAACGTTCCCGTAACAAAGCTGGCTGTGCCGTAACCGCTGTTGCAATCGAGCCGGAGGTCGGTATCGGAACCACGTTGCACGCAGACTGAGCCATCTTTCACCGGATAGACCGGTGGCTCGACTGAACAGACGCAGTCCACATTGAACGGCTGTAGGCCACGGGGAAAGCCGTGCCGGACGCGCAATTTTTTTCGGATTTCTTGCAGAAGGCGATCATGGCTCGTAAAGGCGAGGTCCATCACGCGCACAGCGGTGGGGTCCCTTCGTCCTCCTGAGCTGCCCACCGTGATCACAGGGAGCTTTTTGTCGCGGCACATGTCGATCAACAGGCATTTCTTGGACGGACTATCGATTGCATCGAGCAGGTAGCTGAATCCAGGCTGCAAAATCTCTTGAGCGTTTGATCTGAGGAAAAAGGACTGAAGCGGATGGACAACGCAATCAGGATTGATGGCTCGTGCACGTTGTGCCATCACTTCGACTTTCGGTTTGCCGAACTCACCATCCAATGCGTGCAATTGACGATTCACATTGCTCACACAGATATCGTCCATATCGACGAGCGTCAGTTCGCCAATTCCAGATCGCGCCAGGGCTTCTACCGCCCAGGAGCCCACTCCACCCACGCCCACAACACAGACATGGGAGCGTCGTAACCTGTCTAGGCCTTCTCTGGAAAAAAGCCGGGCAATCCCGCTAAACCGTACATCTTCATTTTTCATTCAACAGGTTGATACACTACTGGGACTCTGAACATTTGCCCAGCGCCTCAGTCAACGGGTCGGCAATTCTCACTTTGCAGAGGCGAAGCATCGGCCGAGCAGCTGGCAACGTCCGGCAGTGGCGCTTGGATTCGGTTCTCCGAGCTGAGTGAGAAGAATCCTTCAGAGAGCGCTTTGACCTTCGCATTTCCAAGCGGGAAGAACTTTCGCGCTGATAGTGTTTCTTGCAAATAGGCTAAGGAATGCGGATTGTTTCTTGGCTTATGAAAATGATCTCTACAATCGCCTTTTTTCAGAGGCTCTTGAACGGTTCGATCCAGTCAACCATCAGGCAATTCAGCCTTTGTCTTTGCCTGGGGTGCTTTATGTTACCCTCCATCATGAATGCAGCACCTGATTCTAAAACAGAGGTCTCGACCACGAAATCCCAACTGGCGACCTTTGGGGGCGGTTGTTTCTGGTGTACCGAAGCGATCTTCGAGACTTTCGACGGTGTGAAATCGGTCACCTCCGGTTACGCAGGGGGCCATGTGGCCAGTCCGACCTATCAACAGGTTTGTTCGGGCAACACCGGCCATGCTGAGGTCATTCAGATCGAGTTTGATCCCTCAAAGATTGCTTTTGAAAAGTTGGTGGATATTTTCTGGGAAGCTCATGATCCGACAACGCTAAACCGGCAAGGAGCAGACGACGGCACCCAATATCGTTCGGTTATCTTCTACCATGACGAAGCCCAGAAGCAGGCCGCGGAAAAATCCAAACTCGGAGCACTTACACGGTTCAAGAAGCCCATCGTCACTGAGATCGCGCCGCTGACGAAATTTTATCCTGCGGAAGATTATCATCAGGATTACTTCCGCAAGAATCCGAACGCGCCGTACTGCGCCATCGTTATCAGTCCTAAATTGCAGAAATTCCAGAAATCCAAGAAGCGATAGAGCACCAAGTGAAACCTCTTCAACTTTCAAGGTTCTGGCCGCTTCTTGTCTCGACTTGGGTTCTGCTCTTCGGGCTTTCACTCTCAGGTCAGCACATTAAGATCGAGAAAATCTTCGGACCTGAGACAAAGACGGGAGATTACAAGCACCCCTCCTGCATCACAGAGCTGCAAAACGGTGACCTCTACCTGACCTACTACGGAGGCGAAGGCGAGTATGCGCAGGCAACTTCTGTGTTTGCAGCGCGCCTCAAGAAAGGCTCCCGTCGCTGGACAGAACCAGTGGCGATTGCTCGCAATCCGTTCCAATCAATGGGCAATCCGGTCGTTTGGCAAGCTCCCGACGACCGAGTCTGGCTCTTTTTCGTGGTGAGACCCGGTGAGACTTGGTCCACCTCGCGGATCATGGCCAAGGTTTCTCAAGATATTGGCCACACATGGTCCGATTCCTTCGTGCTGGCTTGGCAGGAGGGCTCGATGGTTCGAGGGCGTCCGATCATCCTAGACAACGGCGACTACCTGTTGCCGGTTTATCATGAGATGGGGAAGGACACTGAATTCGTCCCGCCCGACACGACTTCATTTTTCTTAAGGTTCGACGCCGCACAGAAACTTTGGACGGAATCCACGCACATCCGTTCTCGCATGGGCAATCTGCAGCCGGCCGTGGTTCAAATTTCCGGAGATCACCTGCTTGCTTTCTGCCGCCGCGGCGGCGATTACGAACCGGGCAACGATGGCTACGTGGTGCGCTCGGAGTCTCACGATGGCGGGCGGTCTTGGAGCGCGGGCCAGGAGACGGAGTTTCCGAATCCCAATGCGGCAGTGGAGTTGATCAAGCTCCGGAGCGGCAACTTGCTGTTTATTTTCAACGACAGCATGGATGAGCGGACTCCTTTAACCGCGGCGATCTCCACAGACCTGGGTCGGACTTTTCCGTTTCGGAGGAAGCTGGCTGAGGGACGTGGTTCGTTCGCTTATCCCACCGCGATTCAAACCCGGGACGGAAAGATTCACGTTACTTTTACTTCGGACGAACGCACCGTGATTCGCCATGCTATTTTCGAAGAGAGCGCGATTCTGGGCTCACGCGCGAAGGCGAGAAGATAGTTCCAATCGAAGAGCTCCACCGCATGTTCAAATTGGCCTTGCTTCAAATGCGTGTTCAGGGAGGGCGCAAGGAGGAAAATATTCGTCACGCAGAAGCTCTGATCCGGCGAGCAGCGGACGAAGGAGGAAAAGTGGTCGTCCTTCCGGAGGCAATGACGCTAGGATGGACCGATCCTTCGGCTGCCACAGAGGCCGACGAAATCGCGGATGGCTATTCGTGTCGTCAATTGCGACGAGCTGCTCGGGAAAATAATGTTTACATCTGCTCCGGTCTCGTGGAACGAGAGGGCACGAAGATTTATAATTCCGCTGTTTTAATTGATCCGAACGGTGATCTTATTCTGCATCATCGGAAATTGAATGAGCTGGAGATCGGTCACGATTTCTACGACCAGGGCGACCGGCTTCAAGTCGCTCGGACATCGTTGGGAACATTCGGGGTGATGATTTGTGCGGATGCTTTCGCTCGGGGGCAAGTCATCAGTCGCACTCTCGGCTATATGGGGGCTGATATCATTGTATCACCCTCTGCTTGGGCTGTGCCCGCCGATCACGACCAAGAGAAAGAGCCTTATGGCTCGCTCTGGATTGAAAATTACCAGCCCGTGGCTCGAGATTTTCACATCTGGATCGCAGGCGTCAGCAATGTGGGTTGGATAACGGGAGGCCCTTGGAAAGGTCATCAATGCATTGGCTGTTCGCTGGTCGTGAATGCTCTGGGAGAGCCTGTCCTGCAAGGTCCGTATGGAGTGGATGCCGAAACGATTCTTTACATCGATATTGAATTGGAAAAGCGGCCAGCCCGAGGAGGAGGCTGGGACCCGCTTTGGTCGGGCAGCGTCACCCGGACGATTCACTCCTAGAAAAGGCTGCCCATTATAGTGCCCAAAATGCTCAAGGGGCCTTGGTCCTCGAGACCTTCCGTAGCTTTCTCGACTTTTTGCAAAGTCATTTTCGCGTTTTTGTACAGGCTTTCGTCATTGATGAGTTTGCCGACTGAGCCTTGCCCTTGATTCATTTTTTGCAAGATCTCTTTAAAGTTGGTCATCCCCGTGGTTGCCTCCCGGTATAGGGTATCGTCCTTAGCCAATTTGCCGAGTGTGCCTTGGCCTGCGCTGATCTGCTCGATGACTCCTCTGGCTTGAGAGATCGTTAATTTGATTTCATCTGAAGTCGTGTTCAAATTGGTGACGGTGCTCAGCAGTGAATGATAAAGCTGATCCTCGAAGATCAGTTTGCCCGCCGTACCTTCGCCCTTGGCTATTTGGGTCGAGACGTTTTGCAAATTGCTGAGAATGGCGCTGAGCTTGGGGTTGTTCTCTTTCAGGAAATCGGTGAATGGTCCAATCAAATTATTGATGCTATCGCCGCTAAAGCTCTTCGTCAGGTTTTCCACGCCGGTGGCGACGTTGTCGAGCTTGACCATGATCGTGCTAAGATCCACTTGCTCCGCGGTTTCGATGAGCGCATTCTCGGTGGCAACAGGGGCTGTGGGTGATCCAAAATCAATGGCGATGTAATTCTGGCCGAGCAAGCCAACGAACTTGATGGTGGCTTTGCTGTCCGTCTTAACCTGGCCCGGCTTAGTGAGCTTTAAACTCACTTCCACTTTGTTGCTGGCCAGCGTGATGTCACCGACCCGGCCAATCTGAACTCCAGCCATCTTGACGGAATCTCCCGTCTTGAGTTCCTGAATGTTGTTGAAATGGGCGCGAACATTGTAGCCGCCTTTGAATGAATCAAGCCCGCCGATCATTTCAAAAATGATCGCGGCAGAAATAAACGCAAGGGCGAAGAACATGCCAAGGCGAGTTTCAAGAGTGTTTCTCATAGAATGAATTTTTGTTTTTTGAATTCGACCGTCAAGAATTGTTGAATGATCGGTTCCGGATTCGCTTTGATTTCTTCCGGAGAGCCGACCGCAAGGATTTTTCCTTCGTGAATAATGGCAATTCGATCCGCAACCCCAAAGGCCAGGTCTCGATCATGGGAAACCACGATGGAAGTGACGTGGATCCGTTGTTTCAGTTTCAAAATTTCTTCGGCAATTGTGACTGCCATCAAAGGATCAAGCTCACTGGTCGGCTCATCGTACAAAATAAGTTGCGGCTCGATGGCGAGTGCTCTGGCGATTGCGACGCGTTTCTTCATTCCGCCGGAAAGCTCGCTCGGAAGCCGCATCTCCAGACCTTTGAGGCCGACCAGTTCCAATTTCTCAGCTACGATCCGGGCGATTTCTTTTTCCGGCTTAATCCGATGCTCGCTCAAGTATAAGCCGACGTTTTCGCCTACTGTCAGCGAGTTCAGCAAGGCTCCTGATTGAAAGACCATCGCAACCCGGTATTTGGCCATGAAGCCCGGGCCGTCGATCGACTGGCCGTCGATCGAGATAGCTCCCGCGTCCGGCATTTCCAGTCCGATGATATGCTTGAGCAGAACTGTTTTACCGCTCCCGCTCGGCCCCATGATGACAAAGATTTCTCCGGGCGAGACGTCCAAATCAACTCCTTGGAGCACGGCTTGACCATGGAAATATTTCCGCAATCCACGCACTTGGACGCTAACGCCGTCCCTGGCTGATGTGGTGTCGCTCATTTGTCGAAGTAGAGTAAGAAGGCGGTGAGGAAATAATCGAGGATCAAGATCATTACAATCGAGTTGACGACAGCTTTCGTCACGGAACGGCCAATGCCGCGCGGCCCGCCGATCGTTTTAAGCCCTTGATGGCAAGAAACCACTCCGATAATCACGGCAAAAAAAAGGCTTTTGATCAGTCCGTTGACGACATCGTTCACTTCAACCATTTCGCGGAGATTGCTGAAGTAGGCTTGAAATGGAACCGCGATCTGATGGTTGATCATCGAGACGATTGCTCCGCCGAGCCAGCCCACTAAGATAGAAAAGATCACGAGAAGGGGAAGGGCGAAGCTGATAGCCACCAAACGGGGTAAAACGAGATACTGAATCGGATCAATATTCATGGTTCGCAAGGCATCGATCTCTTGATAAACCCGCATGGAACCAATCTCGGCCGACATGGCTGATCCAATGCGCCCAGCGATCAGCACCGACATCATGACAGGTGCCAGCTCTTTGCAAATCGAAAGCCCCACTAACCCGCCGATGTAGCTCGACAACCCTCTTTCGGAGAGCACGGGGCCGCTTTGAAGCGCAATCACCCCGCCAATGAAGAGGGAAAGGATGCAAGTCATTAGCAAGCTAGTGTTTCCAATCTCGAAGAGTTGGTCAAAAACCTTGCGCCGCTGACGAAACGTTTGCGGCAACAAGAGCAGGGTGCGCCACGAGAGAATCATCATTTCGCCAATGTTCTGGAACATAATGGATCGCTAACTATGATTCGAGTTGTGGTTGAATGGCCATAGTCTTCTTGGTTTTCACCACGGGGATGTAAAACACTCGCCATCGATTTCCTTCAGGGCCGGATTGATAATGGAAAAGGCCGAACAAGAGCGAGTATTTTTTCGATGTCGAAGTCATGTCATGCCGATAAAGATTCCAGAGCAGCGACTGGCTGGCGGCGCCCGTCCTGCCGTTTTTTTCAGAACGCCAGATCGACCACAGCGGCGAATAGTTCCGTTCGATGCTTTTGTTATTCGGCAAGAGCGGTTCTAGCGGAGCCAGAAATTGCAAACGCTCGTTTCCCTGGTGGTCCTGGTGAGCCGTAAAAAGAGGCCAAAGGTCTGTGCGCCGCAACCCCGTGCCGCTGGTCGTATTTCTCTCAATCAAATCGGAATAAAGAAAAAAGAGGACACGCGCGCGCTGCCGGTCCAATGGCTCAGAGGTGATCCTGTTGTATTTGTAGAGTGGCCAAAGGTAGAAATCACTTTGCAAAGTCGAACTCCTGGCTTGGCTAAATAAGGGCCAGATGCGATTCGCCGTTTTACCCTCGCCCCGTGCAAAGACAACCAGTGGCCACGGGGCATCCCATTCCCGATATTTTTTCTCCCGGTCCTCAGTATAGGTAACCCCGAAAGGCCATAGGTAGGTCGAAGAGTCGCGAAGCGGCGAGCGCTGAATGCTAAAAAACGGCAAGATCGCCCGCTGAGTTGCAGGGCTCTCCGTTCCCAAGCCCGATCTGCTGTCGATGTAAAAAGGCCAGAGGACAAAGTTTTTGTCGTGGCCGCCGATGGTTTCTGTTTCCCCAAAATTGTTCGTCCGCGTTGTCACATCCTTGCGCTCGCGGCCGATCAATGGCCAAACCTGCCAACCCTTCAACCCCTCTCCGTGGCGCAAGTGAACGACCGGGTACACGTAATTGTCAGTCACGACATCACGCTTCTGAGTTCTCGCGTAGAGAGGAAACAGAACAAAGTGGATATCATCCCACAACAGCCGGTTTTTCAGTTGCCCATAAAATGGAACCAGCGCGGTGTAAGTCAAAGCCGGATCGGGAGAACGCTGTTGAAAGTAAAAGGGAAAGACCGTGAAGCGATTATTCTGTAGGTTTTCGCTGTTCTTACCTCCGCTCAAGCTGAAAAGTTGAAGAAGTTGCAACCGGTATTCGGAGCCAAATCTATCGTAAGTGAGCAGCGGATACAAAAGGTCAAACTCTCTGGAATCAGTCCCCAAATCTTTGTAACCGGAAACTATTGAGGCAAAGGTCCAGCTCGAGGCTGCTTCGTTCTGCTCGCGGATTACCAACGGGCCGAGGATCTCCTTTCGGTAACCGGATCCCAAGGTCAATTCCCCTTTACGGTACAATGGACCCAAAGAATCCCACGGCTCGGCCAGTGCTCCCCAGGAGAGAAAACCCAAACTCGCTATCAGAAAACATTTGCGAACTTGCATTCGTGAACCCCCTGTTAGTGGTATGAAGGATCCTTCAGCAAGCGCCAGCATCGGTATATTTCAACTTGCCGCAGTGAACTAAATAATACATTGCTGGAAAATAGCAACATTTTATCGGTAACGATAACGCTAATAACAACTGTCCATATAATGGAATTTATTGTTCCTTTTCTACCCGAATCAATTATCAATTGACTTCTCAACATCATGCATTTAACTTCGGATTCGTCTTGAGGTATTTACCTCGGTTCCTCTCCGCCCAGTGTTGGCAGTGCATTGTCGGCACTGGGTTTTTTCAATATCCACCCTCGGCGAATCAGAAGGCTCAGCAGGGCGGGAAGCAAAGTGAGGCCAGCCAACATGCACGTGGCAACGCCTGTTGCCATGACAACTCCTAAGCTGGCAATGCCTTGATGTTTCGCAGGTATCAAACTGCCGAATCCCGCGATGGTTGTGAGCGCCGACACGAGCACCGCCTTTCCAGTGCTCCTAGCGAGAATGCTAGGATTCTGCTCTTCGGCGAAGCGATTAAGGATATGGATTCCGTTGGTGACGCCTATCCCGATGACCAACGGCAGGGTCATTATGTTCGCCGGATTAAACGGAATGTTTAAGGCCCCCATCAAGCCAGCCATCCAGATCGAACCAATCGCCACCGGCAGTAAGGCGAGCAGCACGCTGGAGAGATTGCGGAAATGGATTAAGACCAGAATAACAATCGCGCCGAGGGCGTAACAGGCTGCTTTTTCATAACTTTCCTTCAATAAGCTTGTATATTCATACAATTGCACAGGAGTGCCAGTCACATTTTCATCCTCAGTCCGAAGTTGTTGAACGAATTCTTTTTGTTTATCGCGCTGCCACACATTCTCTTTCGGGTAAACCTGCAGCAGATGCTTGCCAGACTTCCCAACAAAACGGTTTCTCAGAGCCGACGGCAAGTCTGAGACGCTCAGAGGCGAGCTGTTATCCTGGTTTTTTAGAACATCAAAAGTGTTGTGAATATCCTGAAACAAAGCGCGTTGGAAGACTGAAAGTTTGAGAGCATCTCGAGTGGGATTGCCGTTGCCGATACGGCGGCGCAAGTCTCCCATAGCCTGTCGCAAGGAACGAAGTTGCTCAGCCAGCACTTTCTCGCCCTCCTTTTGTAATTCGCTTGCCGCTAGGCCCAAGTAGCTCTGCGAAATTGTTAACGTATAATTCAACTCCGCAAGGTTCACAGGTTCGGTATCGATTTCCTCGAATCGCACTGCCGACAACTCGTCCTTGATATGGCCGATGCGGCTTAATTTGGCAGTCTGATCTCCTTTCAGAAACTGCGTCATCGAATCAACGCTCGCAACCGTGGGTAGGTTGGTGAGTTTCGAGTTTAAGGCGACTGCTTCTTCAAGAGAATTGGCCACCACGGCGGCAAACAAGACTGACTTTGAAGCCTCATCAATCAACTTTCTCATGAACACCACCGACGGCAGTCCCTTCGATTGCATATTGAGCAGGTTGTAATCAAAATAGATTTTATGAAATTGAGTGAGCGCGAGCCCGCAGAGTGCCGCTGAGATCCCCATGACCCAAACTGGCCGATCCAGCCAAAGCCGCTCGATTTGCGCCCTCTTATCCGTTGCGGCATTGTGATGGTCCATGGCATTTTGTCGGCCTTTTCTGAGTAAAACAGGCAGTAAGGTCATCATTGGAATCAGACAAACTAATAGGCCTCCTCCAGTAATTATTCCCATCTCCTGGATGCCTTTGAAATCGGTGAGGCCCATCGCAAAAAAGGCTCCCGCCGTTGTGAAGCATCCGGTGAAAATCCCAAGGCCCGTGTTAACCATAGCTTTTTCCAGAGCTTCTAGTTCAGGACGCCCATCCCGCAATTCCTCCTCATACCGCGTGATCAAATGAACTCCAAAGTCGATCGCCAACCCGATCAGAATTGGCAAGAATGTGATCGTCAAAATGTTGAGATGGCCGACCGTCAGCGTGGTGTATCCCATGGTGTAACCTAATCCGACGATCAAACTGAGCGTCGCTTTGAG
>SIBE01000030.1 GCA_009695265.1 Pedosphaera sp. | reverse complement strand
AAAGGAACTCTTCTGGGGAATAAGCAACATAGGTTCGGACGCGTGGAATGGCGTCCAGGACGGTGCCTTTCTGCCATCTTAATGCTCCTCATCGTCTCGACCTTTTTCCCTTTCTTCTGCAAAGGCAATGCGGCGACATCACGGGAGTACGCAATTAAGGCCGTATTGCTTTACCGGCTCGTCTATTATGTGCAGTGGCCAGATGATGCGTTCGCGACACCCGACGCTCCTATCATCATTGGCATCCTGGGTGAAAGCCCGTTCGGGAATGAACCGGCGAAGTGGCCGAAGAAAAAGATTGGAGGACGCGAGGTTCAATTGAATTACTATACTTCGCCCACCAACGTGGACGCCTGCCACATCCTCTTCATCAACTTGCCACAAAAGAAAAACGTGGAAACGCTGTTGACGAGCATGCTAACCAAACCGGTGTTGACCGTGTCAGACTCGGACGCATTTGTTGAAAAGGGCGGAATGATTGGTTTCATAAGTGTTCGGAATCATCCGAAGCTGACCATCAACAATGCCGCAGCGCGCCGAGCACGCCTAAAGATCGGCTTGGAGCTCTTCCCCGTGTCGGAAGTTTTCTCGCCTTAACTGGCGGTGAAATTTCAAGGCTCGCCCGAGCCAGGTAGCCCTCTCGCCATCTCCGCAGAACGGACGGCGTACATTCCGTTCAGACTCCCGGCTTCAGTCGGCGCTTGTTGGAGCTCCATGCCTCGCTTCCTGCCGCCGCTTGTGAAAAATCCCCGCTAAAACTTGAACAGATCCTTGGAAGAAACCGGAGATGAGGGAGCGAAGCGGTGTCGCGGACATCATTTCGGCCCAATGAGCGTGCCGCCGTCACAAACAATCGTCTGGCCTGTAATCAAATCGGAACCGGTGAGAAGACCTAGAATGGCAGCAGCAACGTCTTCGGGTTGGCAGACTTTACCGAGGACAGCGTGGTGCTCGCACGCTTGCTTCGCTATCTCGTAATTCGATCCAAGTCCCTCTTGGAGCCAATGCCCGGCAATAAAACCTGGAGCCACCGCATTGACACGTATCTTCGGCGCAAGAGCTCGCGCGAGGGAGATCGTCAGATTGATCACCGCCGCTTTAGATGCGGCATACGGGATCGAGCTGCCAGTTCCGGCAATTCCGGCGATGCTGGCGACATTGACCACCGCCGCATTCCCCGATGCTTCCAAGTATTTTCTTGCGGCTCGAGCACATTGGAATGGACCTTTCACATTGACGCCGAAAATGCGATTCCAATGCTCGTCCGCAACTTCGTCAAGGTTCCCATGCGGAATGAATTGGGTTGTGCCGGCATTGTTCACCAGGATGTCGAGTCCGCCCAACTCGCGGGCTGCTGAATCAATCATGGAGCGGCAGGCGCGGTCGTCGGAGACGTCCGCTTGAATGCACAGGACCTTCACGCCGTGTGCGCGAGCTTCGTCGGCGGTTTGTTCCGCCTCATGCCGAGAGCGGCTGAAGTTAATCGCAACTGAGCAGCCTCCTCTTGCCAAAGCGAGAGCCGTGGCGCGGCCCACTCCGCGACTTGCTCCGGTAACGAGAGCCGTCTTGCCAGTGATATTCATCTCGGCTGATCCATTTGCTCGAACGGAACTTCGTAATATTCCAGCGCCCACTCTTGCATGTAACGAACCCGGATCGGAGTTATCCGGTAGAGAACGAGCGCGGGACTATCAATGGAACCAAGGTGCTGGCGAAGGAGAGGATTGCTATCCCAGATCTCCTGCAACAGGCCCGCGTCGGCCAACACGTTGGCAACTCCAGTAATGCGTACCTGATTGTGATTCTCATCCAAATAACATAACTCGACCTTGGGGTTAGCCGCGATTTCTGCAGTCTTGTGATAGCTCCGCAAGTTCGCGACGTAGACGGTGAAAAGATCGGTTCGGACAGGTGAGACTGGGCGCAGGCGAGCTTGATCTCCGTCCATTGTCGCGAGGCAGGGGAAGCGATCGCCTAGAACAACGGTCAGAGCGAGCTTGACAAGCTCATCCGCTTGAATCGCTTTTGGTGTCGGTTTAGCCATGGAAAAGAGTGTTATCAGAAACCACCGATCTTCATAGCCCAATTTGACCGAGATGAGACGCCGACTCAGCGAGTGATTTAGCTCGGGGCCGGTGTCGGCTCAGACCGGTGAGTCGGCGAACATTCAGCTTGTTGTCTTGACCAATTGACCTCCCGGGAGAACGCGAAACTTCTCGCCTCGCCATTGAATCTTGTTACCCATGAATGCGAGAGCCCAAATAGCGGTATTCAACAAATCCTTGACCAAGACCAACCACCAATCTCCATCATGCAATGGCTGAGCGGCAAGCCTTCCTTCGTTGTCCCGAGCCGTCAGCACGCGGACCAGGAGGCAACCCAGGAGCACCATCAACGCTCCCAAGGCCGGTCGGCTGGCAAACCAGAGCAATGGCCAAAGAGTGGCGTTGGACAGAATGCTCAGGAAGTAAGGAAAGGGCTGGCAAATTCTGATCGTGCGCGCCCACCGGAGTTGATGGGTCCAAACCTCTTTCCAATTCATCGGCGCCGACCAGCACTCGACCGTGATGGGACAAAGAACCACGAGACCACCTCGTTCGGCGATCTTGTGCCCAAGCTGATAATCATCGGCTAAATAATCAAGCAATGCTGAAAACCCACCGATCCCTGCGAGGTGATCGCGCGTCGTGGCCATCGCGGCTCCCAACGCGAAATCGAGCGGCTTCAAACTCTGAGATTGTAGCACCTGACTCCAGAAATCCGCGTTGATCGCCACGGCCTCCCAGCGCATGGCAAGCGTTGTCGGGTTGGCAAGACGGTAAAAGCAGTTCACCAAACCGACGGCTGGGTCTCGAAGCGGATTGATCAAATTCATCAGCAAATCCGGCGGCACTCGCACATCCGCATCGCTGATGATTACGACGTCATGTTTGATATGCGATTGCAACTGCGCGAGCGTCGAAACCTTGGCGTTCGATCCAAGCGCTTGGCGGCAGATCACCAATTGAGCATCACACGTTGGATGAGCGTGCATGAGTTCGCAAATGAGTCTGCAAACGGGGTCCTCAGGGGAAGCCACGCCAAACAGGATCTGGACCGGCCCCGGGTAATCTTGAGTGAACCAGCTTCTCACGCACCTCTCCGTGTGATCGTCGCAACCTTTCAGCGGTTTCAGAAGTGTAACCGCCGGGGAGAATGATTTGTCGGAGACTCGCTGGTGAAGTGGAAAGCGCCGAGCGACGGCCCATTGCCAGAGCGTCAAGACGAGACTCAACAGTCCAAGGGCGGCGAGAAGGGTTTTTATCAACAACACGGAGCTCTCCGAATCGGGTTGTTTAGAACTGGTCCACTGCGATCACTCGAAGAATCTCTTCCAACGACGTTTGTCCGTTGACGACTCGCCGCAGACCCATGTGCCAGAGCGTCTCCATCCCTTGCTGAATGGCGACTTGTTGAAGGGCGCGTGTCGGCAGTTTTTGTAATATGGATTCGCGGAGAACTTCATCCACCAATAGCAATTCAGTCAGAGCTGTGCGCCCGGAAAAACCGGTGTGCAAACATCCCTCGCAGCCGACGCTGCGACGGAAACTGGCTGTCTCGACTACTTCGGTGGGAACGAGACGCAGGAGACCCGGCTCCGGCTGATAGGGCTGCGAGCAAAGCGGGCAATTCCTGCGAATCAACCTCAGCCCAACAATGCCGATAATACTGGACGAGAGCAGAAACGGCTCGATGTCCATATTGATCAAACGGGCGAACACACCCGCGGTGCTTCCGCTGTGAATCGTGCTGATGACCAAATGGCCAGTCAGCCCGGCTTGCACAGTAATGGCAGCGGTTTCCGGATCGCGAATTTCTCCGACCATGATCACCTGCGGGTCCTGCCGCATCAAGGATCGGAGCGCTCTAGGATAAGTGAACTCCTTGCGCGGGTTGATCTGCGTCTGGCTGACCATCGGGAGATTGAACTCCACGGGATCTTCGACGGTGCTGATGCTGATTCGAGGGCCGGAACGCTGGACCAAGTGGTAGAGGGCTGAGTAGATAGCTGTTGTTTTTCCCGAGCCGGTGGGGCCGGTCAAGAGAATCAACCCGCTCGGCCGCGCCAGCAGACTAAGAAATGTTTTCAAGGTTTCATCCTCGAAACCGAGGCTGGACAGATCAAAACTGCGATTCTGAGGATTGAAGATCCGCACCACAATCTTTTCGCCTCGCACCGTTGGAAAAACGGAGATGCGTAACTCCACGCCGCCGAAATCGGGATTTGCCGGAACATGGCCTTCCTGTGGGAGATCAGTCTGATAACTGATTAAATTTGCCATCACCTTCAGGCGGCCAGAGATTTTTTCCATTAGGTCCAAAGGCAGGTGGACCAACTCGGTAAGGACACCGACTAGTCGGATACGGACAACCAATGTGCTTTCCCAAGGCTCGATGTGGATATCGCTGGCGTCCGCCCGAACAGCATCCAAGATCAAATGGTTCACAAGAATCGCGACTTCGATGGCCTGTTCCGAAGATCGGGATCGCAGATATTGAGCGGTTTGGTTCACGTCCGGAGCCAGTTAATGCTTAGATCAATGCGAACCATCTAATGCCGGAGCGGATGATTGTCAGCATGTTAATTCTAAATTTGTTTAAATTACTTATACCAGGATACTTACATCTATCACTCAACGAGTCCACGCGCAGCTTCGCTCCGATGACGGGGAAAAACCCGATGCTGAAACGCATTTCACCATTGACCATTGCCCATAAAAGCCTTACAAGACGACCCCAATACCCCTGTGGCGACGTTTCTGCAATCCAAATAACAAAAAGACATTGATATGTCCGAAAGACTTCGTTGCGCAGTTATTGGGGCAGGTGCCATTGGCCTCGAACATCTTAATAGTTTGGCCCATTGTCCACAAGCCACGATGGTGGCCATCGCCGAGAGCGATCCGAAGCGCTGCAAAGAGGCATCTGACATGTACAAGGTAACGCGGAGTTACACGGATTTTCGGGAACTCCTCGATCAGCCGGATATTGATGCCGTGACCATTGCGCTTCCGAATTACTTGCACGCACCGGTCGCGATCGAGGCGTTGCGCGCGCGCAAGCATGTCCTGTTGGAAAAGCCGATGGCGACGAGTGCGAAGGAAGCGGCCAAGATTATCGAAACGGCGAAGAAGATGAAGCGCACTCTCATGGTGGCGCAACATTTTCGTTTCAATCGCCACACCCAGATTGCCAAGGACTTTATTGAACGCGGCCAGCTTGGAGAGATTTATCACGCGCGCGCTTTCTGGCTGCGACGCAGTGGCATTCCGAGGATTGGATCCTGGTTTACTCAAAAAAAACTCGCTGGCGGCGGCTGCACGATCGATCTCGGAGTGCATCTGGTGGACACGTGCTTACATCTCTTTGGGGATTTCGATGTGAAATCTGTCTCAGGACATGTGTATTCCAAGCTTGGTCCCAAGGGTGTGGGGAGTTTTGATTGGGGCAAGAGCGACATCAATCCCCAGAAGCCTTTTGATGTAGATGATTACAGTGTCGCCCTGCTAAAGATGCGCAGAGGCACTACGATAAGTTTGGAGATCAGTTGGGCGGCTTATCAGCCAAGCATTGCTCGCGAATATGGAGTCGATCTGATGGGAACCCTGGGAGGTCTGTCGCTGTACCCAGCCCGTCTCTTTCGCGATGGGCCCGCCGGACACGAGACCGTCGAGCTTGCACCCTCGAAGCTCGCCCACCAGGAGGACCCGATTCACCATTTTGTGAATTGCGCGTTGCACGGAAAGAAGCCGCTCGTCGCTTTGGAAGAATCCCTCAAAGTTCAGCAGGTCCTCGACGCCATTTATGCCTCGGCTAGTTCCGGCAAAGAGATGTTGATTAAATGAACGGTAAGATATTGTCGAGACTCAAGGCAGCTCAATCCATTGTCTTGCGAGAATAGACGTGAGTGGCATGACCGTAAAAAACTTCGGCGCATTCCATCAACGTCTCGGATAAAGTCGGGTGCGGATGGACCGTCTCCGCCAAGTCCTTCACGGTCGCTCCCATCTCGATGGCCAGCACGCCTTCGCTGATCAGCTCCCCGGCTCCAGCACCGACGATGCCGACCCCTAACACGCGCTCTGTCTCGGGATCGATCACCAGTTTCGTCAACCCATCCGTTCTGTCGAAGCTCAGCGCTCTGCCGGAAGCAGCCCATGGAAACTTGGCGATTTTCACTACGATTCCCTTCGCTTTGGCTTCTGCCTCGGTGAGCCCGCACCAGGCAACTTCGGGATCAGTAAAAACGACCGCAGGAACAACAATGTTTTCGAACGTGCTCGATTCGCCCAAAATCACTTCGACGGCGATCCGGGCTTCCTTGGCGGCTTTATGCGCCAGGAGAACTCCTCCAGCGACGTCGCCGATCGCGTAAATGGACGGATCAGCAGTCTGCTGCTTGGAATCAACTTTGATAAAGCCCTTTTCATCGCGAGCGACCTTGGTGTTTTCGAGTCCGAAATCTTCGCAATTAGGGACGCGCCCGACGGAAACCAGAACACGATCGTAGAGTTCCACCTTTTCCTGACCGTTGACCTCGAAGGTGACCTTGATCTGTTTGCCGCTGGTTGACATTTTCAGGACCTTGGTTTTCAGCCGCACTTCCTTGAACGCTTTTTCCGCATACCGCATGACCGGCCGGACCAAATCCGCATCGGCACCCATAAGAATGGAATCCATCGCCTCAACGACGACAACTTTGCTGCCGAGGGAGGCATAGACCGTTCCCAATTCCATACCGATGTAACCACCACCCACCACCAGAAGCTCCTGAGGAATCTCTTCGAGATCGAGCGCTTCCCTCGAAGTCATGATGCGCGGATTGCCTAGATCGAACGCTTTAGGAATGGCTGACTTTGATCCAACAGCGATGATGGCTTGATCGAAGTTGATGAATTTTTGCCCCTCGGCAGTCTCCACCCTTAAAGTCTTGGAATCCTCGAACCTCCCGCGTCCGGTCAAAAGCTGGACGCCCCGCTTCTGGCCCAAGGCGCTGATCCCTTGTCCGAGTTTGTTCAAGATCGATTCTTTCCACGATCGCATCTTTTCGAGGTCGATCTTCGGAGAGTCGAAGCTGATTCCACGAACGTGAGAGTCTTTCGCCTCGGTGATCAACTTGGTTGCGTGCAAGAGGGCTTTGGAAGGAATGCATCCACGGTTCAGACAGACGCCGCCGAGGCGTTTCTCCTGCTCGATGAGAATGACTTTCTTTCCCTTATCTGCCGCATAAAACGCCGCGGCGTAACCGCCGGGACCTGCTCCAACGACAACAATTTCGGTTTTTATCGGTTCCATGATGGGAAGTGAGAGATGGGGACGTGATGGGATATCGGCTCTTTAGACCTTCACCTCGTCTTGACTGAAATTCTCGAACGCCTCCACCAGTTCCTGAACGAACCGTGCGGCCTGCCCGCCGTCAATGACTCGATGATCGTAGGAGAGGCAGAGAGGCAGCATCGAACGCTGTTCTATCTGCTTGTTCCGCACAACAGGTTTCAAAACCCCACGACCAAGACCGAGAATCGCGACGTCCGGCTTGTTCACAATTGGAGTGAAGTGAGCGCCACCGATCCCGCCCTGGTTCGAAATGGTAAATGTGCCACCCTTCATCTCCTCCAGAGTTACCTTGCGATCCCGCGCTCTCTCCGCCAGTTGGTTGAGTTCCATGGCCACTGTCAGCAGGTCCTTCTTGTCCACGTCGCGAATCACAGGCACTATCAAACCCGCTTCCGTATCGACGGCCAACCCGATGTGAAAATAGTCTTTGTAAACAACTTCCTGAGCGAGTTCATTCAAGCTGGAATTGAAGATCGGATATTTCTTCAGAACCTGGACCACTGCCTTGAGAGCGAAACATGTCAATGTGAGTCGTGCCCCTTTGGCTTCGTAGGCGGCGCTTAGCTGCTTTCTCATCTCCATCAGCTTTGTAATGTCAGCTTCGTCAAATTGCGTGACATGGGGAATGGTCGTCCACGATTCGTGCATCCTACGGCTGATCGTGCGCCGCAAAGTGGACATCGACTGCGTATGGATTGGGCCCCATTTCGAAAAGTCGATTTGTTCTGCTGCCGGCTTTGCTGGCTCGACAGCCTTCGATGGAAAAGCTAGCTGCTGAAGGCGCTGAATGTAACTCCGAACGTCCTTCAAAACAATGCGTCCTCCGGATTCGCTGCCACGGATCTTGGTCAAGTCAATGCCCAGCTCTCGAGCCATTTTGCGGATGGATGGTGAGGCGGGCAGCGGAATGCCTGCGGGAGGAGTTTTGAGAGCCGCCTCTGCCTTGGATCGATCCTCTCCGGTTTCGGCGTGCGCGGGCGCTTCAGGGGAATGGTGAGATTCTCCTGGAGTGGATTCCTTTTGCTCAACTTTTTTCTCGGCTCCATTCCCTTCCGAAAGTGACAGGATAATTTGTCCCACCGTCAATTTATCGCCGGGCTTCACTCGGATATTGGCAACCGTGCCATCGGCTGGCGAAGGGATCGGGGCGACCGCCTTCTCATTCTCCAGTTCAAGGATGGTTTGCCCTTTCTTAATGACGTCGCCCTCTTTGACCGATAGGGAAACGACCGACCCCGAGTCGGTTCCTTCACCAAGATTTGGAAGTCTAACGTCCATAAATCATCGTCATCTCAATTCACTTCTTCGAGTCGCATGCCGTATTTAAGCGCGCTTGTTGAGTCGGAAACAACCAACTAACTCACACGCTCGCCTGACTGAGCGCGGGAGCTTTTGTCAAATGGCCTCTCATGTCAATAAAGCAAATTCTGTCATATTGCCCTCGGGCGAAAGCCAGCTTTTGAGCAAGTGCCAGCACTGCTACAGAGAGAAAGGGAACGCCTTTTCGGGATCCACCTTTAAGTCGTGGATCGCCTTTTCGACGACCTTTGATGGCAAAACTCCCTTTTGACTGAGCGCATAGAGCGTCGCGATGACGGTCAACTCGGCGTCCACTTCGAAAAAGCGCCTCAGCCTATCCCGAGTGTCGCTTCGGCCAAAACCATCGGTACCTAAAGTCGTCAGCCCTCCGGGAACCCAGGGCGCGATTTGGTCTGGGACAATTTTCATATAATCCGACACCGCCACAAACACGCCTTGCTCCTTTTCGAGCAACGTCTCGACGTAAGATTTCTCGGGCGGCGACGTAGGATGCAGCATATTCCACCGCTTCACTCGGAGAGCTTCGTTTCGAAGGAGCTTGTAGCTCGTGGCGCTCCAGACATCAGCGGAGACATCATACCGGTCTGCAAGGATTTCCTGCGCTTGCAATGCTTCGTTCAGAATCGGGCCACTGCCAAGGATATGAGCCTTGTGTTGTTTCTTGTCGGCCCCGGGTTTGAACTTGTAAAGTCCCTTGAGAATCCCCTGCTCCACTCCTGAAGGCATTGCTGGCATCGGGTAATTGTCGTTACACAACGTCAGGTAATAGAATATTTCTTCGCCTTCCTCGTACATCCGGCGCATTCCATCGGCGATGATCACAGCGACCTCGTAGCCATAGGCTGGATCGTAGGTGAGCAACGTGGGAATCGTACTCGCCAGGATATGGCTGTGGCCGTCCTGATGTTGCAAGCCTTCGCCGTTCAGCGAGGTCCGGCCAGCGGTGGCGCCAAGCAAAAAGCCTTTAGCTTTGATGTCCCCCGCCAGCCACATGAGATCGCCGATCCTCTGGAACCCGAACATGGAATAGTAGATGTAAAACGGGATCATGTTCACCGCGTGGCTGGCGTAAGCAGTTCCAGCGGCGATAAACGATGACATGGCTCCTGCTTCCGTGATGCCTTCCTCGAGAATTTGGCCGTCCTTGGCTTCGTGGTAATACAGCAGAGACGCTCGATCCACTGGCTCGTACAATTGACCTTTCGTCGAGTAAATGCCGATTTCGCGGAACAAGGCGTCCATTCCGAAAGTCCTGGCTTCATCAGGAATGATGGGAACGATCTGCCTTCCGATTTCCTTGTTTCGCAACAAAGTGCTCAAAAGCCGCACGAACGCCATCGTGGTGGATATCTCGAATCGGCCCGAGCTTTTCAAGAATTCGCCGTAGTCCTCCAACCGGGGCACTTTGATTGGTTTGGCTTTCACTTGGCGCTCCGGCAAAAAGCCACCTAAAATCTCGCGCCGCTTGAGCAAATACTTCGTTGCCGGACTATCGGGCGGAGGCCGATAAAATGGGGTCTGTGCGACCTGGTCGTCTTCGATTGGAATTTGGAATCGTGAACGAAATTCTCTCAATTCTTTCTCGTTTAGCTTTTTTTGCTGATGCGTAATGTTCCTGCCTTCGCCAGCTTCACCCAGGCCGTAGCCTTTGACTGTTTTGGCTAGAATGACGGTCGGCTGCCCCGTTTGTTCCACGGCGGCTTTGTAAGCGGCATAAACCTTTTTGGAATCGTGCCCCCCGCGGAGCAATTTGCGAAGCTGGTCGTCGGTGAGGTGGTTGACCATTTCCAAGAGCTCGGGATATTTTCCGAAAAAGTGCTTTCGGATATAGCTTCCGGGTTCTACGGAGTACTTCTGGTAATCTCCGTCCACAGCCTCCTCCATTCGTCTCACCAGAAGTCCCTTGTGATCGGCTTTCAATAGCGGATCCCAATCGGAACCCCAGATGACTTTGATGACATTCCAGCCGGCGCCGCGAAACAAGGATTCCAGCTCTTGAATGATCTTCCCGTTGCCGCGCACCGGGCCGTCGAGCCGCTGAAGATTGCAGTTCACGACCCAAATGAGGTTGTTGAGATTCTCCCGCGAGGCCAAAGTGAGCGAGCCGAGTGATTCAGGTTCATCCGATTCTCCATCGCCGATGAAGCACCAAACCTTCGATTCTTCCCCGGTCAAAAATCCACGGGCGCGCAGATACCGATTGTAACGCGCCTGGTAGATGGACATCAGCGGTCCCAACCCCATCGAGACCGTTGGAAATTGCCAGAAGTCTGGCATCAGATACGGATGCGGGTAGGAAGAAAGACCTCCTCCTTCTGCCAATTCCTGACGGAAATGCTGGAGATGATGAGTCTCCAATCTCCCTTCCAGAAATGCCCGAGCATAATTTCCCGGTGCGGCGTGTCCCTGAAAATAAATCATATCAGCGGGATGCTCACCATGGCCACCTCGGAAGAAATGGTTAAAGCCAACCTCGTAAAGAGTCGCCGAGGAAGCAAATGTCGAGATATGTCCTCCAATGCCGTTGTGCTCGCGGTTCGCGTTCACCACCATCGCCATCGCATTCCACCGAATGTAACTCTTGATTTGACGTTCAATGTCCCGGTCGCCGGGATAATCCGTCTCTTCTTCGGCGGGGATTGTGTTGACATACGGAGTGCTGACTGCGGGCGGAACTTTGATTCCCAACTCGCGCAGCCTGCCCAGCAGACGGTCCACAAAGAACGACGTCCGTTCGGAACCTTGGTTCCGCAGGATATACTCTAAAACAAATTCCAATGACTCGAACCACTTCTGGGTTCCCTCGCCATTGCGATCTTTGTCGCGAGGTGATTTTCCCTTTCGATCGCTGGCCGCCGGCGAGTTTTTGTCGGTCTCTTTTTGTCTGGATCTCATTTTTTGTCGGCGTATGGATAAGGGATTCGCCCTTAGTTGCCTACTACTTTTTCATCGATTAAAAAGCTCGCCAGATAAACTTGATGGTCTCGCAATCGACCGGAAATAGACTAGCATCCTGACTTCACAAATGAAATGCCTTGAGCTGACCTTGCCTTCCCCAGAAGCGAACCTCGCTTGTGACGAAGCGTTGATCGATTTATGCGAAAGCGGTTTTGAAGATGAGATCCTCCGCTTCTGGGAACCGAAGGATTATTTCGTTGTTTTGGGCTATGCAAACAAAGCCAGTGAGGAGGTCCATCTCGGCGTCTGCCGGGAAAAGCAAATTCCGGTGCTGAGACGATGCAGCGGGGGAGGCACTGTTGTCCAAGGCCCCGGGTGTCTAAACTATTCCCTCGTTTTAAGAATACGGGATGCAGGTCCGCTGCTCAGTATTACGCAAACCAACACCTTCATCATGAAAGCGCACAAGGAAGCGATCGAATCTGTCGTCATGCGACCCGTGGAGGTGCAGGGCCATACAGATTTGTCCATCCATCAACTCAAATTCTCGGGGAATGCCCAGCGACGAAAGCGCCATTGTCTGATTTTTCACGGGACCTTCTTGCTGGATTTCGATCTCTCGATTCTCGAAGAACTGCTTCCCATCCCTTCCAAGCAACCGTCTTACCGGGAGAATCGTTCTCACACAGATTTCCTGGTGAACCTAAAAATCGCTCCGGCACCGGTGAAGGAGTGCCTGAAGAAAGCATGGAATATAACAGGGGCTCTCGACACAATCCCGTGGCGAGCCATCGATGAACTTGTAAAGAAAAGGTATTCCCGCCCGGAGTGGAATTATAGGTTCTGAGGCACCCGCCAAAGCAGCAAAGCGAACTGGGTCACGCGAGCACCAAACAGCCCTCGGGAAACTGCTTGAGAGCTTTTACAATGAAGTGCTCATGGGTTTGCTGGATCATGGCCAGCATGTCCACGTCGGAATCTAACGCCGGTTCCAAGATCACCTCGGGTTTCACCCAGGATTGATCCGGAATTTCGTCTCCTCGGCGCAGATAGCAGCGCTGCTCGATCTTGAGCATGCGTTTCGTCCCCGATACCGAAGCTTCCGTGTGAGCGTAGATCGTCCAGAGCTCGCTCGTATTGCGTTCGGATACAGTTTCCTTAATCAAACCGTCCTCACACTTGCCTATCTCAGTCTCGCTTTCAAAAATGACTTTCATCGGTTTGATATCTGGCATTGTCGATGCGTTGATTTCCTTGATGGCAGTTTCGAGGAAGTGGTCGCGCTTTCTAAGATGCTTGTTTTACTTATCAGGTCAAATCTTTCTTGCTCGCCGAGCAACCAGCCAAGAGACTTGAGCTGCGGCATTTCTGATCTGAGTTCCGGGTTGCCCTAGGTTTCCAACTCCCCTGTTTCAATCCATCGGAATTATCGTGCGGCGGCGGCGCGTGGATTGGAGCCCAATGCATCATTCAGTTTTTCCATGTTCAACTATTTTGTCGCGCTATTTTTTATCCGTATCCACGCCGAGCGCGCTCATCTGACAGAAAAGCGCACTCGATTGCAATCAGGGAAATTCATTTTTCTTCTCACCGAGAAAAATCCGGGATGTACATTATCGGAACCTTCGGCAGGCCTTCTCTGCCAGTAATCCGCGAGTCGCAATAAACTCGCTGATTCAACGTGAACTTGGAGACCTCCGTGCAAACACGCAACAAAAATAGTATGAACAAGACTGAAGCCAGTTCTCGAGAATTGCTGGAATTGAATTGTTCCTATTTGAATCGATCGAGCTTTGTGATAGTAGTTAGGCGACTCAAATGAAAAGCACCTGGTTCCTCATTGTCTATCTCTTGGCTCTGCGAGCGACGACTGAGATGGACTGCCTTGGATCTCCCGCCGTTGACAGCTCTGCCGTCTCCTCGAAACTGGAAGCTCCGGTGCAACGAAAGATCGACTTCACTAACGAAATCAAGCCGATCTTGGCCGCGCGATGCTATGAGTGTCATGGCCCGGACAAAACAAAAAGCGGATTGCGATTGGATCGTCGAGATCACGCGATGAAAGGCGGCGACTCCGGACTTGTCATCTTGCCAGGAAATCAGGCGGAGAGTCTCGTCGTTCGCTACGTGACCGGAGCGAACGAGACCCAAATAAAGATGCCACCTATGGGAGATCGGCTTTCAACCGAACAAATCGATCTGCTGAAAGCCTGGATTGATCAAGGAGCGAACTGGCCAGCCGATACTGAACCCGACAAACCGAGGGGCCCTGACCATTGGTCGTTCAAGCCTCCGCAACGTCCGCTCGTCCCAAGGGTTCATGCTCAGTCGTGGGGCCGCAACCCGATCGACGCTTTCGTGTTGGCGAGGTTGGAGAAGGAAAATGTTCCTCCCGCAAAAGTAGCCGATCGTTCCACTCTGATTCATCGTCTGAGCCTCGATCTGTTGGGTTTGCCCCCGACCCGACAAGAGGTCAGCGACTTCGTGAACGACGAGGCCCCCGCGGCTTACGACAACCTGATCGACCGGTTGCTGGCCTCTCCGCATTTCGGAGAGCGGTGGGGGCGGCATTGGCTCGATTTGGCTCGTTACGCAGATAGTGATGGTTACGAGGATGACAAGTTCCGACCGGATGCCTGGCGTTTTCGTGATTGGGTTGTTGATGCCTACAATCGCGACATGCCCTTCGACCAATTCACTCTCTTCCAATTGGCCGGAGACCTCTTGCCTGGCACCAACTACGAGCAAAAGTTGGCTACCGGCTTTCACCGCATGACGTTGTCAAACAACGCCGGTGCTGGCGGCGTGAAGGAAGAATATCGGGTGAAAGCAGTGAAGGACCGAATAAACACCACTGGAACCGTATGGCTGGGTTTATCGTTCGGTTGCGCAGAATGCCATTCGCACAAGTACGATCCGCTCTCGCAACGTGAGTATTACGAATTGTACGCGTTCTTCAACAACCTCGAAGACGCCGGCACCCCCGCTCCGCCAGCGCCGGTACGATACGTTCGCGAATACGAGGAAGCGACGCGTCTTTTTAACCAGCAGCTTCGCAAGACTCAGGCAGCCGTTGCCGATTATGAGAACAAAGTCCTGCCGTTGAAACAGCAGCAATGGGAGGAAACAGCCAAGCAGAGCCAAGGCTTGCCCGAGTCCATTCAACAAATTCTGGTTGTCGCAAAAGATCAGCGGACGCGCGAACAGCGCTCTGAGTTGACTAAATATTTTCGCGCGATGGATTCCGACTACGCCAAGCTCAAGATGGCGCTTTTCGTTGGCGATGAGGTGGGCAATAACAGGCCGCTGCCCCCGAGCGACAAAGCCATCGTCATCGCGGCGAACCTCAGCCCACGAAAATCGTATGTCCAGAAACAGGGCGATTTTCTCCGCAACGGCGTCGAGGTGGAACCTGTTACTCCCGCGTTTCTCCCTCCACTGAAGTTGCGCGGCCACCAAGCCGATCGCCTTGATCTGGCAACGTGGATTGTCGATCCGCGAAATCCCCTCACAAGCCGCGTGGCCGTCAATCAGATATGGCAACATCTCTTCGGACAAGGCCTGGTGCCCACGGTCGATAACTTCGGCGTCAAAGGTGACCGTCCATCTCATCCTGAACTCCTCGATTGGCTCGCCACGGAATTCATCGCGCGTGGATGGAGTCGCAAGTCGATGATCCGGCTCGTTGTCAGTTCTTCCACTTACCGCCAGAGCTCCCAATACCGTCCGGAGTTGATCGAGAGGGACCCGAGCAACACGTTGCTGGCGCGTCAAAACCGGCTGCGCCTCGAAGCTGAGTGTGTTCGAGACGTTGCACTGGCCGCTAGTGGCCTCTTAAATCCCGAGGTGGGTGGGCCGAGTTTTCAACCACCGTTGCCAACGGCGCTGTCCAACTTAAAAGAGCTGAAGAACGAACGGTTCATGGAACCCAGCCCAGGTCAACATCGATATCGCCGGGGAGTCTATGTTAATGTTCAACGCACTTTCTCTTTTCCGATGCTGATGATGTTCGACGGCGCGGATGCCAACGTTTGCTGCGTTCGTCGCGATCGCTCGAACACGCCGCTTCAGGCTCTGACGCTGATGAATGACCCTGCCTTTTTCGAAGCGGCACAAGCCTTGGGGCGGCGCGTTCTGCGGGAGTGTGATGGCGATTTCGCTGACCGCATCGATCACTTGTATCAGCTGTGTCTGGCGCGTCCCGCTCAGCGTCAAGAGGTAGCGGAAATGGAGGCCCTATTCTCGGAAGAACTGAACTTGTGCAGGAGCAATCCCGAGTCAGTTGAGGAGATGCTTGGCCAGCAATCGTTGCCAGGCGGAATCGAAAAGGCTGAGGCGGCAGCCTGGATTGGCCTGGCGCGCACAGTACTAAACCTGGATGAGTTTATCACGCGCCAATAACCGGCCGACCATGAAATTTATTCAAGACCCTTCTTTCCTATCTCGAAGGCGCTTTCTGACCAGCGCCTCGAGTGGGCTCGGTTCGCTCGCATTAGCTTCCCTCTTGCGCCGAGATTCCCTCCGCGCGAAGGAAGCCATCCAAACAAATCCTCTCTCGCCCAGGCCACCGCAGATTCCCGCGCGAGCTCAAAACTGTATTTTCATTTTCCTCGCTGGCGGGACAAGCCAGATCGAACTGTTTGATCCGAAACCGAAGCTGCACGAAATGACGGGGCAGAAGCTGCCGGATTCGTTCTTCAAGAATGAACGGTTTGCGTTCATCAAGCCTGAACAATCTTTGCTCATGGGCAGCCATTTTCCGTATCGCAATTACGGACGATGCGGCATGGAGATGTCCGAACTGCTGCCTCATGTGGGATCTTGCGCGGACGATATCACGCTCATTCGTTCGATGTACACAGATCAGTTCGACCACGCGCCAGCCGAGATTCTGTTCAGCACCGGTACCGAAACGCCGGGTCGTCCGAGCGCCGGCGCCTGGGTAGCCTACGGGCTGGGAAGCGAATCCGCTAACCTGCCAGGCTACGTCGTTCTGATGACCGCCCGCGGCCCGGTCTCGCGCTCGAGCACATGGGGAAGTGGCTTTTTACCGACCAATTACGCCGGAGTGCTTTTCAGCAACCAAGGCGAGCCGGTGTTGAATCTGTCGAATCCGCCCGGTGTCACCCCGGCAATGCAGCGCGCTCAAATCGATGCCGTCAAACGGCTCAACCGACGCCAGTATGAATCTGTCCTCGATCCGGAAATCGCCAGCCGCATCGCGTCATACGAACTTGCTTTTCGAATGCAGATGACCACGCCGGAATTGATTGATTTGCGCAGCGAGGCCCCGAAAACCCACTCGGCTTACGGGACTGAGCGAACCGGCGAGTCTGGAAGCTTCTCTCAAAATTGTCTTCTGGCCCGTCGGCTCGTCGAGCGAGGCGTCCGGTTCGTGAGCATCTTCCATCGGAAATGGGATCATCACAGCCGCATTCGCGAAGGCCTCGACGAAAACTGCCGGATAGTGGATCAACCAATCGGGGCGCTCGTCAAAGACTTGAAGCAACGTGGTCTCTTGGACAACACTGTCGTGGTTTGGGGAACGGAGTTCGGGCGAACGCCGATCACTCAAAATCAGAAGCCCGGGCCTGATTCTGGCCGCGATCATCATCGTTTTGGTTTCAGCCTGTGGATGGCAGGCGGAGGCGTTAAAGGCGGATGTGTTGTCGGAAAGACCGACGAATTCGGTTGGCACGCTGTGGAAGATCGCACCCACGTCAATGACTTTCACGCGACGTTGCTCCATCTGTTTGGACTCGACCACCACAAACTGACCTACAACTTCAAAGGGCTGGACGTCCGGTTGACGAATCAAGGTGGCAAAATTGTGGAGAAGGCGCTGCTTTGATCGTCCGCTCGATCCGATCTTCCACGAGCGAGACCAGTGAAACGTTTAACCGAAGTCCTTGGGCAAAAGATCAAGCGAGGTTGCCCCCTGAAGACTCTCATTGATCCAAGACAGATACCGATCGTTCCCGCCGGACAATTGCACAAACACAAACTCGGGCGTGTCATACGGGTGGTTCGACACAATGAGCTTTTCCAACCGCGCGAGGTTAGCAGCTTTTGTTTTATACAGGATGAGGATTTCCGTGCTGGACTCCACTTTGCCATGCCACCAGTAATGAGATTCAACCTTGGGAAGAAGGTTGGCACAAGCCACCAGACGGGCTTCCAGAGCCGCTTTGGACAGCTTGCGAGCTGTCTTGATATCCGGCGCGGTCACGAAGACCAGGACATGATGAGTCGATTTCACAAGAGCCTTTGCTGAATCGACGTTCAAGGGACGCTGGCCGATGGCAAAGGCCGCTGGATATACGTTATCAAATCGGCCAACGCTTGTGCCGGGAGGTATTGCTCAAGACCCTCGGGCATCATCGAGAGATTGGACGCTTTAATTTCCACGACATCGCTGCGAAGGATCGTCTGACGTGTGCCAGTGGCACCCATGAGCACCAGGCCGGTGGCGGTTTCATCGGTGATGATTCCCGACAGAGATTGGCCGTCGCGAGTTTCGACCGCGTAACTGATAAAACGATCCTCGACAGCGGAGTTCGGATCGAGAATCGCCGTTACCAAAAACTGCGAACTCTTATCAGTCAAAGCATCCAAGCTTGGGCCGACGGCATTTCCCTGTCCGCGCATCCGGTGGCAGTTTCCGCACAATTGAGTGAAATGCGCCACGCCATTAGCCGGGTCGCCTTTGAGGTCGAGAACAACCTGATATTGTTTCACGACCGACGTACGCGATTGAGAGCGCTCCGACAGCAATGATGATGCGCGGCGTTGAATCGCAGGGCTGGAATGCCGCACCAGCTTCTGACGACTGACCGCCGATAGCTCACGAGAGATCACCTTTCCTGCGGCAATGCCTTCAAGAAGCGCGCTCGTCCACTCCTCACGACGGAGCAGGACATCGAGAATCTCACTCCGCAGACGCGGCGAAAAGCGCTGCCAGCGAGCTAGCAACAGCGGAGCCAGCTCGGAACTCACGCTGCGCGCCAACGCTCGCAGAGTCGCTCTTTGCAAGCGGGGCGATGCGGATGATTCGAGAATGCCAAGCAGTGTGTGCTGATCGGCTTCTTCGCTCGCTGGACGATGGCTGAGCAAAACGATCGCGGATTCTCGGACGGACTCATCGATGGATTCGTCCCCGGCGAACCGCACGACCTCGGCTAGGATCAAGGCGATCCTTCCGCCCGCCGATCGCACTTCCGGGTTCGTTGAATTGTTGAGCGAGTCCACACTCTTCCCTTTCCGTTGGAGGGCATCGAGCAAACTGGCCAACCCGGTTAACTGCCACCCTTTCAGAGATTGTCCCGCGACTGGAGTTAGACTGACCACAACCTTGTCCACGCTCTCCTGATCCTCCGACGCCACCGCCGTGTTGACCAGCGCCGGAATCAAATCAGAGGCAGTGGCTGTCTTTTGACAATCACCGAGAACTGCTTCCAAGATCGGGTTTGCATGGGCGTTCGCCGCGCTGAGTATGGCCTCGTTCAGCCAGGCATCGGAGCGATGCTTCGCTGCCAGCTCAGCCAAAGCTCGACCGGCCCAACGATCCTTCCCTTCACCCAAGCTCAGGGCCAACTGAAACTGAACCCAAGGGCTCTCGTCACTGATCAGCTTCAGCAGGGAATCTTGGATAACTGTGCTGTTGATGAACTGTTCGCTCAGCCGGATCGCGTGTTCGCGGACTCCGGGAGATTGGTCATGGAGCGCCTCGGTCACTATCGTCTCAGTGAGGGCTCTCAAGCCATCCAATAGCCCCAGCGCCTGAATTCGGCAAACCGGCCTGCTGTTCTCCTTGGCCAACACCTGAAGCGGACCAATCGCCGCCTTGTCCTTCCGTTCGAGAAGCAACAGATGAATGCGGTCACGTTCAACCCCGTTCGGAGTGTTGAGAGCACCGACAAGTTCCACCGTGCTGAGCTTAGTCAAATCGAGAATGGGTCGCGGCTTTTTTCCTTTTGCAAACACTCGATAGATTCGCCCTTTGTCATCGCCCGCTCGAAGGTCGAGTTCCTTAAGACGATCCGGCGTAATCCACCGCGGATGCTCAACAACGAATCGATACATGTCCACGACCCAAAGCGCGCCATCGGGCCCAGTCCGCACCTGCACGGGACGAAACCAACTGTCCGTCGAAGCGAGAAACTCGGACTGCTGCTCGTCCGGTCCGCGCCGTCCCGAAAAGTTCACGCCATGTTCGGATAGCACCAAGCGATGAATGAGATTGTGGACTGGTTCGCAAACAAATGCGTTGTTATAGAAAACCTCCCCGAGAAGTTCGTCTCGATAAATTCCGAGCCCGCAAACCGAGGTCGCACGATTGGCGCTGTCAGGGTCGTTGAAACGTTTCAAGGTGCGGCTGATCGGATAAAGCTGATTGGCGTTCGGATCGTTCGCCACAGCGACTCGCGAGGCAAGTGATATGGCGTTTGGATTGCGTCGGACGTAATGATCGGGAAGCGGAAAATGCCACAGAAGAGTGCTGTTATCGCAGCCAAACCAATTGCCCCAGTCGTCTCGAACACGCCCTTGCTGACTAAGGCCGGCGGCAGTTTCGAATTCACCCGAGTCCGGGTGGATGCGAAAATCGCGTCCTCGGATATTGATTTCCCGGCTAACGATACTCCCGTTCAAATCAGCACGTCCCGTTGTGCGGATGATCCCACCGATCAGCCCGTTCGCTCCGTAAATCCAATTATCGAGGCCAAGGCTGAGGCTGTTCACACGGGCTTGATAATTCTCCGTCGCGAAACCGGTGAACAGTTTTTTAACGACATCAGCCTTGCCATCGCCATTGGTATCTTCGGCGTAAAGAATGTCCGGAGCAGCGCACACGAGCACGCCCTTCTTCCAGGCCGTCACACCGGTTGGAAATGGAAGCCCCTCCAGAAATATCGTTGCTTTGTCGTACGTGCCATCGCCGTCCACATCTTCCAAAACTTTCACCCGTCCGCCCGGCTTCCAATTGCCGTCCATGCCCATCGGAAAATCGCGCATCTCGACCACCCAGAGCTTGCCGTCGGCGCCGAAATCAATAGCCACCGGGTCCGTGACGAAAGGCTCGGACGCCACTAATTCAACAGTTAGCTCAGGTTTCGTCCGGATCGAAGCCAGGGATTCTTCCGGGGTTTTGGCGAGAGGGAATTCGGCCTTTTTAGGATCGACCAAAAACTCTTTCGGCAGCAGCTCATGAACTGTCTTGTCTATCAGGTCTTCCGTTTCCGGAGCAAGCCGCGCGGGCCGGTCATAATACCAAAGCGAGTCCTCGGCCTCGTAGCCGCCTTCCTGCAGAATCCGTCGGGAAGGAATATAGCACGGGACATCGTTGGCATAAGCGTTCAGCCAGAGCCGACCCGAATCGAATTCGCCCTTGAGGCGCTGAGAGTAGTCCACCACGACTTCACCGCAGAGAAAAACCATCGCCAAATCGTTCCCAAAGGTCCAGGTCTGAACCATGTAAGGCAGGGCTGTCGGCAGCGTCTCCCCGGCGTCTAGTCGGGCTAAATTCTTCTTGGCATGGTAGCCGACTATGCCGCTCTTCTGGGCGCGCTCTTCCCATTCGATTCGTGTGAAATGTTTTTGAAACGGAAGACTGATGCGCTTTGCGTGACAGCGGAGTTGCTGGCGAAGAGTCGTGAGCTTTTGTCCCAAAAGCCTTTGTGTTTCCGTGGCGATCTCTTCCCCGTGTTGCTTGGCGAGATTCAAGCCGCCATCGGGGCCGCCGCGAGGAAACGGATTCGAGTCTGCCCCGCAACCAATCGTGACCAGCGCGATGGCCCCGGGATGATCTCGTTCCAAAAACTCTTGAGCATAGCCGGCCCAGTCGCCGCAGACCTTGTTGAACTCCCCGCCCAGCGTTGTGCAATGGCTGGCATAATTGGCCACAAGCGCTCGTAAATTGCCTTCCCGATCAGTCGCGCGGAGCATTGAAAACGTGTGATCGACAGGGCCGCCTGCTGTCCTTCGATTGCGAGCGAACCCGACTTTGCCGCTTCCCCAGTCGAGCTTTCCCGGACGAAGGTCACCGATCGCAGCGAGGGCCGCCTGCTCGATCTTGTCGGTCAATTCCTGAGTGTAACGCACGATCGTGGATTGTTGCTCATCGGATATCGGCATGGCGAAAATGTTTGGCGCGAACCCGACGAGACACGGTCCTGTGTGCGTGTGAGACGAGCAGACGGCGAATCGTTCGCGATCTACTCCGGCCTTTGCTTTGAGCCTCGTGGCGACTTCCTCGGTGACATTGGCGCAGACGCCGCAGTTATCGACGGTTATCAGAATGGCCGCTGGCTCTTGACCGCTGCGGATGGCCAGTGCTTTCGCCCAAAGCTTTTGCGCAGCCGCGTCAGACTCAGTCTTCCGCACGGCATAACCGGTGAGTCGGATTGGATATTCAGGCGTAATGTCCACCTTCGCAACGCCGACCTGCAACTCCGGTTCCTGCGCTTGGCAAACACCTAGGCCCGCCAGCAAGCAAGCCACCGAGAGAGTCAGAAAAGAGGGCCAACGATTTAAAGACTTCATAATGTGAGGAGCTGCAGACCAGAATCCCCGCACTCGATTACTGATGTCAAGATCCCGTTAGATCCCCAAATCAGCGCGTAATATTTTTATGCGTGGCAAATTCCACGCGTAAAGGCGGCGATCAGCGATTTCTCGTATCATACATGTTGCAGACTGGGATGAGATTTGATGTATCAATGATCAACGTGTGTTCAGCAGCCTGCGTGACTCTTACGCGCTGATTTGGGAGATCGCTCCAGCAATTCCTATTTCACCCCAAAGCCCTCTCCCTGCGATCCCACGAGCCCCAGCTCTATCCTAAAAATTTCACAACCTTTCGGAGGATAGGGGTAGCGCGGCGCTCACGGCTTGAGGAAAAATTTCCAACACATCTCCTTCGAGGCGCAATTTGACTGAGGGAAAGCCATCGTGCTCAGTCGGACCACGATTCACGATCACGTAAGGCGCTCCATGGCGTGCCGCCAGCAACGGGATCTCAGCCGCGGGGTACACAGATAATGTCGAACCCAGCGCAACGACTAGGTCGGCATTGCGGGCTGCCTCTTCCGCTCGGTGCAAATCCTCCGGGCGCAAGCTTTGACCAAAGCTGATCGTGGCGAGCTTGAGAAAGCCGCCGCATTCGCAGCGTGGCGGGCGGCGTGACTTGCAAAAATCTTCGAAATAGGACGTCGGGTCGAATTGACAGTGGCAGGTTTGGCATTCAACCAGACTGTTTGTGCCGTGCAGCTCCACTAAACGTTCCGGCTCAGTTCGAGCTTTGGCATGGAGACCGTCGATGTTTTGCGTTACGACCATGAGTAGTTTGCTCGCTGCTTCGAGTTGACGAATGGCTTTGTGCGTCGCATTGGGTTGAGCATTCCGAAATGCAGGCCAACCTTCCAGTTTGTAATCCCAATGTTCCACGCGCGCTGCTTCGGAGCCCATGAAGTCCTGGTAATAGACAGGCTGCCGACGCTTCCAGATCCCCTCGGGGCCGCGGAAGTCAGGAATCCCACTCCCTGTCGAAACTCCCGCTCCAGTAAACACCAGTATCCGTGACGCCTTGCGCAGATATTGAACCAATGATTCGCTTTGTGAAGTCACCGAAGGCATTTGATGATCTTATTCCAATTGGCTTTCAAGATTAGATTAAGTGGCGCAGGAATTTGGATCTCTGACGAGGCGCGAGTGAGGCGCATACCCGGAGGAATCTGTAATGATCAACCAGCGCAGTCAGAGGTCCAAAGAACCAGCGAATTAAGCTAAGGTTCAAAGCGAGTTGGAATGAGGGAGTGGAGCGGAGATCACCCATTCATCGCGTGTAGCTTCGTACGGCGCTGGTGAATGCTGGCACCTGCGCGCTCCTCTTGCCGGGGAAGACTTCCATCCTGAGCTTCCGATCTTCGATCAGTTGGACAAGCACGCATCCCAGGACCTGATTTTGTTCGACAAGCCGCACTCCTTTCACGAGCGATATTCGGTCCCAGAATGAGCCGTCGGGTTTTTCATACGACCACTGCACCAAGTCGTATTTGATCAACCCTGTTGCCACCGACACCTGCTCCGGTTGCGGCGTATTTCCTTTTGCTGCGAACTGCATTGCGTTCCCGTTGAAATCGCCAATCGATACAATGAAAGCAGTCGGATCATAGACCTCTGGCGCAAATGAAAGATGTCCTTTCCAATACTCTCCGTTTCCTTCGCCTCTCATTCCGCCGTAGCCTTTGGACCCTTCCAAGAACCAGTTGCCGACCAGGCGACCATCCACGTCATAGTCGATCTTTCCGGAAAGCGGTTCCACAGTCCGAACGTAGCGGGAAACAATAAAAGCCTTCAGGTCCGGCGTGTAATAATCCAGGGGATCGGCAGTATAGATTTTCCAGAGTTCCGCCTTGTAGTGATCTGGAACAATGAAGCCAGTGAGCGGTTTTTCGGTGTTCCATACGGCAAAATCGAGGGTCTGTCCGCCGATCCGGCCGACGAGTTGGCCTGCTTTGACGGGAATATCGACGTGCCCACGATTGCTCTTGTCATAGAGAACCTTAATCTCCGGAGCAAGGCTGGTCACCAGATCGAAGTAATAGAGGAAGGTACAAGTCATGGAAAAGACCATCCGATATTCGGTACCCTCCTTTTTGATCCTGGGTTGAATATCAACTAAGCGAGAGTCCGCCATCGCATAGACCTCATAAGCATCGCGTGGCGATTTGTAATCTCTTGGGGAAAAGTATTGGTGATCGATTGGCGTGACATGACCACCGATGACGGCACCGTATGGAACAACGATCGAAAAATCCTCCGGCTTCATCGGTAAGGCAGTCAGCAGGGCAGGCCCTTTTCCAATGCATTTGCCCCCAGCCAGGTCCATCCCCGCCTTTTCTGCCGACGCAGAAGCCAGCGACTTCGCGAAGTGGGTTGCCGCCTCCGATGGAGCGCGCGCACCGCTAATCCGTTGGCGACTCAGAAGCAGACCCGACGCGATAAGGATCAGAGCCATCGCTGAGAAAATACGTGTCTTCATCTTCGTGCTGGGCCTTTCGAACCTTCATGACCAGTCGTTGCTGCTGCGGCCAGGAGAGGCGCGCTCCGCAAAATAAGAATCGCGGCCTGTCTCTCGGTCAGTAGATCATCTCCGCCACCGATTTGCCGGCTGGAATGAAAGGCAGCACATGTTCGGTGTAAGGCGTGACCACGTCCAAGACGTAAGGCTGATCGGAGTCAAGCATTCGCTGCATGGCAGCGCGCAGATCGCTCCGATACATGACGCGTTCGCACGGCACATTAAAGCTCTTCGCCATGGCAATGAAGTCCGGATAGATCTGCTTCATGTTTTCTGGATCGCCTAGGTAAGTATGGCCGCGATTGCCGGCATAAAAGCGATCCTCCCATTGCACAACCATTCCGAGGTGCTGGTTATTCAGGATGATTGCTTTCGCCGCGATCTTTTCGATATGCGCCGTGGCCAATTCCTGAATGTTCATGAGGAACGAACCATCGCCATCGATGTCGATGACCTGCTTGTCCGGACAGGCAACTTTCGCTCCGACCGCCGCCGGGTAGCCGAAGCCCATCGCTCCGAGACCCGCGCTGGTCAGAAGTTGGCGGGGGAATTTAAACTTGTAATATTGCCCGGCCCACATTTGATGCTGACCCACACCAGTCGTCAAGATCGCTTCGCCTTTGGTGAGTTCATACAACATCTCGACGACCATCTGAGGCAGGATGACCTCACTCGATTTCCCAGACAGATGATCTTTCATGTGCTGGGATTTCATGACTTCGTCTGTCACCCGGTAGCCCAGCGGCGCTTTCGCTTTCCAGGCCTCAATTTGCTGATGCCAGGCCAAGAATTTCTTTTGGATAGGCCGCTCGCTCACCATGCCGTTCAAACGTTTCAGGGCGGACAGAATGTCGCTCTCGATAGCCAATTGAACTCGCCTGTTTTTGTTGTGCTCGGAAGGGTCGATGTCGATATGCACAATCGTGCCGGTTTCGCAGAACTTCTCCACTTTGCCGGTGACGCGGTCATCGAAACGCACTCCGAAGGCCAGCAACAAATCAGCGCCATCAGCAATCTTTTCGAGGGGATCGCTTGGTTTGACGCGGCTTTTGAATTCGCCGCTGACGGCCCAATTTGCGTAAGCGGCGCCATGCATGCCGAGCCAGCGTAGCGAAAGCGGATGCGTCTCGGGAAAAGCACCGCAACCCATGATCGTCGTGGTTACTGGAATTTGGGCAGCCTCGGCAAACTTTCGCAACTCCTCGCTGGCGTTGCCGGAGATGATGCCTCCGCCAACATAAAGCACCGGCCGCTCCGCTTTCTCGATCAGCCCGATGATCTCGTTGAGAACAATATCATCCGCCGTTTTGGGCGGTGGATAACCGCGCAGATGCACCTCCTTGGGCCAGATGGGCTGCGCGGTTTGTTGCTGAATATTTTTTGGGAAATCAATGACCACCGGTCCAGGTCGTCCGGTTTGAGCAATGTGGAACGCTTCTTTCACGATTCGAGGAATGTCGGCAATGTTCGTGATGAGATAGCTGTGCTTGACGATTGGCAGCGTCATTCCGAAAAAGTCGGTCTCCTGAAACCCGCCTTTGCCAATCATCGCCTGCGGGACTTGTCCTGTCACCGCCACCAGCGGAATCGAATCCATGTAAGCGTCGGCGATCGCGGTGGCGAGGTTGGTCGCTCCCGGGCCGCTGGTAGCCATGCAAACGCCGGCGCGGCCAGTAGCGCGTGCATACCCTTCGGCTGCGAATGATCCTCCTTGCTCGTGCCGCGGAAGGATCGTGCGGATGCGCTTGGATTTGGTCAGCGCTTGATGCAATTCCATGCTCGCGCCTCCCGGATACGCGAAAATGGCTTCGACACCTTCGCGCTCCAAGGCTTCAACCAGGATTTCGCTGCCCATCATAGGGCGGCCTAGCTCGGCTCGCTCCGTGGTGGGCGAAGCTTTGGCTTTCGTGGATTCAACGGTTTTACTCATAGGAATTTGCAGTTCGGCTGCCGGCGCGGGGCAATTAAAAACCCACGACCGTTCTCCAGCCGTGGGTTTTTGTCGAAAGTTTCTTCAAATGCGACAAGAGCCCACAGCATCGTCTTCTACGACGACCAGACCCGGCACAACCTGTTCAACATTTAAAACCATGCAAGAAAACTAGCCAGCAGGATTTCGTTGGTCAAGTTTTGATTCCACTCAAGCCCTCGGCATGGACGGCTTGATCGTTTCCTCCTTTAGTCCGACGGTAATTCCACCTGACCACTCAAATTGTGAACCGCGGTAAAAAGGGGGTCTGTAGCAGAATCTGTGGGTGAGAATGGCGCTTTCCAGAAGCAGGCTGGCGAGTCCGTTACGCGTGGCGAGCGGCGGAGACGCGAGCTGGAGGCTCGAAGCTCGTCTCCGCCGCTCGCAAGCCTGCTTCTGGAAAGCTTGGCCGCCTCCGGCGGTGACTGGTGGTCACGCGCCATCGGCTGATTCACACTGGAATGCATAGACTTTACGCGGCTTTCATG